>JALDAN010000046.1 GCA_022729355.1 Candidatus Nanohalarchaeota archaeon | reverse complement strand
TGTCCAATAGGCCATAAGGAGGCAGGAGAGGATTCAGACTATCTTTTGAGAGGAGAAATGATCGCAGGGAAAGAGTTTAATCCACAGGATGAGACATGGCCTCAAGATATAGGACTCCCAAGAGATGAGACTCGTTTCCACATCTGTGAGACAGAAGCACCAAACAGCGAGGAAGGGAAGTATGTCTTCAGTCCGGGAGATCACTGGAATACAGATTACTTTGTCTGTGACGGAGGTGACTGGGAGCCTGTTGAAGAGTGTCCTCCAGGATATACACATATTGATCAGGAATGTGAACCGGATACAGTCCAGTTGGATGTAGAGTTCTATGAGCTCGAAGGTGTTTCTGATATAGAGAACAGTTTCAGTGTAGGATTCAGAATTCCAGAGCAGGAAATAGAAAAATTTGGAGATGTTTATGGAGACGTACCTACTGAGATCAATGCCCAGTGCTGGCATGGAGCAGAACGTCAAAGGCCTAACGATGAATCATATATAGATAATGTAGCCGCTATATCTACTGAAATAGTTGATGGCGATGCTCACGTAACTGCGACGGTACCATCCAGAATCGAGTACGATATTGAAACCGATAAATATAGCTGTGTATTCACAATTGAACACACAACTCTGGAAGGTGAAGGAGTTCATCTTGGAAGCAACAACCCATGTCTTGAAGACTGTATGGAGCCGCTTATAACCGTAAATACAGAGAAAACACCGTTCCACAGAAACGATCTACCATCGGACATCGGTGCACAGGATCCCTGGAATGACTTCCAAGACTACAGAGACCGTGATCCAGACGGAAACCTGTATAATCACTGGCCTATGAGAGATTACAGGAACCAGTACGGAAGCCCGCCCTGGCCACCATAGAACTTAGAGGCCTTCCTCCACAAGTCTTTCAACTTTCTCTTCAGGTGTATAACTGACTACAGGATTCTCCATGGTGCCCTCTACTTTTAGAGGCCTTTCATATCCTATACTGTTCTGTATCTCTATCAGGCCTCTCGAAGTATACACCGCATTCATCATGTCGTCCTCTGTAAAGTCGTCTGTAAACGTATCTTCAACTGAGTCACGGAACTCTTCTGAAAACCATACGGCGTAATCCGGAGCATCTGAAGATGTAGAGTCTTCATACGTGGTAGCAGAATCAGAGATAGCTCTGATATCCTCCAGTAATTTGTTATGAACAATCCTCTCCTCATTTATACTTACAGCATCCTGCTGCACGAGTTCAAGTGCTCTGTTCGGATTAAGAGTTGAGGCCTGTTCCTTCTCATCGTTGAAGTACGGTTTATTCTCAGGCCTATCAATATTCTCCGTTATACTATCGGTGTAGCGCCCTTCACTGGGAGGAACAGGCTCAACAATCCTGAAACCGTGTTCCCCATCGTCGCTGTACGCGAATCCTATCATGGAGTGATTCAGCAGCCAGTCATCATTCCTACTTGCTTCTGTACCGAAACGCCACACGTGAAAGTCCTCAAAAATTTCCTTACCAAGTTCCTCCTCCGCATACTTCCGGAAAAGAGTATAAGTGGCCTCTGTATACGCTCCACTACCCATCAAATTATCTTTATCGCCTCTTATACCTGCCTCAGCATCAATACCCTCGAAAAGCCCCATGAAAACTCTTTCAGCCCACTCAGGTACATCAAACACTTCTCCAGGCCTCAAGTCGCTGGAGGTGCGCAAGGGCACGTTGTCAGGATCGTTGTAAAACTCTTCTCCATTTTCAAAGGCCTCATCTACATACTCAAATATTTCATCTACAGAAGTATTTCTGCCCTGAATAAATCTCTCAAGATTGGAGGCAGAACTGCCTGTATTAGGGCCTCTAGGTCTCCTGTTCTCCGTAAGATCGTCTCTCAGAATCTGCTTCCAGTCCTCCTCAGTTATCCCGGAGACGGTCACTGTCTGGAAATCATCATCGTAATGTGAGGCCTCGGTGTTAAACTCGTGTCTATCGGCCTCGTAATCGAAATGCCCTCCAAGAGTAGAGGATTCATCTACAACATTGATCATCCAATCTTCGTGAGGAGGTGCAAAAGTATCATCCGGCCCAAATAAATCTCTTTTCTCCTCTGGTATATGCCCGCCCTCAGCAATAGGGAGATCGTCACTACTGTCATCACCAATACATCCTGCGAGGCCTACGGATGCCAGGGCACCAGCCTTTGCCATAAATCCTCTTCTACTCTCTTTCATGTTGTTATTATATAGTAGTAACTTTAAATATGTTTTGGTTTGTCTGCTTCTTTTCCTGAAATCTGTGTAAATCATTTAATACAGCGATTATATTATTTGGAATGTGGCGCTATCAAAGAAAATCTCAGGGATACTTTCGGTATTGCTGTTAGTATCAATTTCTCAGGCCTATGTTGGCCATGGAGAAATAGTATTTGATAATGATGTTGAAGTGGAAATAACCGCTGCCTCTGAAGAGTGTGGTGTTGATGGTCTTGGCTCGATAACGCTTGAGGGAGAAATCATCAATACAGGGATGACATCAACGGTAGATTCTTGGTTCGCATTATCTGAACCAGAACAGGTAGAGGAAATAAATTTTGATGAAAGAGGAGAAGGATTTTTCTCAGCAGAAGTTGATGTCGATGTCACAGAAGGTGAGACTGTTACTGCAGGAATTCTGGGAGAAAATGATGCTGATCAAGACGACAGTGACTTCGTATCATACCAAGCAACATGTACTGAAGATTTCGTTCAAGAATGTCCAGGAAATCCTTCATTCTCCGGATGTGTAAGGCCTCTAATCTATGATCCACATCCTCACGACTCAAGAGACACAATAGCAACTCACGCCTTCGATGAAGACGGAGAAGAACTAAGCTTCTCAACACTTTTCGGATCATCAATATTTATTCAAGAAGGATCAATAGTAGACAGCTCACAGGCCTCCGACGATACTATTGAACAGCCATGGATTGATCCAGAAGGATGGGATTATCCTTGGGCAGCAGGTGACTTCACAAGCGATGAGGCCTCCACTTCAGAAGGCTGGACTTACGATGAGGAAAGAGAGTATCCAAGCCACACTGAAGGAGAAGTAGAGGGAGAAGAGCATTTCTTATACCCTGATCCAGACAGATATGAATACGACGATGGTTATGAAGAAAATCCTGAAGAATACTGTGGAAATGCTGTACTAGATGAAGAAAAAGAAGATGCACAGTTTAATTGTCCAGAGGACTATGGCCTGGCAGATAATATACTGGAAGAGGAAGATGGCACTAGCTCAGTAGAGCCTAATACTATTTCTGATTCGCATTCGTCTATTGAAGCACTTGAGCTCCCAGGAGACTTTGATCAGATAAGTCAGATTGCAGGTTCCACATCTGCTAATCCGGATATGGAAAGTTATGATTTAGAGGCGGAAGAATGGAATGATCATAGAAATGCTGATTTCAGGTCAGGAGAATTTACTGAGGAGGATGACTTGACGAGTGCTGCAGCTTCAGAAGATTCAAATACAGGCCCTATAACCGGTGACAGTGATACGGAAATTATCTATTCTCCAGAGACCTATACAGGTGCTCCAGACTTCTACCTTGAATCCAATCCTAATAAGCAGTTCCATGCAGTTTATGCTGAAGAGGTTGGCTCAGAATCTGTTGGATCATTTACGTCTTACTGGGTTGATACGGACTGGGCTGGTGCATACACCGGAGGAAGTGAATCAGGATTTATGGACTGTACCGGTGAAAACTGTACTACTTCAGGATCCATAGATGGTTGTGAATCAAGAACTTCTGATACTGTAACTGAGTATTACTTCAGTTCAAGTGATAGAAGTACGTTTGATCCATCAGGACAGTCTAGAGAGATATGGACGGAAGATGATGGAAGTTATGGCTATGAGCAACATGAAGATTTCAATTCCTGGAGCGTAGATATAGATTACTGGGGTTCATACTCAAGCCGCCAAGTCACAGTAGACAATAAGGACTGTGAGAACTATGAGAGTGGAACGACCTACAGCTGTACAGGGGTCGGTGGTTGCACACGAAGCGATCATACAACCGTCTATCACTGGGATGACCAGGATACAGAGTATTATGGTACTACAGGAACCACCACGTTCTCCTTTGAATATGAGGAAATTGATTTCAGAGAAGAAGAGATATTCCACGTCGACAGTGCAAGAAATGAGCATGGAGATGAACCATTAGATGTATTATTTGATAGCTGGAGATACGCTAACTCAAATCTAATCGAAAGA
>JALDAN010000007.1 GCA_022729355.1 Candidatus Nanohalarchaeota archaeon | reverse complement strand
TAGCTTGGATACTCCTAGAGGCCCATCGGTGTAGATTCTTCTCAGGATTGCGGCACTTCTGATGTGGTACCAGTTATCCTGCTGTGGAGGACTGTCCTTAGTCACTCCTGTCTTCACGTATCCTGTCCATTCAGGGGCCTCGAATTCGTCTTCAAGCTCCTCTGCAACCTCCATGATTAGAGGTTCTGCTTTTACATCATAAACTGTCGTCATACAACAAAACCGATGTTCAAAAACTTTTAAATCAACCCTGACCAGTTACCAGGCCTCACCCTTGAGCGGAAGAATTAATAGGCCTCCAAATCCAACATAATTTTACAGTGGATAAGTCAGATCTCGCCCGGATAAAAGATACAATAGAACACGAACTTGTACAGGAGCTGTCAAAGCCGCTAATAATACTTATCGCGGCCGTAGTCGTACTTACAATAGGCCTATACTTCGGGTATGGGATCAGAACTGTTGAGGCCACAGGAGTTTGCTCGGAAGAAGTAAATATCTGTCACGGACTTCCTCTAGGAGATAGCTGTGTAGGATTTGAAAGGAATGATACGTTCTATGATTCTGCTGATCAGTGCAGTGAGTATGATCATATTGTTCATTCATGTGAAGGCGGAGTCATCGATTATGTAGAAGAAGATTCGATGGAGGATGTGCAGGTTGCGGATCGAACTTGCAGTGAATGGGCAGAAATATATGATATAGAAGTTGAATAATAGAGATGTAGGTGTTTGTTAATACACCCATTCTCCGTTTTCCTGGACTAGTTCTCCGTCAACAAATATCTTTCCACCACCTGCTCTCTCACGCAGATCCTTGACTATGTCCCAATGGATGCTGGATTCGTTCGGCTCCTCTCCTTCAGGCATACAGTCCTCGTAGGCCTTTCCGATTGCCATGTGGATTGTTCCGCCGATTTTTTCATCGAAAAGTGTGTACTTGATGTAGCGGTCAATCTGTCTGTTAGTGCCGATTCCGAGCTCTCCGATGTAATGTGATCCTTCATCTGTTTCTATCATCTTCTTCAGGAATTCCTCGTTTTTCTCGGCTGAGAAATCGACTATACGACCTTCCTCAAACTCCAGTCTGATGCCACTTATCTCATTGCCTTCAGCTGTCACAGGATAGGAGAACTCGATATGTCCTTCAATTTCATCTTTTACAGGAGCGTAAAAAACCTCTCCATCAGGAAGATTTCTATTTCCATCTGCTGTAACTCCTTCACGACCCTCGATACTTATCTCGACATCTGTGGTATCATCGACTATCCTGACTTTATCGCCGCCGTCAAATACTTCTTTAATCTCCTGATTCTTTTCAGCCAAGGCCTCCCAGTCAGTTTCCACAACTGCATCAATCGCGAAATCCTCAAATTCCTGTGTAGGCATATCTGACTGCTGTGCAAGGCCTGTGGTAGGATAGGCAGCGAGCACCCATTTCTTCTCCACTCTTTTGTTCAGTATATCGCGTGTAGTGGATCTCCAGTCTGAAATACTGTCAGGATCGATAGTTGCAAGTTCCTTATGATTATCGGAGCCGTTAATCTTGATCACAGCATCCATGTTCTCCATCTCGTTCATCTTTACTTCTGAAAAATGTTCAAGCTGATCTTCCGACGCATGCTTCATCCAGTCATGATCAATTCTTTCCCCAGAAACGGTGTCATACAGGAGATGCTCGAAAGGATAGGCTCCTTTCTTTATTATCTGTCTCCGAACTTCCTCGAACAGTGGAAGAGCCTGAAGCGATTTAGCCATCAGATAAACATTATCTCCCTCCTCCACTTCTGCTGCTTTTTCTACAATTACATCAGCGAACTCCTCTATTCTTTCCTCTACCATGATAAGTAAATTTGAGTCGAGTTTTTTATTCTCAACCTATTAATTTAACCTGCTCGATTCGTACTCTTCAAAACTTATCGATACTTCCCTGTAACTTCTCTCTACAATACTATCAACTCGATCCTCAAACCTCTCGCTTATCTCCTTCTTGTACTCTCTCAACTCTTCATAGGCCTGCTGCAGACATTCTGCTCTGTGAGGATACTGCATATTAAGAATAGATATTTTCTGTGAAAGATCATCGAAAGCAACATCTCCCAGCTCATAACTCCGCTCAGAGTCATGATATATAGCACCTCTCATGAATTTCTCTGTGTGCACCAGAAGATCAAAGCTGTCTTCCAGGGCGGATTCTGCATCTATCTCCGGAACCTCTTCGTTGCCCTTTTCTTCCTCTAGGCCTTCAAGAGTGTTCCAAAGATTCTCAAAAGGCCTCATATCCAGTCCATCGCTCATAAAGCAGTTAAAACTGCCAAGACATAAAAGAATACTGGGATTTAGGAAAAAAGAGAAGGAAAAGAACAATTTAGTCGAAGAAGTCTGGTTTGAGCCTTTTCTCTCCGACTTCAGTTTCTAGATGCTTCCTGAATTCTTTGACCGTGAATCCTCTGTCCTCGTTCTCGAATCTGTCTCTGACAGAGATTTCAGAGACCTCTTCTTCGTCATCTCCGACTATTATCATGTAAGGCACTCTGTCGTCGTGAGCGGCCTGAATCTTCTTTCCTACAGTCCAGCTTCTCTCCTCAATCTCGACTCTGAAATCTGAGAGTTCCTCTTTCAGTTCTTCTGCATAGGCCAGGTTGTCGTCGCTGACCGGCAGGATTCTGACCTGTTCTGGTGCCAGCCATGTTGGGAATTCCCCTGCGAAGTGTTCGATCATTACTCCCATGAATCTCTCAATAGATCCAAGGATTGCCCTGTGGATCATGACTGGGTAGTGTTCTTCGTTGTCTTCTCCCTGATACTTGAGTCCGTAGTTCCGAGGGATCACGAAGTCAAGCTGCACTGTTCCCAACTGCCACTCTCTACCGATTGCATCTTCCACCTCTACACCGATTTTAGGCCCATAGAATGCACCTTCCTCGGGCTTCACCTCGTAGTCGCCAACGACTTCGTCCATCGCAGTCTTCAGGGAGGCCTCTGCTTCATCCCATAATGCGTCTGGGCCTTGAGCTTTCGGAGGCTTCGTCTCCATGATGAAGTTGACGTTGAATCCGAACTCATCGTACATCTCGATAATTTTCTCTAAGTGGGCCTTGATCTCTTCTTCGATCTGGTCCTTTCTGATGTATGCATGGCCGTCATCCTGAGTCATTACTCGGACTCTTAGAAGGCCTGAAAGCTCTCCTGATTGTTCGTTTCTGTTGACTGTTCCGAACTCTGAAAGCTTGATTGGCAGGTCTTTGTAGCTTCTTGTTCCTGAGTCGAAGATGTGGCTGTGATTAGCACAGTTCATAGGCTTCAGGCCGTACTCTATATCATCTTGCTCCCAGGAAAACATTTCGCCCTCTTTTTTGAAAGCCTCGTAGTGCCCTGTCTTTTTCCAGAGCTCTGCCTTGTTAAGTTCAGGAGTCCAGACTTCCTCATAGCCAAGCTCAGCATTCTTCTCTCTGATGTATTCCTCCAGTTCTCTCCTGACAATCATACCGGCTCTATGATAATGCGGTGCTCCCGGTGCGTGCTCTGGTACAGAGAACAGGTCCATTTCCTGGCCTATCCTTCTGTGGTCTCTTTTCTCAGCCTCTTTCCTCTTCTCAATGAATTCCTCTAATTCTTTTTCTGAGGAGAAGGCTGTTCCGTAAACTCTTGTCAACATCTCGTTCTCTTCATCGCCTCTCCAGTAGGCACCGGCGATCTCCAGAAGCTTGAAGGCCTCAACTTCTCCTGTAGAGTCTACGTGAGGTCCTTTACATAAGTCCTTGAATTCTCCCTGCCTGTAGAAGCTGATCTGATCTCCTCCAGAGGCCTCTTCCTCCAGAATCTCCTGTTTGTATTCGTTATCTGCGTAGAAGTCCTCTGCCTCTTCACGAGGAAGAATCATCCTCTCAATATCAAGGTCTTCCTCTACGATCTCCTGCATTTCCTCTTCGATTTCCTCGAAGTCTGACTGTTCAAGTTCCACGCCATCGATATCGTAGTAGAATCCTTCATCTGTCCAAGGCCCGATTGTCAGTTTTGCTTCAGGATGCAGTCTCTGCAATGCCTGTGCGAATACGTGGGCGGCGCTATGTCTCAGTACGTCTGTGTATTCATCGCTTTGAGGTGTCACAATTTCTATTTCGTCGCCGTCTGATACTGTTTCTTCTTTGGCTACGAGTTCGCCGTTTATCTTTCCGGCTTTGGTATCGTCTCCAAGGCCTGTTCCTATCTCGTAGGCGACATCTTCTACTGTAGAGTTTTCTTCTACTTCTAAAATTGAGCCATCAGGTAGTTCTACTTCAATCATTTTGATCTGTCTCTGAGTTGAAAGAGTTTATGAGAAGTTTTTGAAAGCCCAGAGTTAAATCTAGGCCTGTCGAACAAACGTTTAACGGATAGTGGGATGACCACGTTTCATTGTAAAAAGTATAGAGGCATGAGAAGTTAAGAATGTTTTCACATCTCATAGCTCATCGAGTTCAGATTTCTGTATCCTGACTCTTCCACGACTATCATATC
Source organism: Candidatus Nanohalarchaeota archaeon (assembly GCA_022729355.1). Lineage (GTDB taxonomy): Archaea > Nanohalarchaeota > Nanosalinia > Nanosalinales > Nanosalinaceae > Nanosalina. Next base: position 31,773 of record JALDAN010000007.1, on the reverse strand, counting down.
CTCTAATCTAACTCCGCCTACATCTTTGATATAGAGTCCTGGCTCGATAGTCATCACCATTCCCTTCTGTATCTGTTCGCCGTTTTCAGCTATTCTTGGAGACTCATGGAGATCAAGGCCTACTCCGTGTCCTGTCGAATGAAGAAAGCCTTCCTCAATGTCTTTGTCTTTACGTAATGTATCAAATCCTCTTTCCTCAAGTACATCACAGGCCTTTCCATGAACTTCGTCGGTAGTCGTGCCGTCTCCAACTTCATCCAAGGCCTGAATCAATGCTTCTTCAACAGCTTCGTGCATCTCTTTTAATTTTTCAGAGGCTTCTCCCTTAACGAAAGTTCTTGTCATATCACCGAAGTAGCGATTTTTACGCGGAAATATATCGACAATTATCGGCTGATTAGCTTTTATAGGGCCTTTCCCGTTGCTGTGTGGATCTGAGCTTTCTTTTCCTGATGCAGCGATGCTTTCTATAGGCACTTTGCAGTTCTTATCGATCAAGAACTCCTGGATTATGTTTCTTAATCGTTCTGAAGTAAGCACTTCATCTCTGTAAAATAGTATGCTGTCTCTAACCTCTGATCCATTTAATATGTCTTCAACGTGTTTCATAGCTTCCTCTGTATTTTTCTGTGACTCCTTAATCTTGCGTATCTCTTCTTTAGTTTTTATCCTGCGTTTCTGTTTTACGAAGTCCTCTACAGGCTTTATTTCAAAGGCCTCTCCAATTTCATGGGCATATCTAAACGGAAAATCTCCGGGCACAGCCAGTTTATCGATTTTATTTTCCTTCAGAAAGCCTTTAATTATCTTTATCTGGGCCTCATCACTTCTCCCAGGATGTCCTTCTGTGTACCTTGCCATGTTCACAACTTCATCTACAGAGGCCTCTTTACGCGCCCTAGATAATTCCAGAGGAGGTACAAGTAGAAGTTCTTTTTCACTGGTTTTCAGATAAACTACAGGATCATCGATCTCGAAATCTGTAAGATACAGGAAAGAACTGTTCGCAGAAGTATCTCTAATCATATATCCATCGAATTCGTCAAGTATGTCTAATTTCGCCGATTCCTGCTCCATAATAACTTCTAACTATCTGAAGATTTATCTTTTTTGCCTCAAGGCCTGTTCTTAATAATTTATCCACGCAACTCTGAAGTATGACCAAGGTCCTCCGACTCGGGCACAGAGCAGGAAGGGATGACAGGATATCCACTCATGTAGGCCTTACGGCACGTCAGTGGGGAGCGGATGAAATAGTCTTCGCCGGGGAAAGAGATGTGAACATGCTGGAAAGCCAGAGAGACATAATCCATAGATGGGGAGGAAAAACAGAAGTAAGATACACAGAAGAATGGAAGGAGGAGATAAGAGATTTCGAAGGCCTTAAAGTCCATCTCACGATGTACGGGGAAAAAATAGATGACAAGATAGATCAACTGGAGGAAGAAATCGAGGATAGAAATCTTCTCGTAGTTGTCGGCGCCGAGAAAGTCCCCAGATGGGTATACAAGAACGTAGATTATAATATTTCTGTGGGGAACCAGCCGCACAGTGAGATAGCTGCACTGGCAGTATTCCTGGACAGAGTGAAAGGCCTCAAAGAAGATTTTGAAGACGCTGATATAGAGGTCGAGCCATCTCAGGATCGTAAATTAACCCGGAAAAAACAAAAATAATTTTTTACTTTCTTACAGTAACAAATATAACTTTTAAGATAAAAATGATTGATGTATGGATGATTCTCTTGATGTATTCAGTTTGAGGAGCTGGTTTCCGGAAGAGTTCAGTTTCAGCGAGCTCAGTGCTAACGAGGTTTTTATCGCAAAAGGCGGTGCTGAAGACAGCACGTTACGTCCCTATCTTGAACAGGGAGTAGTAAGGGTTCTGGAACCTCACGAACATGACTCACTAGTTCTGGAGAAAAAAGTTAATGATACTCTTGAAGACAAGATAAGAGAGCCCGCATTTGCTTCACTTGTTGATGAGGCTGGTTCTACCTCCGTCAAGATATCGCCAAATATACTTTACGTACGTAGAGATGGAGATGAAGTTTTCTATGGTCAGGAGTTCCTTGAAGACTACGGACCATTCACTGACAGAAGTCTGAATACTATTGACGATGCTGAAAAATATCTTGAATCTGCGGGCGAAGTAATGGGATTAAATAACTGGCTTGGAATCGCTCACGGAGACATGTTCCAGATCTATCCCTCAGGCCCTCTAAGAGGCCTTCCCAAAGATAAGAACCTGATGTTTGGGCCCGGGCATGAATGTGTTGAGATAGATATGGAGGATGCACATTTTGCTGATGAAGTCTTCTACAAAGGAGATCACAAGAGCGGCCTAGTTCAAATGAATGCCCGAACAGCTGATGAAGAATACGATGCTCTACGCGAAACATTAACTGCAAACGTTATCTTCCGGCATCTACCGGATTACTTTGATAGAGTCCTAGAAAATGATCTACAGACAGAAATAGGACCAAATACAGAATTGATTACTGTCAGGCCTGATGATGATCCTTTGATAGATGAAGGAACTTACAGAATAGATGTTTCAAGATTACTAGAGCACGAAGAAGAGATACTAGGACATCCGAATGAAAAACTTGTAGAAGATCTCAGATTGCTCAACAGAGCTTATGAAAGAGGAGTAGATCGTACAGTCAAACATGAAGCAGATAATCTCGGATATAATCCGAGACATGTAGGAGGCCTAATTAGAGAAGCCTCTGACTACTCCAATATCGATACAGATATAGAAAGAGATTCTTCCATAGGTATGAAAAGCGCTGCCAAGAAGCGATGGAGCGAAATATATGCTGCTTTAGACGAAATCTAAAAAATATTATTCTTCAGGCCTGTGAGGCTTCACTTCAAACTTTTTACCATCCTGAGCCAGCTCCACATCATCGAACTCCTTCAAGGCCTCTTCTCTAAGCTCTTCCTCGTTGTTCCTGTAGCGTCTGGAGAAATGAGTCAATACAAGTTTATCAACTGAAGCCTCTGAGGCTATCTCTCCGGCCTGTAGAGCTGAGGTATGTCCTTTTCTGTCATCTATCATTTCGTGCAGGCAGGTAGCTTCATGGATCAGTAGATCAGCGTCTTCCGCATTTTCGATCATATTTTCGCACTTCTCTGTGTCGCCAGAGTACACAACTTTTCTTCCAGGCATCTCCTCCACGACCTGGTCGGGAGTTACTGTCTCTCCGTTCCATTCGATGCTTTCTCCTTCCTTCAGTTTCCCAACTTTTGGTGATGATCCGAGGCCTAACTCCTTCATCTTTTCTTTATTCGCTTTTTTGGTGGAGGCCTCTTCGAAGCTGTATCCAAAAGCGTTAACGCCGTGTTCGACTTCAAAAGGCTTCACTGTGTATCCTTCACCTACTATCTCCTCTCCTTCAACTATGTCCTGTACGAATATATCGTATGAACGCCGGAAATAGCCTGTATCAAGTATTTTTTCAGTGAACTCCTCCGTTCTTGGAGGCCCGTAGATGTAGAGAGGCTCCTCACGTCCCTCCAGCTCCATAGTCTGTATAAGTCCAAGGAGGCCTGAGAAATGATCTGCGTGCCAGTGAGAAATAAATATGCGAGAAATCTTCATCAATCCAAGCTTCTCCTTCATCAAAGTCCTTTGAGTGCCTTCGCCGCAGTCAAAGAGAATTCTCTCACCATCATACTCTATCAAGTTAGCCGCAAGGCCTCTATCAGCTGTAGGTACGGCACTTGAGCTTCCAACAGTCCACACTCGCATACTGTAAGAAAGTCCTCCTTTCCTTTTTATCCCTAACCGAAAAACATTTAGTTGTTCAAGTCAAGTAACAAATTATGTCTGGAGATCAGGAGTTCAGAGCATATTTTTCAGAAGATGATACAGAGGCCTACGTACTTACCGAGTCTCTTCCAAAGATCATGTTAAGAGAAAATCCTGTTCCGGGCGAGGCACCTGTGTATGTGGATATAGAGACAGGATATGGAGTCTATCCGGAAGAAATATCTCCTGAAACAGCTGCAGCCGCAGCAGAGTACGCATTTGAAAAGGCCTCAAGAGAGCCAGTATTCCATCTAAGTCGAGACACTGAGGCCTGGAGAGAAGAGTTCTCAAATCTTCTCGCTGAAAGGAATGATCCGGGAAGTTCCTGGAGTCTCGATCTGGATGAAAGAGATCCTTACGATGAAAGCTTCTGAATGATTCAATGAATGAAGATGTATCTGGTCAGATTCTTGTGTACGTAAACCTCGAAATCAGCTTCAAGGCCTCCTACACTCGCTTCATTATACATGAATACTACTCTGCCATCAAATTCTTCAATTAAGTCGACGAAGTTGTTGACTGCGTCCTCAGTCATCTCAGAGGACTTGCCGTAAGGCAGATCAGTAATTAAAGCATCGTACCCGTCTGTCTCTACTCTACTTATTTCTTTCTCCTGTATATCGTGATTTATTATGCCGTATGCCTCCAGATTCTCTTCTGCGCCTTCAACCATTTCATTATTCATATCTCTGCCGTGTACTCCTACTCCACAGAGGCCTGCTTCGATAAGAATGCCTCCTGTACCACAGAAAGGATCCAGGACGTGTTCTCCCGGCTTTACACCTGAAAGATTCACTAGTACACGCGCCAGAACAGGATCCATAGATACAGGCGACGAGAAAGGCCTTTTCTCATTACTTCTCTTCCTGAAAAGCCCTCTATCAATATCAAGGACCTGACGCCCCAGCACAACTCTATCATCCAGCACATACGCCTTGAAAACAGTGTCAGGATTCTCAAGATCCACTTCGTTCTCCTCTGATTTTATTTCGTCCCCGATCAGGCCTTCAATATCCTCTATCTCTCTATCAGCAACCGCTTCTTTCCTCACAGCAAAGCTTCCCTCAACTTCCTCCACTTCCAGTTCTTCTACAGTGGAGGCCTCCGAGATTTTCTCCGAGACCTCATGTACAAGAGCCAGACGTTTCAGCTGGCGAGGATGAGACTCCGTCTCTGCTAAACGGCCGTTTCTGGAGGCCTCTTCATTTATTTTCTGGCTTTCAAGGAAGCCGTTGAGATCTGCTTCCGCCAGCTCGAGGTCGTCTCCTGCCAGTCTGTAGATGTACGTCATTTTTCCTCCTCTCCTTGTTTAAGGCCGTATCGCTGGATGTTTCCGCAGTTTTCGCATGTATATATTTTCTGTTCTCTTTTTGAGTTTATTCTTACGCGACAGTTTTTTCCTGGCGTCAGAAATGCTCCGCAATCGCCGCAGTATCTACGTTTCCACTCTGCAGGGATTGGCTGCTGCGCTTTCATTCCTATTTTTCTCGCCAGTTCCACGTATCTATCAGCCAGATCCTGGCGATTATCAGAGGCCTTTTCTTCAGCTATTTCAAACAGCCTTTCAATTCTTTCCTCGGCGATAGACATCTTCACTGTAGAAAGCTGTGCAGAAGCACTCTAAAAAACACTTTCATGTCGATTCAATCCCTATCTTAAAAATCTAGTTTGAAAACTCTTATCTACTGACTCAACAGGTGAACTAGGTGACCGAGAAAATAGAGATACTTATCCCTGTATCCCCATACGAGCCAGAGCGGATAATAAGAGAATCTGTAAAGTCATTGAAACAGCTGGAGATGCCTGAAGGCCTACAGAAGCAACTTCATTATATAATAGACACTGATAAGCATCCAGAAGATGATGAAAGAGTAGAGTTCCTCAATGAAGAGGCCTCTGATGAAGTCAATGTTGTAGTCCGAACTACAACCAGGGGAAGAAGAGCAGGAGCCCTGAATGAAGGCCTTGAACAGCTTGAAGATCCTGAATACGTGGCCATATTTGATATAGATTCCAGGCCCGGGAAGAACTTCTTGAAGGCCTGTAAAGTTCAGCTGGATTCATCTGAAGAGGTATTCATGTCGACATGTCCCCGCAAGATTTTGAATCCGGACAGGAATTTTGTAACGCGACTGGTTGATGCAGAGTACGATTTCCTGATGGATATGCAGAAGCTGCTGGATAGAACAGAGGGATTCAATCATTTCAACGGGCTGATAGCTGTTCTAGACGGCCAGTATTTGATGGAGAAAGGCTTTGATGAATCAAGGATGTGTGAAGATACTGACTTGACTCAGAGGGCGTATCTGGATGGGAAGAGGCCTGCGCTTAACACTGAGTCGTATGTTGGAGAGCAGGCAGTCACAAACTTCCCGGATCTGTATAACCAGAAACTGAGATGGATGAATGGGGCGATTGAAGGCCTCAGACACTTCACAAAACCGTTTATTTCCAGTAATCTGTCTTTGAAAGTTAAGGTCTCGTGGTTTTCAGCTATGGCCGGTCCTTTCTTCTCGGCTTTATTCAGTCCTTTCGCATTCGTCCACTCAGCTTTCAAAGCTGTCCTTGAGAGAAGGATAAGCACGCCTCTATCACGTGGAGTTCATCTCTTCATTTTTGCATGGTTCATCACTTTCTGCGGTATAGTTAATATCTTTAGATCTATTACTGGGAAGGGAGTTGAATGGAAGGCCTCTGACAGAGAGTTATAATTTCGAAGACTTGAAAAATTCCTGGATTAAAGAGATTTTGTAGAGATGTAAATGGCTGCGGACAATCTTGATATTTTCCGGAAAGTAATATTCCGCCTTCCAAGGCTTAGAGATACCTTCAAGCTAGTCGTAGCTACAGGCCTCCTCTATGGATTGATAATATTCCTGCTTTTCACAGATAGAATAGATATAGCTTACGAGCCGCTTCTGGCACCTCTGATAGGTCTTTTCCTCTTTATTTTGCCGTCTGTACTGGCGTCGGAGGCCTACAGCTTTTCTTTGCCCGAGTATCCACGTAAATGGGGGTACTTTCTTTCAGTGGTGAATCAGTTGATAATCTTTCTGTTTACAGTCCTCATATCGTTGGCAGGCAGCTTTGAAGTGGCCTGGAATATAATCTGGTTAGGCGTATCTACTCTTTATGCTTCCAACTTCTTTATACTGGTGCTTTCAAACGGACCTCAGTATATAAAGAGGATTTCCTTACTGAGTATACTTCAACCGGCTTTGATACTTGCTGGTTTTCATCTGATACTTGGAAGCTACTTCCAGATAACGCTTACAGCTTATCTATTCAACTTGCTTGTGGTATTGGCGACAGGCCTTGCATTACTTACTGCATTTTACTTGACAGAGTTCCTGATAGGCTCTAACACACCTGAAATTTCAATCTTCGGTCTAGCAACGGCACTTCTACAGAACAGACAGGAGAAGCTTGATCTCGGACGAAAAGTCAGGCCTGACGTTCAGACACTGAAGGTAGAGAACAGATCAGGCCTGAAAACATTCCTCGCGCCGTGGGTGCATCCAGGTCCTATACAGGGATTTGGAGGAGGAAAAATCACGACAGATATCATAGAAGAACTGAACGAGGATGGAGAAGGATTCTTCCTCCATGTTCCCTCATGCCATCAGATGGATCCTTCAGATCCTGGAGACTCAAGTAAAATACTTGAGGCCTCTGAAGAAGTCGATAAATCCTCAAAGGCCTCACATTTAATCAAGAAGGATTATGGCTTCTGCTGTTTCTATGGCCGCAGACTCGGCGAACAGAAGATTGTATATATGGAGTTCGAGGGCTTTGATGACTATGATGCTGCAATATTTCAGGAAGTTATAGATAAAGAGGATGTGCTTCTTATCGATCTGCACAATCAGACAAAATCAAGCAACGGTAAGGAAATGCGTTACGGGACAATAAAGGCAGAAAAGGCCCGTGAAAGCCTCCTAGATTTCATAGATGAACTGGACGATCAGGAACTCTACAATTATAGAGCAGGAATCGATATATCAGCAGACGAAAATCCTTCTATGGCTATGGTAGAGGAGACAGGAGGCCAGAGAACAGTAATCTTTGGTTTTGAAGGAAATGATACCTCTCAAGATATTTTAAATCTTAGAGAAGATCTTGGAAATCATTTCGATCATGCTTTACTTTTTACAACTGACACACATGCCAGCGTACACGACTTAGCGAGTAAAAAGCACGTAGATGAAAAAGAAATGAGACAAGTGATAGAAAATGCAGAGAAGGATGTATCTGAGGCCTCTACGGGTTTTTCCGTCGCTAAAGCACAGGAGATGCAGTTTCTCTGCGATGATTATTTCGGCATAATACATTCCATAAATATACTTGTCCGTCTACTCCCGATCGCACTACTGTTTCTATATCTGCTTCTTGTCTTCTGGCTGCTTTAAGGTAGGGTCTACTGACTGAAAAGTTAGTTGTTGATACTGATTATTTGTCGAAGATGTTGGTTTATAGTGAAAGAATTGTTGTTGAGGTAGTAGGGTTCTGGTTAGATAGGAATTAATTGTAAAAATGATGCTATACATTATAAATCTGTAGAGGTCTATAGGTTTACATGAGGATTAGGGGTCTAGTAATTCTTGGTATATTTGTAATAGGAGTATCAGGTTTTGCATCAGCTGATCTGGTAACTAACTCTGAGGAATGGAAGGATAATTCTATTGTTATAGCTAAAAGCCATTTCGCTGATGAAGAGGTTCACGCTGTCACTAGTTTGGGAGAGGGACAAATAATTTCGGAAATGTTGCTTGATAATAGAAGTCATACAGTTTACGAACCGGAAGACCCGGATACGGCAGTATGGGAAAACTTTGATAATTTTCTTCAGAATGAAGGGCTACAGGATGTAGATTCTTCCCCTCTAGACTGGCAGGAGTCACAGTATGAATTCTATGAAGAACATCAAGATGATGTTGAAGGTATTGTAGTCATACAGCCAGATTTCACAATGGATATTATTTCGGTTTTTCCTCAAGTTGTGAACGCAGATTACTGGCCTATTTATTATGATGGAGAAGACACTCAAGAATTCCTTGAATCAGATTTAGATGATGAAGAAGTAATTTTCTACGGAGAATTTTTAGAACAGCCTTGGAGAACACTCCCAGACAATCATGATCACAGAGTGTTGTCAGAAGATTCAAGAGAGCAAAATAACAGAGGATTGGTGAGAGAAGTAACAGAGAATCATGATAGAGAGTCTGTGATAGTTGCAGGAGATAGTTATCTTGAGAGAGGTTTTATGAAAAAAGGTGATCCTGTGATTTTAGCCAGAGATGTTGATGCTACTGCTAATCTTATTAATGATTTAGACTTTGAAGCAGTCGAGGTTATAGGAGGAGAAAATGTTGATTTTGGGGATACTCTACAAGACAGAATAAGTGAAAACACTACAGTAATAGCTAAGTTCGGAAGAAGATTTACAGGAGCAGAAGGTCTTGATTCAACTTTCCCTGTTAAGCAAATCCCGGGAGAGCCAATAATAAGAGATATATCAGTTGATTCAGTTAAGTATGCAGAGGATACTGAGACTGTTGAGATAGTTTTTGAGAATGAAGGAACCATTGAAACACCAATAACATTTTCTGCAATCTCTCTTAGTGGAAATGGAGGAGAAGAAATTATATCAGAGGATCAGGAAATAGTAACAAGGCCTGACAGAAAAACAACTTTACATTTCAATTCAAGTATGGACTTTGATCCTCAAACTGCAGAGGTATCGTTCGGATATGAAGGAGCCTCAGGTATAAGCTCTCGCAGTTATCAAGTAGAGACAGTTGATAGTTGGGAGGCCTCTGAGATAGAGCTTGAAAGCTTCTATTATCATGAAAACGCAGAGGAAATCCATGTAGAAGTTGCAAATGAAGGCGATGAAAATGTTTACACTGGCGCCCACATGCTTGATCTTAACTTGCTTGATCGGACGGTCCAACCTGTAACTGATGAAGTAGCAGAAATCGAACCAGGCGATTCTGAAACCCTTACGGTAGCAGCTTATATGTCTGAAGAGGATCTTGAGGAAAATAATCCTCTTTCACTAGCAGTTACTGCAGGAGACACTGTTGATACAGCACAGGATCTTTACTTATTTGAGCAGACAGATATGGAAGTCCGTGAGGGAGGAGTCCTAGTGATAATAGTACAGTATGGGCCAATACTGATTATCCTGCTACTACTCCTGCTTTTACTCTATTACCTGAAAAGGAGAAGAGATAAGCAGAAGTACAGAGGCCTGAAATAACTAATCTTCAAAAAAGCCGTATGGGAGAAGAAGGCCTCCACATATTTTTCTCTTATTCTATTTCTACCATTAGAACATCGGTAAATATCCTGCTAGAGCTAGAATAAGATAAGTTACAAGAGCTATCTCAACTACCAAGATGCCAAGGGTAACCGGATCAAGTTCCTCCATCCAGTTGCTTCCTTCTTTTGAGGCCTCTCTTTCTTCTATGTTCTGCTGAAATTCCTGTATATTTTTCTCTGTCTGGCCTCCATGCTGGAACCGTGACTCTATCTTTTGAGCTACCTCTTCCACATCCTGTATTACTTTTTCATGCAGAGTTGTTTTGTTTTCATTCGTCATCGTAGTATCGCCTCTTGATTCTGTGTGCAGTGATTACTGTCCAAATCATCACTATTATCGGCAGTATATTGTTGGTAAGTTTTGCAGCTATACTTTTCTCCACAACCTGTACTTCGGCAGGCACAAGAGTCAAGAAATCTTCCTCCTCTGAACTGAAGACAAAAGCTCCTTCACAAACTTCTCCAGACTCTCCACTAATTGCTGTATAATTAAAAGTCTCCCTCACGTCTTTATCGAAACTCCAGCTGCCCCTGATCTCAGGAAGACATCTATCAAGATCACGTCCTTCAACAGTTACATTTTCAAGCCGGAACTCCCCAGCATTAGCCAAGTCAAAACTTAATCTCCTCGCAGTATCCTCAGTAATATTGATTTCATGAGGAGCCTCCAGCACATATAAATCACGTACCTCATCTCTCGCAACTACATCCACAGCCAAACTCTCATTATCCAGAGAAACCTCGGTATCATTAATCACAGTAGAGGCCTCCAAACGAACATCGTACTCTCCAATCATCTCGCCCTGAAAAATATCAACTAATACAGAGCCACTACCTGTCTCACCAGGCAGTATTTCAGATAAAGTATCTCCTGAAGTATCCCATCCATCTCTTTCCGGAAAGGCCTCTACATCTACATTAGGGGCTGATACGTTGCCATTGACTTCTACATCAAAACCTGCCTCAAAAGCTCTACCCTGATCAACCTCTACTCTCTCATCATGCAACACTAATTCTACTTCCGGGATATCTTCATCATCAAGTCCAGGAACTCCGGTTGGGGGTCCTGGCGGAGGATCAGGAGGACCAGGTTCAGGAGGCGGATCTTCAGGCGGCGCACCACCAGCACCTCCTCCATTACCTGTATCATCGTCTTCCTCATCATCTTCGTCATCTTCCTCCTCTGAACGAATAAACGTTCCAAAGACTCCAAAATCAGTTAACTCATTTTCTGTAAAAATCGACTCACTATCGGAAGAGGCCTCTAACTGAGTACTTCCTCCGTTGAAAAGATATATGTCGTCAGGCTCTTCTTCATAATTGAAGCTCAGATTCTCAAGCAGTGAACCGGCTTCACCCTCAACTTCAAGATACTGACCAGTGCTCTCTGTATCCTCAGGATCTGAAGGAGGACTCTCAACACTATCAACCTCAAGATCAACTCCTTCAACCGAGGCCTCTGCCGAAGTAAAGGAGATATCTGTAAGGACTGAAGACGATGACTGCTCTCCCACAAACTCTCTGAACTCGTTATTCATTACCAAGTCTGTGAGAGAGGCCTCCGAATCGTTGCTGTAAGCCCCAATCCTGTTCTCTTGCAGAGAGTCTCCTTCAACCATAACCTCGGACGAGTTTTCTACACATAGGCCTCTGCTGAACTCCTGTATTCTTGGGCTTGAGACTTCTATATTATTTGAGTCTTCGATTCTCAGTCCACAAGCCTCTGTATTGGAGAAGTTTCCATGCCCGTTCAGAGTGTTATCTCCGAAGTCTATTACTGTATTTTCCACATCTTCAATTTTTATACAGGAATCTTCTCCACCTCCAGGCCCTTCAGGATCTATATTAAAAAAGCTCTCATTCATCAGGAAGTAAGAATCGGATTCATTGATGATCTGGCATGCTGCAGCTTCACGTACATCCATTACCGGGATACTGTTCACGTAGATAGTATCTCCCTGCTCCAGTACCGTGTCGAGCTCTGCAACACCTCCAAGACGTGCATCATCTTCAGCCACCACATCTTCACCACGCTCAACAGAAAGAAGCAAATCCTGACTCAGATCACGGCCAGCATGAATCTCACCTCCCGAAGAATCGAAAGCAGCCTCAACCTCTACGAAACTTTTACCTTCAGAAAAAGAGACATCAGGCCTCAAACTGTAGTTACCGGGAAAAAGACCCTCTTCAACTTCCACGAACTCTCCTTCTGTTTCAGCGAAGATTTTGCCGGGATAAAGGGCTTCAAAGCTGGATATCTCTATTTCAGCTACACCACTACTTCCTTCAAGCACAGCAGGAAAAGTAGAGACAGGCCTCCTCAGATCTCCACTCAGGGAACTGTAGTAAATCTCCATTTCTTCACCTGAAAGATCCTCTTCAGCCTCGTACTGTAATAAAAGATTTGGAGTGACTAGAGAGCTGTCAGTGAATGAGTAACTTCCTATCTCATCAGGCCTATCGAACTCTTCAGGAAAATCACTGTAGAAGTCTCCGGGATCGATAGCATCGAACTCAGATCCCTGAAGATTTTCTTCTTCATCCACGAAAGATACTTCGAGGCCTGCTGCAGCCCCTGTAAGTATTATCGTTATGGCGAGGATGAGGCCTGTTTTTTTCATGTTACCGCGCCCCAGAACTCTGTGAATACGGTGTATACTCCGTTCATCACTGCCTTGACGTATCCATCAAGGTTAGGAAGATCTGAGGAGGCCTCTTTTTCATCCAGACTGCCAGGGTTTTCTACTTCAAGCGGGTAAGTGCTGGTAGGCTCTTCATCCACGATAAATGTCAGGTCATCGCCACTGTGGGTTCCTGTGAACTGCAGTGAGTAGTCTATATTATCCTGTATATCTGTTTCATTGTATCGATCCGCAAGCAAAACGTTGCCGGTCGGTGTGAATGTTATGCTTGCAGTCCCGTTTTCGTCAGTCGTGAATGTCGAAGTCTTCATCATATCCGTAAAGGAGTCCTCCTCAAGCCGTTGATGAGGCACCAGCGTATCCATTCCATCCTCCTCAGTTATAGTAATCTCCGAGTTATCCAGTGTATTGTTATCGGAGTCCTGCATCACCAGTGTAAAGTTGTAAGGAGAACCAGCAGAAGCAAACTCTGTATCCTCAACTGATTTCTCAACACCATCAACAATCACTTCCGGAAAAGCAACAGTCTCAAGGCTGAATGAACGAGTAGAACTACTTAACTCATTCAACTCGGCGAGATCATTATCAGTATCCGCAGTAACCTCCACAGTATAACTACCTGACTCATCAAAGGCCTCCCAGTCATAACTAAAGCTCTCACTCTCCCCCGGCTCTAATCCATCACTGACAGTAAAGCTTCTGCTATCCACGACTTCGCCGTTACCTGTGATAGAGGCCTCCACCTCGAACTCACTCGTTATAGGTACATTCCCGCTGTTACTGATTGAGAAACTGACTCCTTGCGTCTGAGAATAGAAAACAGTGCTACTGTCTACTGAAAGGCCTTGAACACTGGCATCTGCACCGATATCGATGCTGTCAATATTTTTGCTGTTCGCCAAACCATAACGAGTGTAAACATTCTGATCATTCACTTCGTCCTCATCTACATCAAATCCGAAGGATTCAGGGAAAGAAGAGTCAGTCTTCTTCTCAACCAATCCGTTACAGGAATCACCGGAAGAATCTCCGCACACACCGACGATAAGAGGCCTAGACTCACTTACACCTCTGCCGTCAGTTCCCGGACTGAACGTCTCCGTACCGATATTTGAATCAACCGATATACTGCTTACATCAAGACTGATACTGTTTGACTCGTGATCATAGCTCATGCTGCCAGAGTACCCTCCTGACATAACGCTTCCTGTCTCAACTCGTTCAGCATCTGATCCGTCAACCTGTTCAGCAACTAATGCAGAGGCCTCTCCAGGGAAAGCAGCAATCTTTGTCTCAGGAGTCCCGGAAATCTCCGAAGGTGAAATCGTCAGGCCTCCAATCGAAGTCATACGGCAAAGACCTCCTTCAAAAGTTACGGGATCGTCTGCAGGTTCCAGTGTATTGTCTGTTCCGTAACTGACGAGCTGTGACTCACCTCCCAGACTATACTCTACTCCGACGTAGTAGTCCTGTTGTACGTCGCCATCGCTCCTGCAAATCATGAGGCCTACATCAGGATAGGACTGTGCGTCCTGGTAGTAAGGAGTAGTGTCCGGATCTCCCCATGTGTAAATCATTTCCTCTACTTCTTCAGGTCCTGACTCCACAATATAGGCCTCTAGCTCCGCTGCCGCTAAAGGCGTAAAGATCAGGGAAGATGCTAAAGCCAGTGCAACGTGTTTTCGATTCATCTATTTTTCATCCTCTCACTTTTTTTTGTTTTAGCTTCCTGCCACGAACAGGCTGTTCAGGACAGGCCTGATGTTGTTCACCCTTCTCTTGAAATCTGTAAGTTCTGGCGGTTCAACAAGATCGCCGTCCGTTACTTCTCCGCATGTTGCATCCCTTACTGAAAGATTCGTTTCGCCTAATAAATCACCTTGGGAATCCAGAAGACTCACCGACAGATCATCATCCTCATTACTTGAGAGAGTCGGAGTGAAAACAACACTATCAGAGGCAGAATACGGACTTCCACCTGACTCAAGATGAATAGAATCCTCAATACGCCCAGGACTCATCACCAAGTGACTACCTCTCTCCTCCAAACTGAAGAAAGAGGCCTCATCAACATCAACAACATAAGGCACACCACGAACCACTTCATAACTCTCATTAACAGTAGCTTCAAGCCTGTAAGCCTCCTCGGAATTAACCTGTGAAAACATACAGTTAGCTATAGGCCTCAAACGATCTACGCCACGCCTGTACTCATTCTCAAACTCATCAAATCCTTTCTCAACAGGCCCAGCATCAGTGAACTCGATATTATCATTCTCAACACTCAAAGGAACACTCTGAAAGGCCTCTCCATCATTATACACATCAACACTCAAATTATAGTTCTCCGGAGAATTGTATTCTGTAGGACTGTACATCAGAGAGGCCTCTCCTTCATCTGTCTCAGTTATTGTCTGAGCGTCCGAGCTGTAGTCTCCGCTTATCGCAGGTGTAAAGATATTATTACCCTCTGTCTCCGTCACCCGTATCTCGGTCTCCGCTGGTTCAAAGTCCTGGAAGATCGCCACAGTCTGAACTGTAAGGTTGTAAGGCCTCCCGGTGAAAGGGAAGCTTGTGGTCTCCTCTCCATCAATCAACACTGTCACGTCCACAGGATTATTTTCGGATAACTGATAGAAGCTGTAATCGTCATCTATCTGCGGGAGCATGAACTGGTAATTGCATTCATTTCCATCGTAGCACTCGCCGTACTCATCTATATGGTTAATGAATAGCGGCTGAGTTCCATCACCTGTGTCATAGGCTAATAAATAGTACTCCAGCCCTCCATTGAACTCTGTCTTCGCAGCCTCTAACTCCCTGTTCAACACTCTGATAGTCTCAGTCTCCTCAAAAGTATTCTCAGGATTGTCGTTCACACTGTCGTAGCTTGAAGCGTTAGGATAGAAAATAGGGAAATCTTCTTGACTGAAAAGGCCTCCAGCCTCCAAATCACTGAGAGAGATAGACTCAAGTTTTTCTCGTTCAAAGTTATCTGTATGGAAAGGCAGGGCGGCAAAGAAATGCGATCCATCCACCTTTCCATCTAAATCAACTGTATGAACTGATCCTGTCCTAGAATCATCTACAAAGAAAAAATCTACAGGCATCGCTGTCTGCTCCTGAACTTCAGTAACTTCTCCTGAAACACCAGCCCAGTTACTTGATACCGAAGTTGTGGAAAGAACTGCCTGCACAACTGTGCCTGCTTCCAAGCCTATACTGCCAGCAATAACAAGGCCTAGTAGAACAGTCGCTAATCCTGTTACAAGAACAGCTTTCTCAGCATCCAGCTCCAAACGTTCAAAATTGATATCCAAGTCGCGCATACCTAGGCCTCTCTTTGTTATTATATTGCGTTAAACGTGATTTTAAAGACTGTTAGAGTAACACGATGGAGGCCTTCCACTTTCTGATAGAAAGAAAAAAAGAGGGAATAAGTAAAGATTGTTACTGATGGTTGCTTTAGCTTAGCTCTAGGTACATGTCGAAGGATCTTGGTTCTGTGTCGTCTTCAGCCGGAAGAATCATCTGATAATCAGCTTCGTCTCCGTTGAATGCTGAGTCACCTTCACCAACGATTCCTGAGAATACAGGAACATGTGTTGTGTCTATGTCACTTGAGTTGTCTTCAAGGACAACTGTTGACCATTCCTCGTCTTCGTCTCCGTTGGTTAGTGCTGTGTCACCTTCGTATTCTTCGCGTGCAACATCTACAGTTGCGTTATCTTCAGCGTTGAAGGTATCTTCAGCGCTGTCGCTATCTTCAACTTCTAGACCGTAGAAGTTGTTCACTGTTTCTGCTGTTCCGTTTGTGATGTTTGACCATACAACGTCGTCACTTGACGCGAAGACATAATCTGCGGAGGCATCCCAGTCGAAAAGGACGTCTCCTTCTTCACCGGCTCCTAAAACCAGGTTACCGGATGCGTTACCATAGATACCAGCCCAGTTATCGGTGGACTGCTCAGAGTCAAGATTGGCCTGAGTAACATTTCCACCGTATACCTCTACTTCATCGTCAGATTCAGCGAAGTACTGATCAAGTGTGTCTACGTCGCTGACTGATGACTGTGTAGGCTGATTGTCCTGAGCCGCAACTGCTGTTGTGGCTAGGATTAGTGAAGCAACCATCGCAAGTACTGCGATGCTCTTGTCTAACTTCATCTGTATATATGGATTACATTCCCCGGTTTATAAATTCTGGCATAGACTCAATCGATCTTTAAACAGGTATAAAAGGCCTGAACGATCGTTTAAACAGTTCTCTATTTCGGTGTCATCATGATTAAATTATTATGTATCAAGTAGAGTAAGTATGGAAGGTGTAACTGAGGAGAAGGTGCGTGATAAGCTCAAGGACGTTATGGATCCTGAGCTGGATATCAATATCGTTGATTTAGGCCTGATATATGAAGTGGATGTATCGGAGGATGAAGTCTATATCTTGATGACTTTGACTACTCCTGGATGTCCTCTTCACGGTATCTTTGATGAAATGGTGCGGAGGGAAGTAGGAAAGATTGAAGGCCTTTCAGAGGCTGATATAGAAGTAGAACTGACTTTCGAGCCACGCTGGAATCCTGACATGGTGTCTGAAGAAGGTAGGGGAAAGTTAGGGCATCTTCCGGGTATGCAGGGATTCTAATCAAGCCAGCGATTGAAGTATTTTTTGATGCCTAATGGGAGCAGTACTGTCTCTTTAAGTAGCCAGACTGTTTTCTTTGTAAGTGCTTTTCCGTAGTCCCATAGACTCAGTGCAACAGGCTTTCGCTTTCCGTACATATAATTCGATCCTGTTTCTATTGCAGCAAGTACGTCCTCGGCTTCAAATTCTTCTTCTGCGAACGCCGTATTTATTTCTGTGTAAGCCTGTCCTATCATTCCTATAGAGTGTGCGTCGCTTGCTGCTATTTCAGGATAATTATTCTTCTTTGCGAATTTACGGGCCTTCTTGTTTTTCCATCCTGTAAAGGACCAAGAATTGTATACTTCTACTGCGTCGCAGTCCTTGATATCTGATTTTTTCACGCCGTGACGCGTCCTCTGAAAAGGGTGAGGCACTACTGCGAGGCCTCCTAGTTCTCTTATCTTTTCAACTGTCTCGTGGAAAGGCCTTCCCTTCTCCGGGCATTCCTGGACTCCAAGAGCAAGTAAATGGCCGTCGGCCGTTGAGACTTCTACGCCAGGAATCCCGATTAAGCCGTATTCTGAGGCCTTTTCTGTGGCTTTGAGAGAGTTTTCTATAGAGTCATGATCTGTTATAGCTATGGCATCTATATCTATGTCTGCAGCGTGCTCAAGAATCAGCTCTATCGGCTCATTGCAGTCGTGAGATGCATCTGAGTGGATATGTAGATCGGCTTTAATGCTCTCTCCATCAGCCATAACACTCAATATCGCAGGTCATATTCAAAAACCCTATTTCTCAGATGAGAGGAAAGAATAAATCAGTTCAGAGATTAAACAATGATTTATGTCTAATAGAAGAGTAGAGGCCTGGAACCATGATGGCAATCCGCTTCTTCACTGGACAGATCACTGCAGCATCATCAAGACAACATTCAACATCGTAATTATACAGGCCTCCAAGTTCCTTCCGTTGAAGCTGAAGAATCATTTACTGAATCTGACAGGCCTTGAAATCGATAGAGATGTTGCAATAGGCCTCGGAGCACAGTTCGATATATTCTTCCCGGAAGATATTTCGATCGGCGAAGGCTCGGTTATTGGGTATGGTGCTACGATTCTGGCACACGAAACGACTACTGATGAGTTCCGTAAAGGCTCTGTGAAGTTAGGAGAGAATGTTTTGATCGGAGCCAACTCCACTGTATTGCCTGGTGTAAAGATAGGTGATGGTGCGAAAGTTGGTGCAGGTTCTGTAGTTACAGATGATGTATCTGAAGGTTCTTTTGTTGCTGGTGTTCCTGCGAGGCCTGTGGATTGATTTTTCAGTCCCAGTTCCTGTAGCTGAGGATGAATATTATCACGAAGCCTGTAAGCGCCATGATCGGGATGCTCATGTAGTCAAAATAAAATGTGTGTGTTGTACTACAATCAACTCCTCCGGGAGCGCATCCTGACTGTATCTCGCTCATCACCTGTACAAAGTAATGGTAGATTGATATACCAGCTCCGATTACTGTCATCGGAATCGCATAATCCGACACGTTCTTGTTGTTGAAGAACAGTGAGCTGGCAAATATTACGACTAGCGGATACATGAAGATTCTCTGATACCAGCAGAGATCACAAGGAGTCCAACCCATGACCTGTGAAAGGAAGAGGCTTCCCGAAGTAGAAACCAGCGCCGTCAGAAGCGCAAGCTCCCTGTAACGCGAATCAATAAACGACTCGAAGGCCTCCACGTAATCATCTACAGGGGTGGAGAAGAACTTCTGAACAAGTTTGATACCTGCATAAGTCATAACAGTGATGTTCAGGAAAAGTACGAGATGCGCCAAAATCTCAACAAAAAATCTCATAACAAGAAAGTAATCTTTCATAATTAAATAACTTGTTTGCACGCCGACGGCAAATAGAACAGATGCGCACTGCAGTCACAGTCTGAAGCACCAAAACCTTCTATCTCGACTCCTTCATCTTCACAGGCCTCCGCCAGTACACACTCGTATCTGGACGAGAGAGGGAAGGCCAGCCAGTAAAACGGAGAGGCCTCATCCGTAAAGTAGTCGATATGCCAGTAATTGTTTTTCTCACTGGAGTAATGCCTTTTCAATCGATTCTCCACACCGTTCATCGCTGAGCCGATGTAGACGTATACTCCTGCCTTGAAATCTATCTCTCCTTTTGCTCCTATCTCTATACTCTTTGATTCTTCCAGATATAGGAATACGGCGTAGACACCTTTCATATCGTTCTGTTATTCTCTGGAGGCCTCGATTTTTTACATCCATTTGTTCGACTTTAATCGAACAGAAAGAATATGATAAAAAAATCAACTGAACATCTTGATAG
The DNA here is from genome assembly GCA_022729355.1 of Candidatus Nanohalarchaeota archaeon. GTDB lineage: Archaea > Nanohalarchaeota > Nanosalinia > Nanosalinales > Nanosalinaceae > Nanosalina. The sequence goes on along the minus strand of JALDAN010000007.1, from coordinate 12,010 downwards.
TATAATGGATCTTGACTTCAAATCCGTGAAGGCCCTGGCATCGGCGACAAGACTCGAGATACTTAACCAAGTACTTGAGGAAGAGGCAACTACTACAGGCCTTTCCAAGGAACTGGATAAAAGCAAATCCACTGTTTCAAGCCATCTACAAGTACTCACGGAATCAGGCCTACTCGAAAAGGATGATGTGGAAGGCCGCCGCAGAGTAGTCTACAGGCCTACAGACAAGGCCCGCGCAATCGTAGAAGGCCGGGAAAGAAAAGTCAAGTTCTCAGTGGTATCAACTGCTTTCTCATCTCTGCTAGGAGCATTTATAATCGGCAACTCACTGTTCCCTGCGGATCAATTATCACAGCTTGATGATGCAGGCAGTGATATGATGCTGGAAGCAGAAGAAGCTGCTCCTACAGCAGTCGAGGCCTCGCAGTTCTCGGCACTTGATATAACTGTATTTGTCATAGGTTTCGGACTTCTATTCATGGCTGTACTTATGCTGCTATACAGCTATGTGCTCCGTAAATTAGGATAAAAAAGAAATAAATTTGTTTTTGAAGAAGTTGTGTTTCTTTACAGGCCGAAGATTGCCAGAAATCTCTGCCACAGGCTTCGAGTTGGCTCTGTTTCTTCGTACTCTGGTGTCTGTGCTTCTGCGAGTGTCTCATTATCTCTGACTATTTCTAGACGATATTCTCCTTCAGCTGTAAATTCTCCTTCGATGTTCCTGATTCCAACGCATTCAACGCATGGTTCATCTCCTTGTACATGTTCAAGCGTGATACGGTATACGTCTTCTTCAGGCTGCGAAACGTCTATTTCGAAAGTTACGCATGGATTACTTGTCTGTAGAGCTCCACTGTATTCTACAGTGTAGGATTCGTTTTCCTCACTGAATTCTCCCAGCTCTACTCCTGTAGTTGCATTTGAGTCCATGCAGGAGCTGTTCTGGTTCTCAAGTGAAGCACTCCAGTCAGTCCCGTTCTCAGTCACTACGTCGGACGTATCGGGAGCTGCAGTAATAGCAGCCCCGTTATCCGGAGCCTCTGGACCATTAACTACAGCTATAGCTGAGCCAGCCACAAGCAGCATTGAAACCATCAGTAGCAAAAAACGTCTCATACTAAAAATATATGGCACGTCATCTCATATATAAACCATTGAAAGTGTTCGGTAACCATCGAACAAAAAATACGTAATCTGATCAAAGATGGAAAAAATAGAAGATATCGCCAACCTTGAAAGGGGAGACAAAGTACTTTTCGACGGCAGATCAAAGCCTCTAATAGTCGAGGAAGTCAAGGAGGAGGCAGTTATAATCAGAGGCCCTAATGGAGGGAGGTATCAGTTATTCGATGAGGAAGATGCCAAGCATTTTCTCATCTCAAAGCCCGGTGACAGAGAGTACGCCAGCTACGCAAAAGATATCCGGAAAATAGGAGAATGGAAAGAAAAACAGGAGGATAAATTCGTGCACAGCGACACAGAGGCCTCTGCAGAACTAGTAAAAAGTGATGCCGGCTTCTGGACTGTTAAAGTGGAGGGCCTGAATCATGATCTTGATCTGCCGAAGTACGGTTACTCCAGTAAAAAAGCTGCCCGAGAGGAGCTTGAGAAAATGGTTGAAAAGAATCCTGAAGGCTGAAGGCCTATATCCTGTCCATTAGTTCGTCTTTCTTATCCTGATACTCTTCTTCTGTAATATTCCCTCTTTCACGTTCTTTCCCTATTTTTTCCAGTTGCTCAGCAGGATCGTGTCTCTGTGCTTCCTGCTGTTCTCTGATAAGGCCTGATATCTTTACTCCCTTCCCTTCAGGCGCCATAAGCTTTCTTTCTTTTTCCTCTGTCTCTATACGGACAACGTCAAATCCTTTTCTTTCCTCCACTTCTATGTCCATGATATTCTCAAGTCTGACATCTTCGAAACGGTTTCTCTTGCCCAGTAGACGTGACTTATCTGAGTTAAATATGATTATCCGTTGATTTGTCAGGCAGATAATTGATTTGTTGTCTTCCTCCATTTCTGCAGTGGAAAGCATCAAAACTTTCTCTTTCGGGCCCAGACGCTCCTGAAGGCCGGAGTATTCATCAACCTCTGCTTCTCCAATTCTTTCTAATTTTTCGAAGTCTTTCTTTTCTTCTTCAGTCGGTTCTTTCTCGAAGTCGGTCATGATATTATATTAGGCCTCAAGTTCGTTCTATTGGTTTATCTATTACATTTGATTTATCATCTTACCTGTATAATTCTTTTCCATGGCCAAAACTCGAAGACTCTTAATTGCTTCATTATCAATTTTCGCTTTTATATTTGGCCTGCAGCTTCTTGGAGAATCTACAGACGCACTGGCACAATTACTTGAAGGCCTCGTTGAGACACTGGTCACAGGAGAACTATCAGCACTTGGAACGGGATGGATGCTCGCATACATAGTCCTCAACGGCGCAACATCCGCAGCCATAGGAATAGCATTTCTTGAGGCAGGCCTCATAGATGCAGTCAACACTTTCATGATGGTATCGGGATCAAGACTTGGAGCAGCATTCATTGTAGTATTTATAGGTCTCCTGGAATACATGAGGGGTCAGAGCGACGACTTGAAGGACTCCTGCTCAATAGGAATACTACAGTTCCTCACTACATACATAGTATACGTCCCGGCAATAATACTTGGTTATCTGCTCATAAGCAACTTTGAAATGAGGTTTCTAGAAGTACAAGGACCTCAATGGCTGACTTATGGTCTAGATGTTATTTTTAGGCCTTTAGTAGATCTTTTCGCTTCACTGCTTTCTCCTGCAATGCTTTTCCTCTCCTCTATTGTAATAATTGTTTTAAGTCTACAGCTATTTGATAAGGCCTTTCAAGATATAAGCGGTGAAAAGTTTCGTTCAAAGTATCTAAGATTTAAATTCGGTAATAAATGGGTCTCATTCGCTCTTGGAGCTCTTATAACTTTGTTGACTACTAGCGTAGCTCTTTCAGTAGGTATTATAGTTCCTCTGTACAATAGAGGCTACTTCAAAAGACGTGAAATTATTCCCTACTTGATGGGAGCCAATCTTACTACTATGATAAGTTCAATAATGGCAGCTATAATAATTGGATCTCCAGAAGGCATGAAAGCTGTACTCGTGCTCACGGTAACAGTAACAGTTACAACAATTATAGCACTGATCTTCTACGATAAAATCTACAGCTTACTTCAGAAATTCTTCGATAAACTGATGATGGAGGACAGATACCTGATAATCTTCGTAATAATGCTTTTAGTCGTGCCACTACTACTTATCTTCCTTTTCTAGAAAATCTGGCAAGAATTTAGTTATCTTTATTCTCCTCTTTCTTCTCTTCCGCTATAATCTTCTTCTTGATACTTTCATCGATTATCTCCCGAGTCACATCACTCCTTACTCCTTTGAGATCATCCGACTCACGAATCCAGTAAGTAAGGCCTATAACTGATTTTTCATCTTCCAAAGCTTTCACGGAAGTTGCTGGCTCCGGCTTTTTCAGTACTCTATCGTCTTCCGAGGCCTTGTTTTTAGCAAGTTCCTCGAATTTTTCGGATTTCTTGACAGGGATCTTGAACTCTGACTTCACTTTTGTTTTACGTCCCTTTGTCAAGTTACGCATAGGGCTTGTTGTAAGCATAGCGTTCGGCAAAACCACCTTTTCATTTGAAGATCCGTTGATAACTGTGTGGCGGAGAGCTATGTTCTTCACTACTCCTTCGTAATCGCCTGCGCTGATGTAGTCGCCTTTGACGAAAGGATTGTCTGTCATTATGAAGAAACCAGCAACAACATTACTTATCTGATCTCTCATACCAAATCCTACTGCAACAGTAAGCGCAGCAGTTATAGCACCCAGCACTGTTACAAGATTTCCAAGCTGTGCTCCCTGTAATGCGAAAATGAATGACATGAAGAGGCCTGCAAGACCCACAACATTCTCAAGGGAATGTGTCGATAGTTTGTCCTCACTTCTTCTGGCAGCTGCTCTATGCGCTGCAGGCATTAATACAAGCCTAGTGAACAGTATTCCTGCTACAAGTATAACGAAAAATCTCAGCAACTGGATATACATCTGCGTATCCGGAAGAAAGGCCTCAATCATAATCTATGGAAAGACCCTCAAATCTTCAAATAGCTTTCCACTAAAATAAAAAAAGAAAGGCCTCCTACGTTGGAGGCCTGAAAATTGTTTTTATTCGATGGTCACGTCTCCTTCGACGTCATCTCCCAGTTCCTCTTCAAGATCCTGTTCTGGATCCGGCTGGGCTTCAGGTTGTGGCTGAGGCTCTGCTGCCTGTTGCTGTGCTTCTAGATCGATCGGTGGCTGGAAAATAAATCTTCCATCCTTTGAAAGATAGAGTTCCTGTTCTTCAGTAAACTCCTCTATCTCTCCCTGCTGATCAGGCACATTTCCTTCAACATTTATCTCTGCCCTGAAAAGTGATCCAATATCACTATCAGAAACTTCTACAACATCAGCACTCACAGAAATATCGTTTTCAGAAATATTTTCATCTTCCTGAGCAATCTGTGAAAGCTGTGCCTCCTGCTGTGCTACATCCTGATCCATCAGTTCTTGTGCTAGAGTCTCAGCATCTTCCTCCGAAAGCTCCTGGGCTGAAAAATCATCATCGCCCAGTGAAGCTGCGCCGAAACCGACTACGAGCGAAACCGCAATAGCCGCTACAAAAGCACCGGCTACACCGTAACGTTCCTTATCTGATAAATCATCTAATACCATACAACACAATTTACAACCGACCATTTTTAAGAGGCCTCTACAGTTTCATACCCAATAAAGACCCAAATTCAGAGGCTTGCTTCGAGAAGTAATTAAGTGCGGCGTCCGGGATTTGAACCCGGGTCACCGGCTTGGAAGGCCGGGGTCTTAGCCACTGGACCAACACCGCAAAATAAATCTCCTGTAACTTTGTTCTTGGCACGTTATTTTCTTAAATAACTCCCTGATGTTTCAGAGATCCTGTCGCATGAAAGTGGCGTAGGCTGCTGTAAAGACCAGCATTGTTTCACTTAACAGAAATATTAGATATCCGAGCGAGGCCTGTAGATCTTCCCATACTGTCGGCCGGAGTCCGCTTTCGCCGTCGTATTCTGTTCCAAGCATAGTTGAAGCAAAGTTCTGGAAACTGGTTGAAGCGGAGAAACGTGATACCTGATTCACAAAGTTCTCTCGTTGATCTCTTATCTCCTGTCTCCTGTCCTGAGCATCCTGCTCAACTTGTTCGACCGCCACATCTCCTGTACCTGATAAAGCACCTGAACCCGCTCCTCCTGTATCCACATCCATTGGATAGATGAAGTTAGCTCCGATACCTGCAAGGAAAGGTGTAGCAAGGAAAAATAAGAGTAGCACAAGGCCTGCAATGAGGGAGCGCCAGCTTCACTCGCATAATCTATTAGTTACCTTCCCCCATTTTTTAAATATTGAACAATCGTTCGACCAAACTCGAACAAAAACCTATGGAGGCCTACTATCCAAGACTAATTTAATCTACAGGGGGAGATGTTTTCAAGATTAACGCATCAGTGTAGATTATGGATTTGAAAGATGAAGTCAGGGAGGATCTCAGAAAGAGGACTCAGGAAGCGATTGAAACAGACCTGATGGAAACTGAAACACCAGAGATGAATCATAAAGCCAACGCAGCAGAGGAAAAGATCGAGCGACAGGCCTTCTCAAAGACAGGCGCCTCAATGACACCTGAACAGGTAGAATATCTCGTAAGAAACAAGACCGACATGGACAACGAGGAACTTGAGAAGTTCATCGCCGGGGAACACGAGGCCTCTTCAGCACTTGAAGGATGGAACAGCTTCTCCCGGACAGATGAAAAATACATGATACAGAACTACCAGATGTCAGGCCCTGAGGAGATGGCGGAACGTCTTGATCGCACAGTTGAGGAAGTCCGCCTGAAACTGAAACTTATGGGATTGAAACCGGAGCAGATGTGAGAAGGAGGCCTTTTTTTGATGGATAAAGAAAAGCTACGTGAAGAAGCAATCTCCAGAACACGCGAGAAGCTTCGTGAACCTGTTGAAAAAGACGTGTTCTTGATCAAGACTGTGGAGCAGCTTGACCAGTTAACTAGACAGTTCGAGAAAAGCATGGAGAACTTCAGAGACATCTACTCACAGCATTTCCCTGAATTAGTCAGCGAACTTGATGATGAAAGACTGGTGGAGATGCTTGAACGCTACGGGATCGAAAAAGAAGGCCTTGAACCTTTCCAAAGCCTTGTAGAAGACTCTACAGGATCAGATATAACTGAAGATGAACGAGAAGTCATGCAGCAGATGCTTGAACAGATAAGTAACACAAAAGACACATCCGAACACTTGGAGGAATACATCCATGAAGAGGCCTCTGAAGAGTTCCAGAATCTTTCAGGCCTTCTAGGGCCTTTACTGGCTACACGTCTTGTTGCTCTTGCAGGAGGCCTTGATGAACTGGCGAAGAATCCGGCATCTACTGTCCAGATGCTGGGAGCTGAGAAAGCCCTTTTCAGACATCTTCACGGGGAAGGCAGTTCGCCGAAGCATGGTATCCTGTTCCAGCACAGATTCGTTAAATCTCTGCCAGAAAGTAAGAGGGGAAAGATGGCAAGATTCCTCGCCAATAAAACAGTGATGGCGGCCAGAATCGACAATTACGGGGATGAAGATAAGTCAGAAGGCCTGAGAGAGGAGATAGAGGAAAAATTCCATGAATTAAAGGAATAAATTCACGGCTCCTCATCAAGATACGGGTGACTGTATCCTGAGAAATTCTCCGCAGGAAGAAGGCCTCTCTCACTCATTTCGAATGCCTTGATCACGATATCGTTTCTAAGTTCTTCGTCTTGCTCTTTCTCCATTATTTCTTCTTTACTCATGAATGTTGCATCCATTATCTCGTCTTTTAGCTCTGGATCCGGAGTTCCCTCCTCCACACTGCATTTGAAGATGAAGACTACGACAGGATGGCCGTCCTGAGTTGAACGCCCGTTCGCAGCTCCGAGAAGGCCTTCGACGTTCTCTACGTTGAGGCCTGCTTCCTCTTTCACTTCTCTTTTTATCGCTTCTACAGGGCTTTCCCCCTGTTCTACTCCTCCGCCGGGTATGTTCCAAGTTTTTCTGCATCTTTCTTTTCCTTCCTGGATCATCAGGTATTCTCCATCTCTCTCGATCAGTGCGTCTGCGCATGTGTAAAAGCTTGCCATGGATTGGAGTTTCTGGACTTACAACTAAAAAATCTCGGCTTCAAACACGGTTCTGTGATGAAGGAGATACAGCCCGGCGTCTACCGTAAAGGAGCAAAAATGTACACAAAAGCCGCTTCCAGCCAGAAAGTTTACGGAGAAAAACATGTGCAGGAAGATGGAGAGACGTATAGAGAATGGAATCCTAACCGTTCAAAGGCCGGAGCAGCCATAGAAAACGGTGTAGATCTGGAGATACAGCAGGAAGACACAGTACTGTATCTTGGAGCGGCCTCAGGTACAACTGTATCACATTTCTCAGATATACTTGAACAAGGCTTCATCTTCGCAGTAGAGTACTCTGACACTGTCATAAGAAGCCTTGTAGACTTGGCGGAGCAACGTGAAAATATCGCTCCGATACTAGGCAACGCCAGAAATCCAGAGGAATACAGCGATCTTGTTACCGAGTGCGATATAGTTTTCCAGGATATATCCCAGAGTGATCAGGCAGAGATATTCATCAAAAACGCAGAAAAGTATCTGAAGAAAGATGGGACAGCACTTCTAACAGTCAAGGCCCAGTCAATATCCACTGCGAGGCCTGCAGAAGAAGTATTCGGAGAAGTCAAAGAGAAGCTTACGGATACTTTTGAGATAGAGGAAGAGGCCTTGCTGGAGCCGTACGAAAAAGATCATCTGTTCCTGAAGATGAAGCTGTCATGAAGCAGGATCTAGAGAATCTGGAGGTGGAAGATTTATTGGTTGAAGAAAGTCATTTAGAGGGCTCCTTCTCAGAAGTCTACGTGTTCGAGGACTTTGTCATCAAGAAAAGCTGTGCAGAGCCAGATACAGTTGATGAATCACTTCACTTGACTGCTGAAATCTCCCCTGTAACTTCCTACGGAGTATTCGATGATATAACAGTTATCAAGCAGGACAGAGCTGATCAAGTCTACAGACCTGAAACAGAGGAAGAGCTTCAGGCCTTCATGATGGAGACTTCGCCTATAGTGGATAGAATGATTTCCAGAGGTCTTGCAGTAGATTTTAAGCCTGAGAATTTCGGTACTTACGATGGAATTACCTTGTACATCGATAATGCTGATCTTGCATCCGTTCGTTCTCCGGAAGACCCCACTGAAGCAATGGCTTCACAGTTACAGCGCCAGCTGAATAAAAATGATTACTACAGCGATATTATTCCATCTGAGGAAGATTTAATGAGTTACTGGCAGACTGATGACGATTTAACTATTCATTCTTGAGCCAGGTGTATCCTTCGTCTTCCAGTTTCTCTGCGAGTTCTGGGCCTCCGCTCTCTACTATCTCTCCGTCGACCATGACATGTACGTGATCAGGCCTGACGTGATCCAGTATTCTCTGGTAGTGTGTGATCATGAGGATGCCTCTGTCGTCGTTGGCCAGTGCGTTGATTCCCTTGGCTACAACTTCCAGTGCATCAATGTCAAGGCCTGAATCGATTTCATCCAGAATAGCGTACTTCGGGTTGAGGACAGCCATCTGAAGGATCTCGTTCCTCTTTTTCTCTCCTCCCGAGAATCCGTCGTTCAGGTATCTGCGTGCGTATTCCTCATCCATGTCAAGGAGTTCAAGTTTCTCCCTAAGAAGCTCATTGAACTCGCTTTGAGGCATAGGATCTTCTCCTGCCTCCTCTCTACGTGCGTCGATAGCTTCCTTCAAGAACTCTGAAACAGTGATTCCTGATATCTCACTTGGGTACTGGAATCCAAGGAAGAGGCCCTCACGTGCTCTTTCATCAGTTTCCTCATCTGTAACGTCTTCTCCATCTACGATTATTTTTCCGGAGTCGATGCTGTATACAGGATTACCCATCAAGCTCTTGCAGAGAGTGGATTTTCCGGAACCGTTAGGCCCCATAATAGCGTGAATCTCTCCTGGTTCAACTTCCAGAGAGACACCTTTCACGATTTCCTCATCTTCAACGGAAACCCTTAGATCTTCAACTTCCAGACTCATATCTGATCACCTGACAAGGTATTATAGAAATTCTTTGAATTTCGGCTCATAATTATTAGGTAGGCCTAAAAACTCTTTAATATGCTATCGATACAGCCTCCAATCTACTTTATTTGATGCCTTCCATTTCCTTCTTCATCCTTTCAACAAAATCATTAACGTATCTATGCCGCTTCTCCGCTACTTCAAGGCCTGAATCAGTATACATTTGATCCTTCAAATTCAGAATCTTCTTTTCCAGATGATTAAGCGAAGTCTTTCCAGCAACAGATTCATCTTCATCCGCTGGAAGATCAGGATCAGCGATAATCTTCCCTCTTTCACCTCCATAAGTGAACGTACGAGCGATACCGCAAGCCCCGAGAGCATCCAAATTATCAGCATCTGAAAGAACCTCGGCCTCTAAAGTACGTGGATCAGGCCTCTTTGAATACCTGTGAGAACGGATACAGTGCTCAACAGCTTCAATAAAGCTATCCTCGAAGCCCAGTTCCTCAAGTACCTCTCCTGATTTCTCCGCGCCCCATTCCGCATGATTATCTATGAGGCCTTCATCTTCCTTTCCACGTCCGATATCGTGCAGTAAGGCAGAGGCCTGGACTATTTTTCTATCGGCATCTTCTTCCTCTGCTAGTTTCTCAGCTAATTCAGTTACTCTTTGGACGTGATGCCAGTCGTGCGCTGGATTAACGTCTCCAAAGAAGCTTCGGGCTCTTTCCTCAATCTCCCTCATCTTTCCTTCCGCCATCATATCTCTCCTCTGAAATCCTGGATTATATCTGTTTCAACCAGTTCTCCGTTCTCGTATCTTTTCACAGCTTCCTCCAGAAACGGAATCCGTATCTTCATATCCTGAAACTCTTCTTTCGAGAAGAAATCTGCTTCAAGTATCTCATCGTTGTCGGGAGCTTCTACATCGTAGCTCTGAGGCCTCGAATGGAATACAAAGATTATCACTGTTCGTTCGCTTCTATCGCTTTCATCCATGAAGACGCCTACAAGCCCTTCTATTTCCACTTCGAGGCCTGCTTCCTCTTTTGCCTCTCTACGGGCTGTAGAACTGATTTTTTCACATTCTTTTACTCCTCCTGCTGGCAGGTTCCAGAGGCCTCTGACTTCCTCCTTACCCTCCTTAACAAGAAGATATTCTCCGTCTTTCTCGATCAGATTAGCTGCTACTATGTGGAATCCTGTCATAGTTCATCGCTCTCCTGTTTCAGTGCTTCTTGAACGGTTTCAAGCCCCAGTAATGCGCATTTCATACGCATCGGCGAGATATCGATATCAAGTTTTTCGATCATCCAGTCACTGTCAAGACTCATTACTTCATCAACAGGCCTCTCCTGTATCTCCTCTGAAAGTATGGATATAGCTGCTGTACAGATCGCACATCCATCGGTCTCATGCCTCATCTCATCGACTTCTCCCTCCAGAACTTTCAGAAATACTTCTGTATGATCTCCACAGCTCTCGTTCTCTCCCTCTCCACTTAATCCATCTTCTATCCGTCCTTCGTTCCGAGGCCTCTTGTAGTGATCAAGTATCTCATCTCTATACATTACTGGAACACCTCTAAGGCCTCCTTAACACCTTCCACCAATCTCTCAACCTCTTCTTCTGTATTGTAGATATACGGTGATGCTCTTGTAGTCCCTGATATACCGAGCGAATCCATCTGTGGCTGAGCACAGTGATTACCTGCTCTCACAGCTACTCCTTTCTGATTAAGCAGCTCTGCGACATCGTGCGGATGAACATCTCTGCATGTGAAGGAGACCAGATTGGCGCCTTGACTGGAAAGAACCTTTACACCTTCTATCTGTCTGAGGTCTTCTATTATCCTGTTTGAAAGCCTCTTACCGTGTTCATGAACGTTCTCCATACCTATTTCTTCAAGATAGTAGATTGCCTCTGCGAGGCCTACTACTCCTGCGATGTTCGGTGTCCCGGCCTCGAATCTCTGAGGTACTTCACTGTACTTCACGTCGTCTTTCTTCACGGATTTTATCATTCCGCCACCGACCTGATAAGGCCTCAGTTCCTCCAGTCTATGCTTCTTCCCGTAGAGGACTCCTGTTCCTGAAGGCCCTAGCATCTTGTGTCCGGAGAAACACATAAAATCCACGTTCAGATCATCTACATCCAGAGGCCTGTGTGGAGCTGATTGAGCTGCATCCAGCACCACGAGTGCATCATTCTCGTGAGCTATCTCAGTTATTTTCTCGACTTCATTTCTTTCTCCGAATACGTTTGAGATATGTGAGAAAGCCACAAGGCCTGTATCTTCATCTATCATCTGTTTCGCTGATTCCACTGAAATTTCGCCGTCCTCTGTCTCCAGATAGTTTATTTCTTTTTCTTCCTGTTCTGCTTTTCTCCTCCATGGGAGCTGTTCGGAGTGATGAGCCATTTCGCTTAGAACGATATCGCCTTCGAAATCAGTTGAATGTGCCAGCAGATTCTCCGCTTCCGTAGTGTTCCTGACAAACACGATTTCGTCTTTTTCTGCGCCGATGAAGTCTGCCGCTGTTTCACGTGATTCCTCGTAGGCTTTTGTAGCCTCCGTCGCCAGTTCGTAAAGGCCTCTCCCGATGTTTGAGTTTTTCTCTCTGTAGAAGTCTTCCACAGCTTTAATCACTGCTTCAGGCTTTTGAGAGGTAGCAGCGTTGTCAAGATATACAAGTTCAGGTTTCTCACTGAATACCGGGAAGTCCTGCTTGATTTTATTTGGGTTCATAAGCTTGATTTTAGGCCTGTAGCTTTTTTTATCCTCAGGAGTTTTCACTGATTAACGGTTT
>JALDAN010000001.1 GCA_022729355.1 Candidatus Nanohalarchaeota archaeon | reverse complement strand
CCGATTTCCTGTGATTTCTCGAATAGTTCATCATCGTCATCCTCCTTGAAAGTCGCCTGTATCTGGCCTTCCCTGTCCCTCAGGATGACGAAAGTGAGGCCTCCAAGATCACGGATTTCATGTGCCCAGCCAGCGACTGAGACAGTCTCTCCATCATCTTCAGAGGTAACATCTGCAGTATATTGTCTATCAATCATTTTCAGTTCACACGTACAGTTACAGGCACACAGGTTTTTATTTCTCATTTCCGAAAAATCTACAGCCTACAGAAACAGAACGACACCGAACAACACACACGTTACTCCCAGTAGGCCTCCCGCCAGTACTTCCTGGCTACTGTGCCTCTGCATCTTCACTCTACTCCATGCCACAAGTGGGGAAAGCAGAAGCAGTAAAAGGCCTAACAAGGATTCTGTCAGAAGCAGTGTTCCTGATGCGGTTGTTGCTCCTGTATGAACACTCACCTTACTGAAGTAGTTCACCGCAGCAAACGCAGACGCCGTCACCAAGCCTACCAGACAGGCAGTGATAACCGGTACTGGAGCAGAAAGCAGGTACAAAAACAGAGTAGAACCAACCGCAGTCGCCAGGCCTACACCATAGGCAGGTCTTCTGTCGATGGAAGATATTATATCAAGGCTTTTTTCATCGCCGGTTCTCCATACGTATACCACTGTCGGCACCATACTTGTCATTATCCAGATACTTATCCAGTAAGTAGTCTCCCATACACTGATACCTGTAAACGATAGATACAGGAGGCCTGTAACAGGTACCACAATAACAGGGTGAAGTATCTTCGAGAAGATTTCAGGCCTCATTGAATACCTGAAAGCTGAGTTAATCTTTTCAGCTTCACATGGCTACTAGTTACTTGTATGAAATTGAATGATGAACAGTTGAGGGAAGCTGTTGAAGAAGGCCTTGTACAGGAATACATCGATCTTGATACACAGTTAACACCTAACGGATTTGACTTCACAGTCAAGGAAGTCCACAGGTTCAAGGAAAGAGGCAGATTAGATTTCTCCAACAGTGAACGGCAAATCCCGGAGACAGAAAAACTAGAGGCCTCCAAAGAAGAAGGAGAGGAATACGGTTGGTGGAGTCTAGATCCCGGCGCATACAAGCTCGTAACTAATGAAGTAGTTGATCTCCCAGAGGACGTCATCGCATTTGCGTATCCGCGTAGCTCACTGCTCCGTATGGGCTGCACGATAGAGAACGGTGTCTGGGATGCAGGATTCAAAGGCAGAAGCGAATTCCTACTCATCGTCCAGAACAGTGAAGGAGTTGAGATCAAGGAAAATGCAAGAGTCAATCATATAGTCTTCGAGAAAATCTCTGAGGCACAAGAATCATATCAAGGCCGATACCAAGAAGACTAAAGAGGCCTTTCGTCATTTCTCCATTATTTTTCCATCTTGTTTTTACTCGTTATTTTTAATAGGAGGCAGAACAACTAATTACGTATGGCACCTGAAGAAGATCAGATGTACGTAAGAGTAGACGGCCACGAAGAAATACTCAACAATCTTTCCTCAATAGAAAGAGTAATACGAAACATCAACGAGGCCTCCAAGGTGCTGAAAGACGTCAGAGATATCAAAGAACAGGCTCTAGATATGATGTACAGTAATGTTCAGGAATTAAATGAGAATTTGGAGAATATAGATGTAGAAATGCCAGAGATTCAGGGTCAGGAATCATCTATTCCGGCTACAGATGATATAGATATTGAGTCAAATAGTTCTGTTGATGAGATTCATAATGAGCTTCAGAGTCTCCAGAAAGAACTTTCTCAACTAGGAAACTAAGATTTGATGCCGGGACGGAGATTTGAACTCCGGAACCCCTACGGGAACGGATCTTAAGTCCGTCGCCTTTGACCACTTGGCTATCCCGGCTTAAATGAGAAATGTTTGAATAGATTAAAATAAGGTTGTGAGTTGTTCTAGATTGAGAGGGCAATCTTATTCTACAGTCATGTACATGGAGTAAGGGATTAGCTGTTCATCTCCTCCTGTTGGGACCATCATTTGGTAGTTAGCTATTTCTCCTGTGAATGCTGTGCTATCATTATCTAGTGCTTCTCCTGCGAATAATGGTTCTTCTCCATCGCTAAGTGCTCCTGTTATCCATAGTGGTTGTCGGGTTCCGTTATATGTTTGAATGCTTGGAGCATTTTCTATTTGTGTATCACCTATTTCAAATTCTTCTGTGTTTGTAAGAGTGTTTTCAGCGCTATCTGATAGATCTTGCATTCCGTAGTATCGGTCCACATTTTCTACAGTAGCGCTTTGTAAGTTGTCCCATTCTACTGTATGATTAGCCGCTATTACTAGTTGAGGTACTGCATCCCACTGGAAGAATATGGCCTCTGTTCCTAGAACTAAATCTCCGGTAGCATTTCCATAGATACCTGCCCAGTTGTCAGTGGCTTGTGTAGTGGTTAGGTTTGCTCTTGTTATATTTCCTCCTTCAACTTCTAGGTCAGAAGTTGATGGTGCGCCTTGTTGGTATTCCTCTAATATATCTATTTGTTCTACATTTGCTTCAGCTGGCGAATCTTCATCTGTTTCTGACGGTACTTCTTGTCCTCCTGTTCCTGTAATTCCCCTCACTTCATAGTATTGTTGTCCGTTAATGGTCACTTCTTCCATGGTTGTAGGTCCTACTTCTTCGCCTGTTGAGATGTTGTATCCGTCTTCACATCCAAACTCTACTTCTTCTAAAGATGTGGCTCCTGGACAGACTGTTACTTCTCCTGTGTTTTCTATTCGTGGAACTAGCAGATCTTTTCTGAGTACCCTAGGGTAGTCGCTTTCTAGGTGTAGGTAGGACTTTCTTGCTGATCGGTTTGTGTCAAAGTTTATGTCTGATCCATCTATATCTCTATCGAACTGTATATTGAGCTGTGCTGCTAAGTCTTCTCCTACTCCATTTCCTAGCATTACATCTCTATTGTCTTGTACAGGATTAGCCATCACGCTTAATCCAGGATTTGATCTCAGTGATGCATTCTTTCCTTCTGGAAGGTTTCTAAATATAAATCCATCGAATGCGTCCTCTGGTACTTGAGCATTTACCCATAGTGTTTCTTGATTGGTTGTAAAGTCGCTTGTACTGAAGAATTCTGCGTCTATTCTGTAAGTCCCGTTTGGTCTTAGGAAGTTCTGTTCTACTGTACAACCGTCACCTCTTTCACATCTAGCTTCTAGGCTATCGTTTACATAGAAGAATACTGTTCCTTCTTTTGGTGATACAAATTCTCCTGTTAAATTAACTATAGGATCCTCTGTTATGGTTATATTTTCATCTTGATCGTTTACGAACAGGTTCATGCTGTTACTTTCGTCAAGTATTTCATAGTTTGTTACTTGTGTTGTTTCACAGTTCCCTGCTTTATCACATGCAGTATAATTGTACTCCCATTCTCCAGGCTCTAAATCTAGTTCTGCTGTACACTGGTTATCTGAACAAAACATAGTCTGTTCTTTGGATGGATTTGATGCTGCCGTTATATTTACTTCATCTACTTCATTGTTATCAACTACTGTTGCATCAAATCTTAGAGGTTGACCTGTGAATGAGTGTCCACTTGGTCTATTTACGTTTGTAGCGACAATTTCAGGTGCTGTTGTATCTACTACAAAGTCTGACTCATATATAAATGAGTCTTTTTCCGTACCACATTCAACTGACCAACTATGTTCTCCTTCCTCCAGTTCTGACTCTGGATTGCTGAATTCGGTTATACTATTGTTTACCCAAGTATCTTCTTCAATATCTGTAAATGTTTGTTTGAGATTCCCATTTAGCCTTACGTCGCATGTGAGAGGTGCTTCTTCTGAGTAGTATTTAAATGAAAGTTCTGGTTCATTTGTATTGACATATGTTATCTCGTCTTCACCTGAATCTTCTGGGTGCATGAAAGTCACGTTGTCGAATACTCGTAAATCAAATGCGTCGTGGACATAGTCTGTTCTTCCTACTTCATCAGTAACTCTTGCACTCATGCTGTATAGTCCTGGAGATATTTGATCGGTTTCTATTAAATGTGTTCCTAAGTCTCTTGTAGTGTCAGCTACCTTGTTACCACCTGTTAGGAACGGACTTCCCTCATCAGGTGTTTCTACACTAGCGTTAGTAAATATTTCAATTGTTGCCTCTCTACTTGATACATCATCAGTACTTACATTCAATTCTGGTGAAGGATCTCCGGTTTCGACTAATTGATCTTCATTAAATTCTATTTCAGGGTCTTCACTATTTAATCTGAATTCGATTGTATCGGTACTTGCTCTATTACCGTGTTCATCTTCACATAATATTTGTAGATCGTAAACACCACTTTCTTTGTTATCAACTTGAGTTACATCTCTAAATTCAAAGTCATCATTGATTCCGAAAGAGCTGGATCCTACTGATGATCCATTTACTTCCACATCACAAGTGTGTTCTGAGTAATCTCTTGTCCTGTATCTTATTTCATAATCGTTTGAACTAAATATTCCAAATTCTGATCCATCATTGTGTTCCCATATTTCTCCGTCCTCTGGTGAAACGATTTCTATTTCTGGCGGAGTGACATCGTTCACTGTTACTATACTTGAATCTTCTGACTGGAAGTAATCATCTTCTTCTGGTTTGAAGGCAGTTATCTCGTGTTTTCCTGGAATCATGAAGCTGTGGTTAATTTCAGCAAGACCATCATCATCAGTCCAGAATCTTTCTTCTTCGGTTCTGTTATCTCTTAATTCAATAACTGTATCGCTTACGTTAACATCTCCAACTATTTCTATTACTTCTTCTTGATCTACCGTTAAATCATCGTTACTACCATTTATCTCTAATTCTGTACTTGTCTTGTTCATTACGTCCCAGATTATTGTCTTTTGTGTCGCTCTAAAGTCTTCTGTTTCCTCCGTGATACAGGTGTGATTGTAGAATCCTGTTTCATCGAAAGTTTGGACATCGTTATTACCGACCTCTTCACCTTCGTAAAACAGAGTAGCTGGAACATTTTCCTCTGTATCACATGTTACATCCACTGTTTTACCTCTTTCTAGATTAACTTCAATTTCTTCTTCAGTAAAGTCAAAACCAGCTTCTACAGGTTCTCCCTTTGGATCATCTTCTGGTGGTTCTATTAGCTGTGTTGGAGGTGGTGAATCTTCTATGTCTACATATATGCCTGTGGAAGCTGAGTTGTAGTTCTCAGTTGTATTTGTTTCACAGTTGTATCTGTAAAATCCATCATCTACTTCTGGAGTATTAATTACATGAGTAGTATTGCCAGTTCCTGTATGAACGACATCTCCATCTCTAGTTACTTCTGTTCTTGAAGATTCCGTCTCTGATGTACATTGTATCTCTGGGAACTGACCTCTAACTGTATTCAATACATTTACGCTACTGTCACAGTATGGACCACTACACAATGGAGTATTTCCAATATTAGTGGATGAAATCGTAAAGTTAGAGTCCAATTCAACATCATTGTCGGCTCTTTCTATCTCTAAGAATCTTGTCTCGTTCGATTCTATGAATCTATAGGATCCTGTTGAATTACCGAATAATTCGTAAGTTCCAACTTCATAGCTATCAACAGTAGGTGTTACTATTTCTTCACCTTCAAAGTATAGTTCGCTGCTTGCTCCTTCGTCTCCTAATTCCTCAGACCTTGAACTGATGTCAAGTTCTACAGTTTCTCCGAAAGTAAAGGTATTGTTACCTTCACTTCCATTAGCTGTAATATATATTTCGTCCTCTACCTCGTCAACTACTTCTATAGTTCTCGTTGAACTATCTGCTGTGAAATTCTCATCTCCTTCTGTATAGCATTCGTAATCATAGGTCCCTGTAGGCAATTCTTGATTATCAGTTAACCTATCTGTTCCATCTTCGCTGGAATCTATTTCAAGTCCGTTTCTTTCAAGTGTCGTGCTCACTTGGTCTGTTATGCCGGAACATCTAATTTCAGGGCTTGTGTCTCTAACTATTTCATTATTTCCGATTCTTTCATTGTCTGAGGAGATACTCATTGATGGATCTCCCTGTTGTACTTCGTAAATGAATGTTTCAGTTTCTTTGGTATTGTTTATTTCATCACTAATCCACATTTGGAATTCATACTGTCCTGCTGCTAATTCACCAAAGTTGGCTGTAACTTCATCACTTGGTTCATTTCTGGTCCTTGCTTCAGGTCTTCCTATAGATGTTATTGGACGGCAATCCCATACAAATGATTGCATTTCCATATCGAATGTTTCATTCTTAGAATCTCCGTCAAAGTTGTGTTGCATTGCAATTTGGTTATCTTCTCCTTCAATTTCAAGGAAAGGTGCAGGATCTGTTTCTGTACTTACACTACATCGTGAATTTCTTGGACCGGTATCTGTCACTGTATCGCTTGTAGCTGGCGTCATTAAATTATCGCTGATAACGGCTGTGATGCTGTGTTCTTGATCTAATTCATACTCTGTTTCATTACTTTGTTCAAAGGTAAGTAGATCCAGTTCAGGCTTTGTTTCATCATAATCGACCGTCCTTTCGCCTGTTTCTCCTGAAACAAATGTACCAACCTCTGTTTCGCATTCTACTCTAGTATCCATGTTGTAATCTTCTTCTTCAAATACTATCGTCATTTCGTTCTTTTCATTTGTTGGGAATTCTCCACTCTCTTTGACTTCTCCTTCTACTACTACACGGCACTGTGCTGTAGTTAATTGGTCATTTGTGTATTCGAATTCATAAGTTGTATCGTTTGTGTCTGTTTGATATCTTGTTTCTGGTAAGACTTCAGTATTATCACTCAAGTCTGGATTGTGAATTGTCCTCTCCTCTTCATTACCTTCCTCCGGTCGTGTTAGGTTTACGAAAGGCTCATTCAGGTCTATGCTAACTGATTCGGTTCTAGTTTGGTTTTGATCATCTGTCGCTACTATTACCAAATCTATTACTCCGAATTGTTCGGATTCTGGGAGGATCCTTGTTTCTTCAGTGGCGTTGGATAAAGTTCCTGTCACATTCATTGACTCATCGTATCCGTAGAACAATGTGTAATCTACGTCTTCATTGAAATCATCTTCGAACCTAAAGTCAACTCTAGGCTGGGTCTGCCAGACAGTTTGTCCATCCTCAAATTCCGTGAATTCTATCTCTGGTGCTTTGAAATCTTCAACGTATGTACCGGTAAAGTTTCCTGTATTATCTGAATTATCTGTGCAGCTTATATTGTAATCATTCTCTCCATGAGGAGCATCTGTTGTATAGAAATAATCCTCATAGAATGTGAAGTCAAGATCCAGATTTACCCTGTTTCTATCTTTGACCTCTCCATCAATCGCTAGACTACACTCTACTGGTCCCTGATAGTTGTCTTTAACCTGATATGTGAAATTCATTTCGTTTGTGTCTACTCTCTCTTCTTCTAACAGTTCTACTGTTGGTGATTCATTATTCTGTCCTACTGTTATATCTCTAGTTATCGACTCAT
Source organism: Candidatus Nanohalarchaeota archaeon (assembly GCA_022729355.1). Taxonomy (GTDB): domain Archaea; phylum Nanohalarchaeota; class Nanosalinia; order Nanosalinales; family Nanosalinaceae; genus Nanosalina. The sequence continues at coordinate 49,484 of JALDAN010000001.1, read as the reverse complement.
CGAAGTCTAAAACCTCTCCTGTAACTTGATAAGTTCTGTTTTCATCTAGATTATCTCTAAACAATATTCCTTCTACACCTTCTCCCTCTGAGTCTAATACTAGTTGGTCATTGCCTTCATTATCACTAATGAATAACTCTACTTTAGAGCTATAGTCGCTAGAGTTTAGCTCTATATCCATCGTTGAATTGAATGGTACGTTAACGCCTCTGCTAGTCCCATTAAATGTCAAGTCCCATAGTCTATCTGATTCTTTGTCTACAACTACAGGTTCAGGTTCTACATACTTGGTAGTGAACCATCTTTCGACTTCTAGACTGCTGAATGTATCTTCAGAACCTACTACACTTGCCTCAAAAGGTCGGACTTCATCCTTTGGTAAACTACCATTTATCTCTAATTCTGAGTCTTCTGGATTGGTAGTGGCTCTTTGTACTTCTCCTGTAACTGACTGATTCAAGCGAATCCAGTCTTCAGTACTTATGGCTTCTGAAGTTTGCTCTCCACTGAAGCTCTCGCTAAATATATTATTGATTAATTCATACGATATTGAGTCGTCACCATCAATATATGTTGATATAGAGCTCTCATCAGACGTCTCATCGGTTCTAGCTACTGAATGCAATCTGTAGGGCTTTTCTATATCTGATTCAGTATAAGTTAAACTTGCTTCTTCTGAATCCGAAGATTCTAAAACTGCTCTATCATCCTCAATATTGACTCTACCGCTTTCATCATACCCTGTTAGATCTTCGTCGAATTCATCAAACTGTATGAATGTTTCTTCCCCTGAGCTTGTAATTTCATCTTGTTCATCGCTGTAATACATGAATATTGTTCTTTGTGCATCAGCAGGGATGAATGGTATTTCAACCCAGAAAACAGTCTCTTCTGAGTTGCATGTTCCAGGCTCCATCCAATGATTTAGTTCTTCGGTTTGATCAGTATTGTAAAATCTGATTGAGCTACATTCTTCATCTAGATTGTTATCAAGTATTTCTTCTCTTGTATCTACAGTAAATTTAACCTGATAGTTCTCAACTTCTTCTGATCGCCCTTCAACTGTTATTTCCTGTCTATCGAACCAATCTTGTAACCATCCTCTATTGGATGCAAGAACATATGCTCCTTCAGAAACATCTGTGTTTAGTGAAACTGTCTGTTCCTCACTGTCAATATTATAGTCTTCAGCAGGTTCATAATCTAATGAATCTCTTGGGAAATCATTCTCTCTACAATCCCTGTATGTAGGGTCTTCATTCCATTCATCACATTCCCAAGGTGTAACGTATCTTTCTTCCAGACTACTGTAGTCAAATCTGATTGTAGCATCGTTATACTGGACATCTATATCATCCACTGCAATATGTGTTGAAGTTCTTGCCCAATCCGCTGATACTTCATCATCATATCTATCTGATACATTAGGAGCCATTTCAAGTAGGAATGAAGTATCATCATCTATTTCAGCATCATTGAACTGTACTTCGCTATCAAGAGTCTTCACATTCATATCATATGTTCCTCTAGCTACTGTGCCAGTTAATGTTGAATCATTTCCTTCAATCGTATTTACAACATTATCAGTGCCTGGCTCATAGAATTCAATAGTCCCTCCTGGTGATCCTCCTACAAATGTCCTTAACTCTGCTTCAAAGTTTAAGTCAGCTGCAAGTTCTGCAGTTTTATTATCTGAAATGTCTGTTGCCCCTTGCTGATCAACAAATTCTACCTGTGTCGTAACATTCTCATTTGTCCCAATACCCTCCAGTGTTGAGTCTATACTAAAGGTACATTTAGCTTCATCCACTTCGCCATGAGACGTATCAAGGTTTCCATCAACTACATATTCCTCATCATTATTGTAGTAATATACATTACATTCTACTATTTCGTCCTCATCTTTGTTAGGATCCTCTGCAATAGCTTCTATATCAGCTGCATACTGTTTTTCAATTTCATTTATATCAAATTCTGTTACAGTAGGAGGGGTGTTAGGAAGACTTCTTGTTGCAGTATCTGCTGCGAAAGCCGAACCATTTTCAACTTCTACTGTTGCCTCTAACTCTTCTGTAGGGTCCCATTCTGAATTATTCTCCCAACTTACATAAGGTGTTTCACATAGAGCCTCATCTTCTGCACCATGTTCAGCATCTACATCCATATCATAATCTACTTGATTGCCATCAAGGTCGGATACACTTAAGCTACATTCATGGTTTGTAATTCCTCTAGAATCACTTACTAAAGAACTAATGTTGTAACTATGATTCTCTTCAGAGTCTTCATACATTATATTCTCCACAGTTAGCTCTGTTACAGTAAATACCTCTGAGTCATTGCCTGTTATGCCGTTTTCATCCTCTGCAACTACTTCAAGCCTTCTAACTCCTTCCTCTTCAGCAAATTCATAATCTAGCTCAAAGTGTCCTGTTTCATTTGTAGTTATTTGCTCAACATTGAACCCATCGCCGGTTTCATTATCATAAATGTTTATATCGACCTCAGTATCATTGATCAAGTCTTCGTCTGGTTGTCTAATCAGCTGACCGGTTATATTTACGAAGTCATCATTGTTTACACTGTAGCTTTGCTGATCAATTTCTAGACCTGTATCTAAGTCTTGGATCTTTACCTCAAATTCAGGTCTATCTTCTTCTCTAACATTGATTGTTTGTCCATCTAATGTAGACTGTGCATCAAGTTCTATGGTATAATTACCTAGACCTATACCTTCTTTGTTTGATAATGACGGTGTTTCGTTGAACCAAATGCCCGTTTCAGTTCTGTCTGTTGTATTTTCTAACTGAGCCCAAGGTTCAAATGTGGATTGGACGGGGGCTCCTTCAGAATCAAAAATAAGATAATCTACTTGCTCAATTTCTCCATCCAGGTTCCGAAAGGCGACAGTAGAAATATTTAGAGCTCCATCTTCATCAATATCTATAAACTGGCCATCGGTCTCAAGAGATTCAACACTACTGTTCTCTAAGAAAAGACTGTCTACAGTAACCTCCCTAGATTCGCTATCATACAGATGATGTTGGCTCATATTCACTTCAAAGAGATGATTTCCTGCCTCTTTAGGCGTAAAAATATCAAAGCTATATTCTCCATCACTATCAGTTGAAGTAGTCTCTTTAATTTCATCATTCAATATTAGTTCAACTTCTCCACCATCAACATCATCTTCTGAGATTTGATACTGTCCTGATCCATCCACCTGAATAGAATTATCTGGACCATAAGTTAAATCTCCAGGGAAATTAGTTTGGTGTTCAAAGAAATCTTGAGTTTCAGCCCGTAGTTCAAAATCTCGGAATTCATCAGAATCATAACTCAGACTGTATGAAAAATCGCCTTCATCTCCGCTCGACTCCTCAAAAGTACCTAATCCATCAATATAAATCTGATAAAACATTCTTCTTGTCAAATTAGAAAATTGTATATCTAACTCCTCTCCTGAACTGCCGTTTGCTCGGAATGAAGTCAAAGCTTCTCCTTCTCCTGCATCACTTGTAAACTCAGTCATGTTCGCATGGATTATATCTTCATTTGTGTGTATTAGTGAGAAGTTAGTAGTCCCAAATTGAGTTGCCTCATCAAAAACATTAAGCTCTGAAACATTGAAATCTTCCTCAGCAACAATTTCAACATCATTATCTGCCTGTTCAATTAACGTATTCTCTCCTATCGTCACTGTTCCTAAAGCCATAGGTAAAACTAGAAACATTGATACTACAAGCATGAGTGCCTTCGGCCTGCTTACTAATCTACCTGACATGTTTATCTATTACCTTGAAAGATCTCGACTTGAGTCAGATAAAATCAAGTTACAAAAGTGCTAGTGCACTGGCTTCTGACTGTTGTCGAGTCTTCTTTATGTTTTGTTGCGATAGGCCTGTATATAAAACCTTTCTTTATACGGCCATTGTGTAATATTGACTCTTGTGCACTGGCTTCTGACTGTTGTCGAGTCTTCTTTATGTTTTGTTGCGATAGGCCTGTATATAAATCCTTTCTTAGTAGTCCTGTACTTAAATACGTACCAATCTGAGAGTGATAACGCTAAGGCTGATTTAAACTATGTGTTACGGATATATCTAAACTTAAAAGTAGTCTTTGACAAAAAACTAGCTCAGATTAATGCTTTGGAACTATAGTTCTTCGGTAAAGGCCTTAAATTCTTCGAGTTCATCCTGTAGAACTTTTAAGGCCTCGTTGAATAGTTCTTCGTTGCTGTAGCCAGATGTAGATTCTATTCTGAACAGGTATTCGTTTTCATCTACTTTTTCGTATCCGACTGTTCCGCCTTGGTGCTTGGCGTGTTCTTTTCCGTGTCCAAGTACTGCTACTGCCTCGAACTCCAGATCTTGATCTTCTTTCAGTGTAACCAGTTCTGTATCTGGATTTATAGGCCTTGCTTCTTCATTATCTGTCTGCATGTCTTCTGCCAGTGCTTTGCCTGGGCCTTCCTGTGTAAGTGCTACATGGATTTCGTCTTCGGCTTCCATGTTTTCTGGTATTGTAAACGGTACTTGGCCTACCCTGTTAGCCAGGATTTCATCAAAAAGGCCTGAATCATTTTTCGTTACTTCAAGATGCTTGACTGCAAGTGTTGGAACTTTGGAGACCATTGCTCTCCGCAGTGCGTTGGCTACTGCTTCGTCTGTATCTTCTAGTTTTAACTTGAGAACATCTTCTGTTTCATCTACTTTTTCTACATTCATTGTTGATTTCAGGCCTCCATCAAAAAATAATTTATACTCTTCTTCCTCTCTTTCCACCTTTTGCACGGCATCCGTCGTGAGGAACAGGTGTAACGTCTTCGATGTTGCCTACTTCAAGATCGCTTCTTGAAATAGCTCTGATCGCAGGCTGTGCTCCTCTTCCAGGCATCTTCTGCTTCTGGCCTCCAGGCCCTCTTACCTGGATATCAAGCTTTTCGATACCTTTCTCCTTGGCTTCTTCAACAGCCTGTTTAGCTGCCTTCATAGCTGGGAAAGCACTTCCTTGAAGACGTCCCTTATCTGTAGTCATACCTGACGTGATGCGTGAGAAAGTCTCTGCACCTGTAGCGTCAGTGATATGTACTATAGTGTTGTTGAAGCTCGAATAGATGTGTACAATACCTTTCTTAGTCACTCGAAAACACCCTGTGTTTTCTGCGTCATGAAATTCTTCGAATTTTCAATCATTCATCATCACCTTCTTTATCTTCCTCAACTTCTTCAGAGGCCTCTTCGGCTTCTTGCTCTGCTTCATTATCGTCTTCTGGCTCAGGCATCTTTACTTCAATATTCTTTTCCTCTTCCTGAGTCAAGAGGTAGCCTGGAACATTTACTCTCTCTCCATTTACGTATATGTGCCCATGAACAACTCTTTGACGGGCCTCTAGTGGAGTGTCTGCATATCCTTTTCTCTCTACAGCTGTCTGAAGTCTTCTATTAAGTATATCTCGAGTTTCAAGTGAAAGGATGTCAACTATCTCCCCGTCAGCCTTGATTAGTCCAAGTTTGTGTGCCTTGTCTAGTAGTGGCTTTCTCTGTTCTTCATCTTCTGATGCGGCGGCCTTTCTTGCCTGTCTTCTGAGACCTCTTAGCTCGCTCTCTGCTTTGTATACTTCTCTCTTGTTCCTGAGACCGAACTCCTCGACTAGCTCTGCTTCCTTCTCGATTCTCTCACTGTCCCAAGCCTCAAAAGGTGTCTCGTATTGTTTAGTTAGTTTCTTTACCATTATCGAAGTACCTCTGTGCTTCTCTTAATCTGAAAATCTCTGATTTTCATCTTTTATTCACCTATTCCTCGTCTCCGCCGCCTGTAGAGGCCTCTTCCTGCAGTCTTGCACGTGAAACTCCAATCTTGCTTCCACTACGGAATGAGGACTGTGTCTTCTGTCCACGGACAGGTAGTCCGATTTCATGTCTCCAACCTTTGTAAGAATCAATCTGCTTCAACCTTCTGATATCGAACTCATTCTTTAGTTCAAGATCTGACTCGATAAGGTGAAGATCTTCTCCAGTATCTCTATCCTTCCTTCTGTTTCTTACCCATGAAGGTAGATCCAGTTCATCAGGATTCTTGATGGCTTCCTCAATCTCATCGATTTCCTCATCGTTGAGATTTCCGATTACTGTACTTTTGTAGTCCATCGACTCAGCCACTGCATTGGCGTACATCTCGCCGATTCCTTTCAGACCTGTCAAGGCCTTCTCAACAGGTTTGTTTCCATCAATACCGGTTCTTGCAATCCTTACAACTTCACGTGTCTCTGACATGATAACTCGTAACACCTAAATCCCTGTTAAATTTTATAAAGGTGTGAAACCAGACCAACACATACACACAACAGGTTGTGATAAACAAGTGACAACTAATGGGCAATTGATTCAAGGCCTCGAAAGCCTACTCAACTACGGAGATCTGCATACAGACAGAGGAGTGGGAAGATCCTATGTGCCAGAAGTAAGAGAAGGCAGCTATACAGATCTAAGTCACCAAGACACAGCCTATGAAGAAGGCCTTGAAACATATGTGCTGGACAGAGAGAACAATACGTTCTTCGTTGATGATCACAACCATGCACTAGCTGGATGGATCGCAGCAACATACGAAGGCCTCTTACAAGGAGAAACACTACTCCTGCATATCGACTTCCACGAAGATGATAAGAGGCCTCCAAGGCAGATTCACAGTGTTGAAGATGCAGGATACTTCCTTGAAACTCCTGAGGAGATGCCTCTCACAATGGAAGAAGTTAACAGCTTCGTCCCGGAACTTCAGATCAACGAATTCGTAGATCCGGCCCTTGAATGGGGACTATTTGACGGAGTCGAGAATAGAGGACTCAAGGAAGAATCATCTGGTCATGGATATAGAACGGATATATCGTCTTTTCACTGGAATGATTTCTCAGACTACGACTCTGTGGTGGTGGATATAGATGTGGATTTCATGATGGGTGTTGACGGCAAGCACCACTCATATGACGACGAAACAGTTGAGTATGTGGAGAAATCTGTTGCCCGTGCTGCATCAGAAGCAGATTTTGTAACATGGGCGACAAGCCCCGGCTTCATGAAACACGAAGAAGCAGTAGAAAAAGTCCGTGAACTCGCAGAAATCGCTGAAGAAATGTAGAAGAAATTTATCAAAAGAATAAGTGAGGCCTTAGGAAGGCCTCTTGGAGGAGTTTGTTTTATCTTTCGTCTGTTTTCTTGATGATGTGCCATCCGAACTCTGTCTTGACAGGATCGCTGACTTCTCCGTTGTCCAGCTTGAATGCTACTTTCTCGAACTCTGGCACCATTTTCCCTCTTCCGAAGAATCCGAGGTCTCCGCCGTTATCTCCTGAAGGGCCTTCACTTTTTTCTTTTGCGAGTTGTGCGAAGCTTTTATCGCTTCTTTCCAGCTCCAGTTTGATCTGATCTGCGTGCTCTTCGTTGTCCACGAGAATGTGTGATGCTCTGATCTCTTTACTCATAGAACAAGATTAGAGGCCTCAAATGTTATAGTAATTAGCCCCGCCCGGATTCGAACCGGGGTCGCCAGCTCCAAAGGCTGGTGCACTTGACCGCTATGCTACGGGGCTGCAACTAACTATCTATACAACAACTAACTCAACCTATTTTTAAGAAACCTGATAGGCCTATTCGCTCGAATCCTTTTCTTCAACTATATCTTCAAATACTTCCTTTCCTGTTTCAGTACTGATTTCATCCCTGTAAAACTCGATGAACTCGTCTAATTCTTCATCTGATAAGTAACTTGAGGCCTGGAGCAGTGTATCCAGCTTGTCACAGTCGTTCACGAAGACGGCTTCCTCACTCTCCATTTCCTGAAGCTCATCGAACATTTCACGCATCTCGTCCTCGACACTGTCCGGAACATCCTTGAACATTCTCTCAGAGGCCTCCATCTCGATTTCTTTCTTGTCCTCGAATTCCTTGTCTTCAGGAGTATAATCGTCGATATAAGCCATTATCAGATCATGCAGCAAAAGCATCTTGACAATTCTGTCTGAGTCAAGGCCCTCCTCTTCCGCCATAATCCATCCTATCAGTGCAGCTCCAAAGCTGTGGGAGGCAATCGTATCACGAGGCCTGTCAACGCCATTTTTACGCCATCCTTCTCGTTCTTTATGCTTCAGTTCCTCGATCTTCTCGAAAAAGGCCTGTAACTCGTTCATCTTGGTCTCTGTACTAGTTTGTGAGGTGAAAAGATAAAGAAGCGTTGGTGGAGGCCTTTCGTTGGCGCTCCACGCTACGCAAAAAACTGTGTTTTTATACTACTTCAACTGTGCCTGTCATGCCTTGTTCTGCGTGGTTTCCTACTGAGCAGATGAATTCGTATTCGCCTTCTTCATCGAAGGTTACTTCGAATGTTTCTGATTCTCCTTCAGAGATGACATCAGTTCCTGCACCGAGTTCCGGGAACACCATGTCATGTGTTCCTTCAACGTTTTCGAAGGTGAATCTCACTGTTTCTCCTGCTTCTACCTCTATTTCATCAGAGTCAAACCAGAAGCTACCTCCTTCTACAGTGATTTCTCTTACTTCATCTTCGTCTTCAGAGGCCTCTGCTTCATCTCCGTTTGCTGCCTCTTGTTCGTCATCTTCAGGTGCTTCAGTTACGTCTTCATCTTCTTCGTCTCCAGGTAGTTCGTCTCCTGGTGCCGGTACTTCCTCGTCTCCCGGTAGCTCTTCATCTGCGTCACCGTAGTCCCCTGCACATCCTGATGCGATCAGGGCAAATGCTAGGCCAATCAGAACTAGATGATTCCTTTCCATACAAAATGACTGTTCGGTAAGTATTTATTAAGTTTGTGAAGCTGGAAAGATGTTTAGTTTAGCCCCCGCAGGATTCGAACCTGCGTCTAGAGGGCCAGGGCCTCTCATGATTGGCCACTACACCAGGGGGCTATCAAAAGACAAGAAAAAAGACCATTCCTGCCTACATTTGAGTACTGTAGCACTAATTTTAAGTAAACCCATTTACCTTTCAAAGAATTTTTTCCTCAAGAGACTCCAAGGCCTCTATGGAGATACAGTGTTCAACTCTGTCCGCCTCCTCTTCCGGACTGCTTACAGAGGCCTCCCTGAAAATCTCCTCCAGTCGTTCATTCTTCTCAGCCAGTTTCGAGGCCTCATCTTTTCCGATAGGACTTAAAGTAAAGCCTTTATAGGCTGCACGGCAGACAAGTGTATCCCCCTCCAGTTTCTTCACGGCCTCTGAGGCACTGGCATTCGTTACATCCATGGCCTCCGCCAGTTCAGAAGTAGAGGTACTGGACTCTCCCTCATCTGTTAGATAGTATATTTTTCGAAGATAATCCTCCTTAGCCATATAAACAGTGTTTTGTCGGCGGAGTTTTTTACGGCTTCCGTCAAAGAAAAATTGTTTCGCCGGGACTGGGATTTGAACCCGAAGCTCGCCGGAAGGGAGCTTCTCCTATCAAATACCAGGAAAAATTGTTTCGCCGGGACTGGGATTTGAACCCAGGAGGCCGCATATGGGCCACCGGTTCTCAAGACCGGCACAATTAGCCAGACTCTGTCATCCCGGCATATACATACGGATCAGATTGGAAGCTTTAAATTAACAGAGGCCTCTACACCTACAGGCCTATCTCTTCATGTACTTCTTGCAGAAGTTTTTCGGCAATTCTTGAGGCCTCTACACGGTCGTCAGTGTCTATCATCAAAGTTGCCTCTACAGGCCCTCTGTGATCTCCGATTACAGGATAAAAATCGTAATCAGTGAATTCGTTTGATCTTGATCGGAAAGATTCAAGGCCTCTGGTTGCATCCCTGCTGAAAGTATAATTGATCATCTGGAACCCTTCTTCTAGGTCTCCGGTTGAATCATGGTATACTGTAAAAACCTGTACTTTGACCTGAAGATTATTTTCTAGGTCTACAGTTGATTGATAGTGTTCAACTTTACCGTATTCGTTGAACACTTGATCTTCCATAAGAAAAGATGATGTAGATGTAAATGGATTTATTCCTTTAGCTCGATTTCGATCTCTACGCCTTCCGGAACGTGTACACGCATGACCTGTCTCAAAGCTCTTTCGCTGTCCATGAGGCTGACAAGTCTTTTGTGGACGTGCATGTCGTAGCGTTCAATCGTTGAACTTCCTTCGCCGTCAGGAGCTTTCCTGGTTGAAATGTGCATCCTGTCAGTTGGAAGAGGTACAGGCCCTGAAACATTGGCGCCGTACTCGTCTCCTATTTCAAGTATTTCATCAGCAAGTTCATCTACTTTATCTTGCTCAGTACTTCTAAGCTTTACACGTGCTTCTTGCATACAAAACATATCTCCAGCCAATTCTTTTAAATGGTATTAAGCAAGGAGGCCTCAAGGAGAAATCATACTTTCTCAAGCAGAAAAATAATCTAGTTAGAAATTGGATAAATGGAAAAAAGGAGGGTGGAGGCCTTGGAGGCCTCCGGTTTAGAAGGAGTTTATTCCTTCTCTGTGACGGATAGGGCCTGTCCGGCTCCTACTGTTTGTCCCATGTCTCTGACTGCGAATCGAGACATCTGTGGGTTGTCATCGTTTGATTCGATGACTAGTGGCTGCTGTGGGATGATTTCCACGATTGCTGCCTGTCCCTGCTTGATGTAGTCAGGGTCTTCTTCGATTGTCTCTCCTGTCTTTGGGTTCATGGTCTTCTTCAGGTCACTGAAGGTGCATGAAACCTGTGCTGTGTTGACGTGGAATACTGGTGTGTATCCTTCGGAGATGACGTTTGGGTGGTTAAGTACGATGATTTGTGCTTCGAAGCTTTCGACTACTGTCGGTGGGTTGTCGGAAGGTCCTGCTACGTCTCCTTTCTTGACGTCGTCCTGTCCGACTCCTCTTGTGTTCCATCCGATGTTGTCTCCAGGTGTTGCGTGTTCTACTTCTTCGTGGTGCATTTCGATGGTCTTGACTTCTCCACCTATGTTCTGGTTCAGTCGTGTTGATGCAGGTTCGAACTTGATGTTGTCTCCCTGTTCAAGTTCTCCTGTTTCTACTCTTCCGACTGTTACTGCTCCGATTCCTGAGATCTTGTATACGTCCTGGATTGGTACTCTCAGGTCTAGGTCGATAGGTTTTTCAGGTTCTTCTAGTTCGTCAAGTGCTTCAAGTAGGCTTGGTCCGTCGTACCAGCCCATTTCGTCGGATAGTTCTGCGACTCCTTCTCCTTCGAATGAGGAGATAGGTACGAAGTTGATTTCATCTGTGTTGTATCCTACGCCTCCAAGCATCTGGGAGACTTCGTCCTTGATATCCTGGTATCCATCTTCTCCGTAGTCTGCAAGATCCATCTTGTTGACTGCGACTGTAAGCTGGTCGATTCCCAGTGTCTTTGCCAGGTATGCGTGCTCCTTTGTCTGAGGCTGGATTCCGTCGTCTGCAGCGACGACAAGAACAGCAGCGTCAGCCTGTGAAGCCCCTGTGATCATGTTTTTAATGAAGTCTCTGTGCCCTGGAGCATCGATAATCGTGAAGAAGTAGTTATCTGAATCGAATTCCTTGTGAGCAAGGTCGATTGTAACTCCTCTTTCACGCTCTTCTTCAAGCGAGTCCATAGCGAATGCGAAACCGAATGTTTCCTTACCTGCTTCCTCAGCAGCATCCTCAAGCTTTCGCATCTCTTCTTCCGGTAGGTTTTCTGTATCCCAAAGCAGTCGTCCAATAGTGGTAGACTTACCGTGGTCAACGTGTCCAATGAATACTAGATTAATGTGTGGTTTATCAGCCATTTTTTGTATCACCTGTTAACGCGTATAATTCCCGAATAGACCGTCAAACTTTAAAAGGGTGTGTGGCCTACAAAAGTACCTTTCCTGAGACTCCAGAAAGCCGTAAGAACTTAACGCCAGGAGGCCTCACAACGATTTAAAAATTTTCAAAATTTAAACACTCCTCCTATGGACGATCAGAAAGAAAGACAGGAAAGGCACGCTAAACAACATATGCAGGAATTTATGGAAGGCCTCGAAGAAGTCAACGATAAAATAGAAGTCATAAACAACTGGAGAAGTGTAGGCCGGTCACTTGACAGAAGGAATACTAAAAGAACTTTCAGAAATGCAGAGGCTCTCTACAGGATGGCAACAAATGTCATAGATAACACGGATTACGCCGTTACGGAAGAGGAAAGAGATATACTTCTTGAGACTGAGGCCTGTATGGAGGATGCGCCAGAGTACGTTGAAGTCGAGTTCGAGGCCTACAAGCCTCTTTGATGGCACATGATAAACTGTAAAAGTATTCTATATCTAATTCTTCTCTATGTCGGATCTTTCTGAGAAGGAGAGGAAAGTGATTGAGGAGTGTGGCACTGAGCCCAGATTCTCCTCGGAACTCCTGGAAGAAGATAGGGAAGGTGTTTTCGCCTGTAAAAAATGTGGTCAGAATCTTTTCTCATCGGAACACAAGTATGATTCTGGAAGCGGATGGCCTAGCTTCTACGATGTCTTGAACTCGGAAAACGTAAATGAGAAGCCTGACAAGAGCCATGGGATGCAGAGAACGGAAGTAGTATGCAGCAACTGTGAAGCACATCTAGGACACGTATTCAAGGATGGACCGGAAGAAGAGACAGGCCTCCGTTACTGCATTAACGGCATAGCACTTGAATTCGAGCCGAGAGTTTGAAATAGAGCCAATAACTAAATTCTTCATCTATTTGTTCTGTATCAATATTCCAGGGCAATAAAATCTCAATTACGGTACTTTTTCAACTGGCAGGTAACACCTTTTCACGTATAAAACACAACATGTAGTGGGTGTAAAATATATATTACACAACATATATAACATACTTCTAATCAGTTGGTGATATGCCGACCAGAGATATTTTTGAACCACGTACGAAATTGAAACCCTATGAGTACAGTGACTTTCTTGATTACAAGGATGCGATCAGGAATAGTTACTGGGTGCATACTGAATTCAATTTCTCTGGAGATGTCCAGGATTTCAAGGTAAATACAACATCTGTTGAAAGAAATGTTATCAAGAAGACTATGTTGGCGATCTCTCAGATTGAGGTCAGTGTCAAGACTTTCTGGGCAGAAATCTATGAGGATATGCCCAAGGCCGAGATTGGAAGTGTTGGGATGACTTTTGCAGAGAGCGAGGTAAGACATATGGATGCTTACAGTCATTTACTAGACATACTAGGTATTTCAGAGGACTTTGAGGAGGTAACTGAAGTACCTGCTATGAAAAAGAGAATAGAATACCTAGATGATTATCTTGAAGGTGCCAGAGGCGATAATAGACAGGAGTATGTGAAAAGCATAATGTTGTTCAGTACCTTTGTAGAGCATGTGTCTCTTTTCAGCCAGTTCTTGATTATGACCAGCTTTGATAAGTACGAGAAAAAATTTAAAGGCATCTCTAACGCTGTAGAGGCCACCAGCAAAGAGGAACAGATTCACGGCCTCTTCGGAGTCGAACTCGTCAACACCATAAGAGACGAAAACCCAGATATATTCGATGAGGAATTCGAGGAAGAAGTTCAGGAGGCCTGTATAAGGGCTTTTGAAGCTGAACAGGATATACTGGATTGGATTTTCAGCGAAGGAGAACTCGATTTCCTTCCGAGAGAGTATATAGACGAGTTTCTCAAGGAGAGATTCAATCAGAGTCTGGAAAATGTCAATGTCGACCCGGTCTTCGATGTAGACGAGGATAAACTGGATGAGACACGCTGGTTCGATGAAGACATTATGATGACGAAAGACAACGACTTCTTCAGCAAGAGATCTACTACTTACAACAAAAACACGAAATCAATTACAGCAGGTGACATATTCTAATGTCGGATACAGGCCAAGTATTAGACCAAAAAGAGGAAGCAGAAAAAGCACTCGAGAAAGTAAACGAAGAACATCAAAAACCGTTTTACTGGCTGAATGAGGACAGCAAAGAATTCCTTAGAGAAGGGTATCTTCTAGAAGATACAAGCCCAAAGGAAAGAATCCGGGAAATAGCTGAGAGAGCAGAGGAAATCTTGGAAGAAGAAGGTTTTGCTGATAAGTTCTACGAATACATGAGCCAGGGTTACTACAGCCTTGCTAGCCCGATATGGTCAAATTTCGGACTTGACAGAGGCCTTCCGATCAGCTGTTTCGGAAGCTACATGGAAGACAACATGGAAAGTATCCTCTACACACATGCAGAGGTCGGCGAGATGACCAAGCAGGGCGGAGGTACAAGCGGTTACATGGGTGAAATAAGGCCTAGAGGAGCACCAATCACAAACAACGGCAAGAGCAACGGTAGTTATAGCTTTACTGAGCTTTTCGATACAGCCATCAATGTGATCAGCCAAGGTGAAACCCGTAGAGGACAGTTCGCAGGATATATCGATGTTGAGCATGATGATCTCGATGAATGGCTGAATATCAAGACAGAAGGCGATCCCGTACAGGATATCTACTATGGAGTCATCATCGGAGACGAATGGTTTCAGGAGATGATTGACGGCGACGAAGAGAAAAGAGAGACCTGGGCCGAGATAATAGAAACCAGGATCAATATAGGAGTGCCATACATCATCTTCAGAGGAAATATGAACCACGGCAGGCCACAAGTCTACAAGGACAAAGATTACAAGATCAATGCATCAAATCTCTGTACCGAGATAGCATTGCCTGCAACCCCTGATGAAAGCTTTGTCTGCTGTCTCTCCAGCATGAATGCATTACATTATGATGATTGGAAAGACACCGATGCGGTCGAAACTCTTACCTACTTCCTTGACGCTGTAATGGAAGAATTTATCGAAGAGGCAGAGGGAACGCAGTTCATGGAGAGGCCTGTCAGATTTGCTAAAAGGCATAGAGCCATAGGAATCGGTGTTCTTGGATGGCACAGCTACCTTCAAAGCGAGATGATAAGCTTTGACAGCATGGAGGCGATGAACAAAAACAGCCAGATCTTCCAGACAATCAAGGAAAAAAGTTACAAAGCAAGTGAGGAACTCGCAGATAAATTCGGAGAACCAGAGGTCTTGGAAGGTTATGGCAGACGCAACACGACAACAATGAGTGTAGCACCAACTAAATCCAGCAGCATCATCCTCGGCCAGGTAAGCCCAAGCATCGAACCATTGAAAGCCAATTACTTCGTCAGAGATGGAGCCAAATTAAAGTCAACGCAGAAAAACAGGTTCCTGAAGGCAATCCTGGAGGAAAGAGGAAAAGACAAAAGAGAAGTCTGGGAAAGCATCGCGCAGAAGGACGGAAGTGTTCAGCACCTTGACTTTCTCACGGATAAGGAGAAAGAAGTTTTCAAGACCTTCTCGGAGATACCGCAGATGGCAATCATCAATCAGGCAGCTCAGAGACAGGAATACATTGACCAAGCACAAAGCATTAACATATCACTAGACCCGGCTGAAGTGCCTTTGGAGGACATCAATGAACTCTACATCCAGGCCTGGGAAAAAGGAGTCAAAAGCCTATATTACCAAAAAAGTGTAAACGCTGCCCAGAAATTCAGTCGAGACATATTGGAATGTAAGGCCTGCGGAAGTTGAAGCAAAGAAATTGAGAATGAATTTGCAGTGATCTTTACCTCGGGGGAGGGGGAAAATAATTAGAAACAAAGTTAGAAAATTCAGGAAACAAAAAGGTCTAACCCAAAAAGACCTAGCAAAATTGCTAGAGGTTTCAAGGCAGACAGTGATATCGATAGAGAAGGAAAGACGAGATCCATCGCTTGAATTAGCCTTTAAAATATCACGAACCTTTGGAAAACCCGTTAGGAAAATATTCGAACTGGATACCTGTCACTCAAACTCGAGACTGATGAATAATGACTGAAGAGGCCTCAAGATTCTACTCAAAGGGTGCTGAAGAGTTCGCGGAAAACTACTCAGAGGAAAACATCTCTAAGTCTTATCTGCAGTTGCTGGAGGCCTTCATTGAGAGACTGCCGGAAAACGGAGAAGTTCTTGATGCCGGTTGCGGGCCTGGAAGAGATGCACAGATACTTTCGGATAGAGGATTTGACGTGACAGGTGTTGATCTTTCCAGGGATATGATAAAGCAGGCGGAAGACAAGGATGGAGATTTTCACGTGATGGATGTCAGAGATCTCGAATTTGAAGACGAGGCCTTTGACGGGGTTCTGGCTAATCAGTTATTGGTCTTCTTTGAAGGTGAGGAACGGGAAGAGGCCTTCAATGAGCTTTCCAGAGTTCTGAAGTCTGGTGGGGAGCTTTTCCTTGGTTTGAAGGAAGGTGAGGATAGTTTCGTACGGGAGAAGTACGGTTCCTCTATAATCCAGTATCCGATGACTGATGAAGAGGCCCGACAACTGCTTTCAGATTTCAAGGTCCATAGGATCGATAAAACGGATACGAAGGGTGAGCAGCCCGTTTTCATGAATTTTATAGCGACAAAAAATAGTGAAGAGAATAGTATTTAATTATTTACTTTATAGTAACAACTTATGGGTCATGGTTGTATTGATGATCGTCTGGAGGAGGTCTTGGATTCGCCTTGTTCAAAGTATGAGTTTGAGACTTTGGTGAATGCGGAGAAGTATTCGGGTGAGAATATCTATGATAGTGTTAATTTTGTGGTTCATCCGGGTTGGACTGCCAAGAATTACGAGAAGGACTGGGAGGATGCTGATAGGAAAGATTTCTTTCTTCAGGAGTTTTACAGCGACTATATTTATGGTTTGGAGGAAGTTTTTCAGAATTCAGATGCCAGAAATCCAGTTCATATCATTTATAGCCAAGGTGGTAGAAGTCATGCAGAGACAATTGTAGAGCAGCTTGGAGGTGCTGAAGTAGTAGGTTATTCAGGAAGCAAGGTTGATTCAGGAGAGTTGAATGAAAGTTCTCTGGAAGAGGTACTGCAAACTGTTGATAGAATGCATCCTGGTGGAGGAGTAAAGGTACATGGAGAGATTAAAGGCCGATGTGCGTCAGTATTTCTGAGAGAAATAGAAGAAAATACCTTGCCAGACACCGATATTGGTTTTGGAGTGACTTTCCCGCCAGAACCTACATGGAACTATGCTTTCATCGAAGAAAGCTAATGGAATATCTATCATTATTTATCGAATCGCCCCAATATAAGCTTTTGGAACTGTTTAAAACTGGCTCTAACGAATAAAACCCTGGGAGGGATAAACTAATGTCTAAACCAGCAGAATCGGGTTCTAAAACAGATTCAAATCCTTCAATAAATTCTACAGAGACTGGATGGGTCTCCGCACCAAGCTATTCGGGCAAGACTGCCAGATGGCTTCAATCAGATGCCAGCGAACTATACATACAAGAAGACTCAGAATCTGATAGCTACTTACTGGAATACAGAGAAGGAAGATTCGGAGCTTCAAACACACTGGGAGTATTCGATGAGGAACCAGAGGCAATACTTGAGGCCGAAAGATCAATGGATGATCCAGAGTATCTCGAAGAACTCAGATAAAAAGCCAGATCATACCATATCCATTCTTTTTTATTCAGAGGCCTAAACTTCTAACATGAGTTATATAGTTCTCGGTGGAGGATGCTTCTGGTGTATCGAAGCCGCATACAAACAGCTTGAAGCAGTAAAAGAAGTGACCTCAGGATATTCTGGAGGCCAAACCAGTAATCCGACTTACAGGGAAGTCTGCTCTGGGAAAACAGGCCACGCAGAAGTCGTCAAAATACAGTATGACGAGGAGCAAATAGGCCTGGAAAAAATACTTGAGTTATTCTTCAAGATACATGACCCGACTACGGAGGACAGACAGGGCCCGGATGTAGGAAGCCAGTACCGCTCAATAATACTTTACAACTCTGAAAAACAGAAGAAAACTGTAGAGGCCTTCATCAACGACATATCAGAGAACTATCAGGATGATATAGTAACTGAAGTCAGGCCTCTTGAAGATTTCTGGAAGGCAGAGGAAAAGCATCAAGACTACTTCGAGAAAAATCCAGAAGACGCCTACTGCAATATTTATGCGAGGCCTAAAGTGGAGAAGGCGAAGGATTTCTGATTATTCTTCTTTGACTGTAGATACTGCTGCATAGAATTCCGGTTCTTCGCCATTTCTATGTACAGGGATCAGTCTCTGGTCATGTCTGTAAGCATCTCCACTTTTATCAACGTTTGTCATGTTCTCTATCTCAAATACTTCTCCGTCTTCAAGTGCATCGTACATCTCCGCAAATGTTTCTGCGCCATGTTCTCTGGAGTTCAGTATGGAGGGGTTCTCTCCTCTTATTTCATCTAGACTGTATCCTGTCACTTCCTCAAAGGCCTCGTTCACATAAAGTATACTGGAATCGGCATCAGTCACTACAACAGGGTTGTCAGAGTGCTCCACTATTGACTCGAATATCTCCATTTCCTGATCTTTTCTGTAGCTTTCAACGGCATCTACTATGCGTGAAGCAATTAGCTCGTAATGTTCTGTGCCGGCCTCTTTCCGGAAGTAATCGGTTACGTCGTGGCCTACTGCATCCGCTGCAACTTCCTCAGATCCTTTCCCTGTGTATAGAATAAAGGGAAGATCCTCATCAATATTTCTCACTTCTTCAAGGAACTCAATTCCATCCATTACAGGCATATTGTAATCCGAAAGAACTGCATCATAAAATCCTTCTTCAAGCCATTCCAGGCCTTCTTCAGGATTTACTGTCGTATCTACGCTTATATCATCTTCGACATTTTCAAGTACGAGCTTAGATAATTCAAGAATATCTTGTCTGTTATCTACTGCTAAAACATCTATTTGATCATTTTCAAATATCATAAAGCTTCAAATGATTTTCTATCTTTATATAATAGACTAAAAGCACTAGAATAAAAATAAAACAGTTATTTAGCTAATTATTCGTCAAAACACCAATACAAAATAATAATTCAAACTGAAAAAATTGACTATGGGCCAGACGGGATTTGAACCCGCGACCTCTTGGTTAAGAGCCAAGCGCTCTGCCAGACTGAGCTACCGGCCCCAGAGTCTTTGTTGATATAAGTTGAAAGGCCTTTTTTAAGGCCTTATTCTCTGGAGAAATTCTATAAAAATATATTTGGAAGTGTTTGTACCTTATTCTCTCAGTTCTGTTTTCCGGATCTCCATTTGTCTGAATGGGTAGATCTGGTCTGCTTCGTCTCTGAGTTCTTCCTGGATGTTGTCTGTGAAAATATTCTCCATCAGTTCTTCGTAGGCCTGTTCCTCACCTTTCTCGTTCAGAATTTCCTTAATCTTGTTTCTGACTGCTGTAAGCTTCTTTGAGCTTGTTCTTCTAAGTGTTGCGCCTACTATCTTGATCCTTAATTGTCTGTCGTCTGCTGTTGTGACGTCGACTACGTGGTCGAATCTGTCACTTCCTTCACGGATCATTCTTGAGACATATTCTGCTGAAACACTCATCTCACTGATCTCTGTGAAGGCTTTGTTCCCTTCAACATCTGTGATATTCAGAGTTACGTCTGCGTAGTATTTGTCTGTTGAATCCATTAGGTCGTTTAAGTCTTCTTTAACGGTTCTGCCGACTACCTGTGATTCTTTCTCGGCAGGTGTCTCGACGACAACATCTTCATCGAAAATGCTTGGCGCCTGAACTTCATACCAGTTTTTCTGCAGTACAGCCTTTGCCATACACTACTCAGTTATGTCAAAATTTATAAACCGTCCGTGAACCAGAAAACAAAAATAGGCCAGACCTGAAGGCCTCTAGTTTCAGGCCAGTTCCTCGGAAATAGTGGAGTTAAGCCGTTCTATAAAGGCCTCTTTCTTGTCCTGAGGAATCTTTGCTCCGGCGGCGATGTTGTGGCCTCCTCCTTCGCCGTCCAGTTCCTCACATATATCTCCTATAACGTCTCCTAGATTGAGGCCTGCCTCGACTACTTCTTTGGAGGCTCTTGAGGATATCTTGACTTTCTCTTTCTCTGCTTCAGCTACTCCCATGACAACTGGAGCTGTGAAGAAGCCGTTGCTCATCGTGATAGTGGTCACTGTGCCGATGAAGTCGGAGTCGATAGTGGAGTTACCGTCGATAACGCCGATATCCTCCTCGTAAACGACGTCTTCATTATTCTGATTCTCCTCTACATAACGCAGTGAGGATGAAATCTTGCGGCCGTACTTCTTTGATATTTTTTCGGCCAGCTCCAGGTCATCTTCAAGCAGTATTCTGACACCTTTCTTCGGCATACCAAGTCTTCCACAGGCATTGATTACGGTAGAGAACTCATCTATCTCGTAGCCGTTCTCCAAAGTATAGATATCGTTCAGTAGGCGCTGAACAGGGTATCCGCGCTTGATCATCGCGTTGATAAGCTTCTTCTCCTCCGCCTCACTCAGATCTGCCAGTGTACGGAATCCTCCGTTATCTCTTATATCTAGGCCTGCAGATTTCACGAGCTGGATTGCTCCGGACTCGTTATTGGAAACTCCTTCCAGATGAGGATCTGTAGTATACATCAACGATTTCTGAAGCGGCTTTGTGGTGCGTCCGTACAGATCAAGGCCTTTACGCTTCTCAACTACTCCTTTTTCGATGGCTTCTTCTGCGATATCTTTGTTTAGGCCTATAAATTCTCCTTCCTGTTTCTGTACGTCTCCTGTCGCTCCGATAAGTGCGTACTGTACAAGATCGTAGTTATCTTTATCTACTGTTTTCGCCAGCAAGTATGTCATCCCTGCTGCTGATATGGCCTCTCCTCCGTCATGCCCCAAGAAATGAGGATTCATATGTATGAAGTCGGAGGCCTCTTCAGTGATTGCAGGTTCGTGGTGGTCGCTGACGATAACGTCTTTATCCGTTTCTTCAATTATGTGTTTCTGTATTAGATCTGATTGCCCTGATCCGATGTCCACGAAGAAAAGGAGGCCTTCATCTTCTCCTGCAATTCTTTCAATGTCTTCCTCGTACAGTTGTTTCACTATCTCGTATTCAAACTCTTTTCCAAGTCTCTCAAGTAATTCATGTGCGATTGCTGTGGCGTTGATGCCGTCTGCGTCGTACTGTCCGATTAAACGGATTTTTCCACTGTAGTTTTCAAGTTTCTCAGCTGCAGGTTCCGCGGATTCAAGAATATCGTCAACCATCCCTGTCAGAAAATTGGTGCTGAACTTCTTTTAACGATTACCATAGAAAGTCTTCAAAAACATTCGAGTGAAAGTCAAGAAAAGAATATGTAAGAAAAAATTTTTGTTTGAAGGCCTAGGCCCTCCATCTGTCTATCTTTCGTATTTCCAGTCTTCCGGAATGTTGCCGTTTTCACGGTGGTATGAGGCAAGTCGTCTTACCTTGGCCTCTGTAAGCTCAAGTCTTCTCTGTGCCTGTTCATCCTTAGGATTCTCCTCTAGGTGGTCCTGAATTGATTCAGCTTTCTGGACAAGATTGTCAAGTCCTTCCGGCAGTTCAAGTTCCAGTCCTTCTTCTTCAAGTATTTCTGTCAACTTCTTGTCTGTTAAGGCCTTTATAGAAGGTATTCCGTATTGATCTCTTAGTTTGAGGCCTATCTGTGAAGGGTCCAGGCCGTCTCTTCTTAGTTTTACGACGAGATCGATTACTTCTTCTTCGTCGTATTCGATCCAGTCAGGGTTTTTTTCTGTTACAGGTCTGTTTGATCCTGAGCTTCCTCTTCCATCTGAGTGCATTCTTGACATTGTGTATCACGTACTGATCCAGGTCAGCCCTGTTAAGGACTGTTTCCTGTTCTAACTATTTCTCAGCCTTGAAATCTTTTAAACCCGTCCTGCAACAACTTTCTTGTGGAGGCTGTCTAATTTGTAATGAAGGAGATACCTACTAAGAGAGGCCGTATAACATTCGGCACAGAGAAAGTGATGATGGAGGAGTCTTGGACAGACTATCTCAGGAACAGCTATGAAGGCTTCTGGGAGAATGGAGAGCTCGTAGACAAACTATTCTTCGCATTGACCCTTGCTTTCGTTTCTTCAGCAGGATCTTTCTTGGCTGTAGCATATTTCAACGCTCCGCTTTTAGCTCAGATCAATGCAGCGGCGATGGTGCTGATTCTAGCCTTTGCTGTCATGATCTATGAGCACTGGAATAACGTGGAAAAAGCAAAATTCATTAAGTACAGCGAAATAGAGTCTGTGAAACTTGTGGAAGGCCTCAAACCGGTCACGTGTCCTCGTTTCATAATAGACTACAGACGTGACGGAAAAGAGAACATGAGGTACGTAACGATGCCTATAGAGTTAATGCCGGGAGTGGAAGATAATATACGGGAGATAATCGATCAGTTCGATGATAAAGGCATAGAAGTCGAGGTATAATTCTAGCAGCTCCATACTCCTCTCTCCTGTTCTCGGGCCTGTTCCTCAAGAGTCCTGTACTCTTCCAGATATGCGAATTCTGATTCATATACTCTCGCGTATCCTCTCTCCAGTAACTCTCTGTTCAGGCTTCTGTTGTCTTTCTTGATGTATGCCAGAAGTCGTCCGTAATAACCGTATGTATCAGAGACCTTATCAGTAACTATCCTGGTTTCAGGTCCTGTAAAGTGTTCAACGTAACGTGTTGACTCTTTTGCGTAGTGTTTGAGGCATTCTCTGTGTTCCTCGGTGTCCGAAAGTCCGAACTCCTCAGGATTATTCTCCACAAAAGTCTCGGGTGTATCAACTCCGATGAAACGCACAGTGACACTTGAACCATTGTAAAAGGCCTCTAATGTATCACCATCAATTGTACGGATGGAATCAGCTGAAAAGCCTTCTTCATGATTGTCATCTATCAAGGGAACTACTGAAGCTGCGAGAAAAAGCACTGCAAAAGCTACAAGTATTTTATTTGTAGCGTCCTCTCTGCTCAACTTCTTCAAGACGTTCAAGTACTTCATCACTGTAATCATACTCCCTGTATCCTTCAAGGAATTTTTCCCAGGCCTCCCCACTTATCTCCGGATGAGAGCTTCCAAGCACCTGCTTCAATAGATGGATATCCACGGCTTTATCCTCCACCCGTTCAGAGACTTCACTGAGCCCGAAATCAATGAGAAAGGCCTCTTCTTTCTGTATAAGGATGTTACTGGTAGTTAAATCGCCATGGATGAGATTGCAATCATGCATTTTAGCGACGTTATGGCCTACTCTCTCCATCAAGTTTGTGTCCTCCTTCACTTTCCAGGCCTCTCCTTTTATCTTCTGTATCTGGATCGTGTTGGCGTCCTTTTTTTCTGCTTCCGGTACGTTTACTCCGTGAAGTATGGCGCGTTCCATGTTCCGGACTTCATTCTCTGTTCTTTCTCTGATAATGTTTTTATCCAGTCTTGGATGTCTGTACTTTTTCGATTTACGGGTCTTCAGTACTCTAGAGTCCAGAATCTCTACTTCTGCTTCTGCTCCCTGCATTTTCATTTATTATCTGTTCAGATATTTCTTGAATTCTAAAAGGTTTTCTCTTTTGAGTTCTTCTCTTAAACGAATATTGTTTTCAAGCCCTTCCATATGTTCCAGTAGCTTTTCGTTTGCTGCTATATCAGGAACTATTGTGTGTAAGGCGCCTTTTTCTAGCATTTCTGCAGCTTCTTCCTTGTTTTCTGCTCTTACAATCTTATCTTCAGGTTCTTCTAGCCTTAAAATTTCTTCTGAGACTCTTTTAGATGGTACTGTAGAGATTATAATTCTTGCTTCGCTTACATTAGCTTCTCTCCATGTTATGTCATCCATTATGTCTCCGTAAACTACTTTAGTGTCTTGGTCTCTTAGAGCTGATACTTTTTCTGGATCATTCTCTATTATGACGTATTCTGTTTCTTCCTCTTTCAATCCTTCAGCTATTTTTTTCCCTTGTATATCGTGTCCTACCAGTATAACATGATTTTCAATATCGTATGACTTTCTCTCTTTTGTTCTGGGACCTGAAGCTGCGTATATTGCTTCTTCATGTTTCTTAGTGTATGAAGATATTATCATTGTGGCTGTGGCTGCTAGAATTACGGATTCAAATGTTGTAGACGATATTATGTCGAGTAGAGATGCCTGAATTGTCACGATCAGTGCTAGCTCGCTTATTTGGTCCAGGCTTAGTCCTGTCAGTAAGGATGTTCTGTTGTCGTAGCCATAAATCTTCAGGGTATGGTAAGTGATTAAAGGTGCTACTATGACAACAATTAGAGTTAGAGCAGTTGCAGAAGCTATTACTTTTTGATCTGGGATAGTCACTAGTGCGCCTAACACTACGAAGAAAATTGCGGAGAAGAAATCTTTTATTGATCCCATACTATCAAGTAGTTCAATATTGTATGGGAATTTAGAGGCTGCAAGGCCAGCAGCAAATGCTCCGACTACCATAGAAATACCAAGAATTTCTGTAATGCCTATAAATACGATGAGCAGAGTCAAGGCAGCCATAGTAAGTAATTCGTGATTACCTTCGGTTTGTTCAGCGATAAAAGTAAATACATAATCCCGGAAGAGGATAGCTACACCTATAATCAACACTGTGAATAGCACTGCATAAGCTGCAGATTCAAGTGAAGCGGATAGGAAGACAGCTATCATCAAAAAGGCAATCATGTCCTGTATAAAGTGAATTGATTCTGATAAACGGCCATGAAGAAGATTTGTATGGATTTCTCTTTCAGTTAGCTGTAGGCCTACAAGACTAGAACTTAATGCTCCTGCTATAGCGAAGTAGAGAGAGTTAGTGGAATCAAATCCAAGAATGGTGGCTACAAGGTAGGCTAGGCCTCCTGTTATAGCCATCTGGATAATAGTTGTGTTTAATGTAGTTGAGGCTGTTGAACGGAGATTTCTAGGATTGTATTTCAATCCGAAAACGAAAACTAAGAACGCTATTCCAATCTGCGCTAGATCCATCAGATCATCTCCAGATATAAGATTTCCTGCTATAAGTCCTGCTATAATATATGCAGGAATAGAGGGATGATCAAATCTGTCCATAATCAGCAGCATAACGGCAGCTGCAGTGAATATGACTGTGAAATCAAGCAGTATATCCATTCTATTTCAAGGCCTCCATTAATTGTTTTTTCTCTTCTTCGATTTCTTCAAGGAAAAGTTCTCTATCTTCTAAATAAAGTTTGAGTAAGTCTTCGATTTTCTCTCCTGCCAGATATTCTTTCAGTATTACGTAATCAGCTCCGAGATCGTAAAGTTCTACTGCTTCCTCAAATGTCTTGGCTTTTAGAACCGTAAGACAGTCAAGTTCATCTAGTATCATCTTGTTCAGTTCTTGATCTGGCGCCATGGAAATTAGTGCTGCTGCGTTATCTATGCTTGCCTGATTTCTTATTTCTTCATGAATAAGATCTCCGTAAATCAGTTCATGTGATATATCTCTGTTCTCAAAGTCGTGATCTGTTTTATTGAGCTCCTCAACTACTTCTGGATTTTTCTCAACTATAAGTACGTCATCGTATATCTCTTCTAGAATCGGTATGAGCTTTCTTGTTGCGTCATCATATCCAACAACGACGACGTGGTCTTCGTGACTAATATCTTTAGTCTCAATAGGATCCTCTGGTTCAAATCTTTCAAGATATGGCTTAACTCTTTCATATATCTCTCTATTATACATTACATAGTATGTTGAAGTAGGCATAGTAATTATGGCCATTATGCTCAGGAAACCCAGTATACCTGGTTCAATGAAGCCTTGTTGCACAGCAAGAGCTCCTAAAACAAGTGAGAACTCGCTTACCTGTAACATTGAGATAGTTCCTAGGAAGGATGTTTCTACATCGAAGTTTTGACTTAAGTAGAGGCCGAAGACTATACAGAAATTAATTGCAAGTAGAAGAACAGAAGCAATAACAGCTTCCTGCCAGTAAACTAAAAGAGAGCCAACATCCATAGTTAGGCCTATACTAGCGAAGAACACAACTATGAAGAAGTTGGTCACTGGTTCCATTCTCTCTTTTAACTCCATACTGTAAGGTGATTGAGCTAATGCAAGACCGGCTAGAAAAGCACCAATTTCAACAGATACATCGTAATAATCGGAAACGAAGATGAACAGGAATGCCCAGGCTATTCCTACGGTAAGCAAAGTAGTGCTGTTGGCAGCACTAACCTTGAGAAGACTTGGAAGGACGTACTTACTTGTCAAGTATGCAGCAATCCCAATTATAAACATCATGAAGAAAATACGTGAAATCTGCATGATTATCTCATTGAAACCGGACATTGTGCCAACTGTAAGGATAGCAAGTGCAACGACAAGATACAGATCTTGGAATATCAATATCCCGACATCAACTCGCCCATAGAGTTCATTTAAATCATCTTTATCCCCTAAAACCTTTACGATAATCGGTGTAGCTCCAAAAGTAGTTGCTAAAGCAATCATTAAAGAAGTGAAAAGTTCAAAACCTAGAAAAAGAGCAACAGCAGTAGAAGCAATCCCCTGTAAAACAGCCTGGCCTACAGCAATAGCCCCGACAGGCCTCATAATTTCTTTAACTTTGTCGAAGCTCATCTCCATGCCGAGCAGGAACAATAGGAATCCGAGGCCTAATTCAGAAATTATCTCAATCAACCGATCCTCAGAAACTAGAGGTCCATCAATGAAAGGAGTGAGATCGAAAGGCATGTAAGCACTAGTTAAAACAGCAAAACCAATAGGTCCCATAAGAAGACCAGTAATAATATAGGCAACAATAGTCGGCTGCTTAGTCTTACGCGCAATAAAACCTAGAACTGTCGCTGCAACAAGTAATACTGCGAAATCAGCTGTAAATGTCGACATCATCTATAACGGCCTCAAGTTCCTCCTGTGAAATAGGTCCCATTCTGTGAATAAAAACCTGATCATCCTCAACTTCAGCGATCGTAGAAGTAGGCCCTGAATTCAGACGTCCAGCATCAAGCACATAATCTGCCTTTTCCAGCAATCCCTCAGATATATCCTCTACAGAGTAGGAAGTCTCGTTGCCTGAAATATTTGCGGAAGTGGCGGTGATCGGGCCTCCAGAGGAGAGAGCATCAGCCACTTCAGAAGAGGAAATCCTGAAAGCAAAATCTTCGTTCAAGCTGTCAGGCACTTTATCTTTCTTCTCCGCAACCAGAGTCACAGGCCCGGGCATGAACTCCTCCACTATCTTTTTCTCAGCGTCTGAAAGATATGCGAACTTTTCAGCACTCTCTAAGGAATCAACTATCGCCGTCAAACCTTTACTGCGAGGCCTCTGCTTCGCCTCGTATACTTTTTCGACAGCGTCTTCGTTTGTGGCATCGGCTGCTATACCGTAAGCCGTTTCTGTAGGGAAGATCACTATTCCTCCGTCTTCGATCGTTTTCCGGGCCTTTTCTATCTCTTTTACTTCCATTCTGCCTCTACCTCGTCAGGCCTCCATTTAGGCCTTTTATGTGATTCGCTTATCTCTGTTTCTCGTCCGTTTTCCAGTTCTATGAGGCCTTGATGTGCTATCATTGCTCCGTTGTCCATGCAGTATTCTGTAGGTGGGAAGTAGGCTTTTGCACCTCGCTGTTCGCACATCTTTTCCACCATTTCTCTCAGTCGTTTGTTCATTGCGACTCCTCCTGTGAGCAGGGCCTCGTCGGAGTCTTCCTGTGCCATCGCTCTTTCAAGTGCTTCAACGACTGCCGCATATGCGTGCTCCTGAAAGCTGTTCGCCAGAACTTCGTCAGAGGCCTCTCCCATCTTTCTCTCGGCTTCTGTTGTCAGGCCTGAAAATGAGAAGTCCATTCCTTTGATCGGATAGCTCATCTCAATGATTTCGTCGGTCTTTCCTGCAAGCTTCTCTATCTCCGGTCCCCCGGGATGCGGGTATCCGAGTTCACGTGCGAACTTGTCAAGTGCGTTACCCAATGCGATATCAAGTGTTTCTCCGATTATCCGGTAACGCCCGTTCCTGAACTCAATTATCTGGCTGTTACCTCCAGAAACGTAAAGAGTAGTTGGATCAGAGGCCTCTGTCGTACGTGTTCCTATAGAGATATGTGAGAGACAGTGATTCACTCCGATAAGCTTCAAATCATGTTTCTCCGCAAGACTTCTCGCCATGACAGCTCCGATCTCTAGACATTGAGGGATGCCAGGTCCCTGGGAAAAAGCAACAGCATCAAGATCATCTAACTCCAGAGAGGCCTCTGCTAAAGCATTGTTTAACTGCTCCATAGCTGACTGATAGTGGTGTTCTGAGGCCTTCCGGGGATGGATTCCACCTTCCTCCGGCTCGAACATACTCTTCTGATTCGCCAGTATCTCGTCCTCATTGACTATACCGATCCCAAGCGTATGAGCCGTGCTCTCGATACCCAGTACATTCATTTTCAATTATACAGATAATTCAGGCCTGTAAAATCTTAAATCAGATGGCCAGAAAAAAGACGTTTCAGGCCACAAAAAAATTTTATCTGGATAAGTTATTGAAAAATGGTTTGAGGCCTCTGTGAGGCCTCTACGGCTTCAGTGCTGTGTGTATCCGCACTTCCCGCAGCTCTTCCTGTCATCGTGTTCTGCCAGGAAGCTGCCGCATACGGGGCATTTCTCCCCGTTAATGGAGCCGTCTTCGTTGTACTTCTCGTAGATAGCTACGTTAGCGTTTTTTCCCATAGATTCTTTCCGCCTCTTATTCCTGCTGGCCTTCAAGCCAGTCAACTAGTGTTGTACGGTTTTTGTTATTCTTTTCTGCTTGAATTAGGGCCTCGTAGTCAGGGCTTTCAAGATCATTGATTGCGTCCTTTGCCTCTGTGATTGTGCCGGAAACAATTTCATCGTATTCTTCTGTTACTTCAACTGTTTCTGTTGTTGTGGAGGCCTCGTCTTCCAGTTCTTCGCTGTAATCGAATTCTTCGTAGACTTTCAGTTCTGTCAGTGATACGTTTCTTCCGTATCCTGTCTTGATTGATCCTACTTCTACTTCCTCTTCGTCTACTGCGTTTTCTGCTGCGAAGCGGTTTTTGATATCTTCTCTGCTTGGTGTTGCCTCTCCTTCGTGGTCTATCTCTACTTTTACCTGTCTTCTTCCTAGAAGAGGGTTTTCTCGTACTGAGTCAATTTCTACGTTCATAATATTATTTTTCACCTTACGCTGATTGCGTATCTTCCTGAAACGTTTGCTCCAAGTTTATCTGCTATTTCTGATTCTTCTGGATCGTAGATGACTGCTAGTCCACTCCAGTTGCTTCTCAGATCGTTGTTTTTATCGATTGGACATTCGTTTGCGTCTTCTACAAGTCTGTGGCATTCAGAGCATGCTTTTTCTGCCATCTAAAGATCACCTTCAAAAGTTAGTGTCTTCATTCTTCTTCACCTTCGTCGGCTTGTTCTTCTTCGTACATCTCGATCCATTCGTCTTTTCCGAGGCCTGGCTGTCTCATTGTCAGGTTCAGTTTGTTGCTGTCCTGTTTGTCAAGTGAGACTGCGATCATTCTTGCGGTTACGAAGTCTCCGATTGAGAGCGTTTTGTCTCCTTCCTCTGATACAAGCATTTCGTTTTCTTCATCCATGTTCACGTATTCGTCCATGATCTGTGATACGTGGCATAGGCCGTCTAGAGGACCTATTCGGATGAATGCTCCGAATCCTGTGATGTCAACTACTTCTCCCTGCACTACTTCGTGTAGTTCAGGTTGATAGGCTATGGCGGTGAACTCGACATCGTAGTGGATTCCTGCGTCTTCCGGCTCTATTTCTCCGCCTTCAACGGAACTGACTTCTTCGACGGCAAGAACTACACCTGCCTCGTCAAAGATATGTCCCTCGACGTTCTTGCTTAAAGCACCTTTGACACTTTCTGTTACGTCCTCACCGAGATGCTCGGGAGGAACTCTGATCGAGTCCGCCATTTCAAGCCTCTTGTACATATAGTTCTACCTCTATGAAACAGTATAGAGCTCGGTGTTAATTCTTAAAAAGCAGTGGTAGACAAAAATCCGGAAACCTACACAAAAAACCCGTCATTCCCGGACAAAATTATCTTCTCTACAATTCTTTTACAGTCGGGCCTGATTCGCCGCTTTTAGGTGGCTTCTGCTTCTGATGAACACGACTTCTTTACCGGCATCTATCAAACGCTCCTTCAACTCTTTATCATTAGTGGCTACAACGAACTCGTCAGCAATATCTACCAAGAGATCATCAACACTACCTTCTCCATGCGTCTCCAGCACCTCCACATCCTGTATATCGATAAGCTTCTCCACAAGCTCTCCATACTTCCCTCCCTCTATACTTCGGGCCTCCTGCAAGGCCTCATCTAATGTATAAATCTCGCAGTAAGGATACATATCCTCAAGATCCTCGAATATCGAGACATTCAACTGGAAAGGCGCTACAAGGAAGTTTGTATCAAGCAGTATTTTACGTGTCACAGACAATCCTTGAGGCCTCAAGTTTCAAGTAAATACTATTTTAAACAGTCAGTGTCTCAACGAAGTAATATGATTAAAGAGTACGACTACAAGGCCTCGTGTCTCAAAAGAATAGATATAGGAAGGAATATAGAAGTAGAGTACAGTGGCCACAGGCCTCAAAGCGGAGATGTGGTGGCTGTCCGTATCACGGGTGTAAATGATACTTACAGAGAGCTTGATCTTGAAGGAGGAGAGCTAGTAGATCTGGAGGAAGGAGATGTTGTAGTCGGAGCCTTGGGGAACAGAGCCGGTGTTAAAGGTTATATCGGAAACGTTCCGGAGGATCTTGATGAAGGCGATGAAATCAGTTTTCTGGGTTCTG
Source organism: Candidatus Nanohalarchaeota archaeon (assembly GCA_022729355.1). Lineage (GTDB taxonomy): Archaea > Nanohalarchaeota > Nanosalinia > Nanosalinales > Nanosalinaceae > Nanosalina. Next base: position 18,817 of record JALDAN010000001.1, on the reverse strand, counting down.
GAGGAGTTTTCGGAATTTACAGGTCCTCAGCTAAAGAACTGGAGGAGCCGTGTAAAGGAGAGTTCCTCGGCTACATCAAGAGTGGTGAAGATCTCAGGAATATGAAGGATCACGGTATAGAGAAAGCAGAGAAGATCAATGGAGATCCAAGGCTTGTAGCTGTAGTTGCCTCAAGGATGGATGCAGGAAAGACAACGCTTGCCACAAAACTAATCGAAAACCTCAGTAAAGACTACAGAATAGGATCCCTGAAGCTCACAGGGTCAGCTCGTGAAAGAGACCGGTTAAGCATGTACGAAGCAGGCTCAAAAGTATCTCTGGACTTCGTGGATGCCGGTATACCAACCACTGTAGAGGATCCTGAGACAGTGATTTCTTCAGCGAAAGGCCTCGTAAATCATGCCTGGAACAAAAATGAACTGGATTTCATCGTAATTGAGTTCGGTGCAGGCCTCATCAGTAACTACAGAGTAAGAGAAGTCTTAAAGGATCTTGACATAAAAGAATCTGTCTTCAGTGTCTGTGCAGCTTCCCTAGATGTCATGGGTGCCTATGGATTAAAGGACGTACTTGAAGATATGGATTACAGTCTTTCCTTCATTTCGGGGCCTATAACTGATACAACTGTAGGTAAAGATACTATAGAAGATAATGTAGGTGTTCCGGCATACAATGCTTTCAAGCCGGATCAGCTTCAGGAGGCTGTAGAGACTGTTGAAAGTGATTTCAACTCTCTATAGTTCTTTCTCTTCCATAGCTTTTCTCTTTATTACTTCCATGAACTCGTCCGCCAGGTCTGCCGGTATAACTTCTCCTGTTCCTTCAACTCCGGGTGAGGCATTGATTTCTCCTATGTAGAATTTTCCTTCCTCGGATTCATCCTCTATGATGTCTATTCCGGCTATATCCAGGCCTGTAAGTGCTGCTGCTCCTTTGGAGGCCTCAATCATTTCTTCGCTAGGATCTATCTTCTCTCGGTTTCCTCCGGTCGAAATGTTTGATCGGAATTCCTCATCTCCTCCGACACGTTTGTAGGCGTATGTGTCATCTCCTACAACTATAACTCTTATATCTTCTCCAGGATTATCGATGAACTCCTGAAGGCATATGTCCTGCTCGAAAAGTGTCAATGTGTCGGTTATAGGCCCGATGTCGGACTGTTCGTCTGCTTTCATCACTCCTTTTCCTCCGTATCCGGAGATAATTTTTATTACGGCGGGGTATCCTAGCATGTTGCCAGCTCTCTCAGTCTCCTTCGTTGAAAGAGTGTAGGTTGATTTGGGTACGGGTAGGCCTCCGTCAGCTATCACTTTCATCATGTGGAACTTGTTTGATGCGATAGCCAGTGAATCGGAGTCCAGCTGTGTGTATACATCGTTATCTCTGAGCACCTCTGGAATGTGCTCTCCGTACATCAGATCGCTTCCCAGAAGCCTGAGATACACTGCATCGAATTCACATAAATCTGTATTATTGTACATCAGCTTCGTACCTTCTTCGGTGTATACTGTTCTTATCCCTTCGAGAGGTACTCCAAGCACTTTGTTGAAATGATCTTTACCTGCCTCAATAAAGTGGTGGTGCTGAGCTGACTTCTTTCCATAAATTACTGCACAATCCATTAAGCTTCACCTCCGCCTTTCAGAACATCTGCAATTCGCCCATACACGTTTTTACCACTTTTCTCCTTGAACTCCTCAAGATCAGGATCATTCTGTATATCAACTACTTCATCACCTTTCAGTCTTACACGGCATATACGGGAGCCTAAGGCCTCAACAGCTTCTTTCACAGTCTCTTTTTGACTGCTTGAGATGCTATAATACTTCTTTGATACTGTCTCTGCCTCAGCAGCCTCCCAGGGAGAGTCCTCAAGTTTAAGTGAAATCATATTCCCGTCTACGTAAAGAATATCGAAAATATCTTCACCGGAATGTTCCTGTATCATTATGTAGTCTTTACCATGTTCAGATAGCTCTGAGAAAGACTTAAGATTTTCAAATTCCTCAAAAACTTTGGCTTCAGCAAGCTCAAAGCTAGAGTATTTTTTGGCTACTACAGGGAAATCCAGATCTCGCTCCATCTCCGTAAGGCCTTTCTCAGTAGATATAGATACCTGATCGGGAATACTTATGCCTCTATCCGCCAGAACTGTGAAGAGAAAAGGCTTCTTTCCCTGTATGAATATTGACGAGGGATCAAGGTTACAGTTGATATCTTTCTGACCGATCGTTTCCAGAAGCACTCTGAGATAGTTGAAGGCCTTTGGTTCTGGCTCTATATAAAGAGAGTCCCATTCCTCGATTGATTCGCCTTCAACAAGCACGTTCTTCTCTGTATCGATTAACAGATCAGCCAGTGATTTTTTCTCTACCTCCTCAAAGTAGTTCTCGAATCTTTGAGTCGGTATATCAAAGTCATTCGCCAGTATCAGAAGTTTCATTTTCTCCCCCATCGTTGTCTCTGGATGATTCAGCTTTCCAAACTCTGCCTACCTTTTCATCCCGCTTCCATCTCTCAAGATAGTTCTGCAGGTCCTCAGGAAGCACATTCTTCAGTATACGCCCCTGCCTCAAAATCCTTCTCAACTGCAGCTCCATATTCTTGTTTATTTCATCGTAAAAGCTCTTATCTGCATAGATAAGGCCTTCACTGATCCTCCAGTGAGCTGTAGTATCTTCAGGCGCCAGTACAAGATATCCTCTTGTACGTCCTTCGAACTCTCCCATCGCTTCAAGCATCTCTCCGCTATCGGCGTAGTATACGCCTCCTGAAACTGTGTCAGCGCTTGGATCAACGATCAACAGATCATCTCCCTCGACTCCGACACATAGACTGTAATGCGCCGTATCGGCTTGTGGGAAAAGCACAGGCTTCGCGAAGTTCGGAATGATTAATGCACCGTCGTTGAACCAGGCCTTGAATTCATCTGATAGATCAGTGATCTTGTCGTACTCAATGTAAGAGGCCTTTACTTCTCCATCTGTCAGTTCCTCTATTGATTCAATTAAGTCGTCAGGCATCGTGCCAACTCCTACTTCGGTGCTGCACATATCTCCGATTGTTTCCTGGCTGTAGCGGTAGCCAAAGATGCTTAAAGCCATTTCAGCTGATGCAGGTCCACAGTATGAAGGATCTTGTGCTATGAAGTGTCTTTTTACGTCTTCAAGGGTTTCTATGTCGCTCTGAGTGTCTTTGAACTTCATGTCTGAATCCATGACTTTGGAGTTCTGTGCCAGCATCCTGTATCCTCCGTCTGTTTCTACTTCGGTGCTGAATAGATCAATATCTCTGATCTTCCCGCTTTCCCCTTCAAGATAGACTTTTTCTCCAGGCCTTACAAGGCGGGAATTCTTCAGGTATAGGCCTGCCGCTAGGTTTCTTGCCAAGTCTTTGAATCCCCAGAATAGCAGTGCTGCCACTGTGAATACGGCTGCGTATGCTGAGGCTGTGATTGCGTTATCAAGGAACGTATTGCCTATTCCCAGCTGGTTGAGTACTATCTGGATTATCAGCAAGTATAGGAAGCCTTTCACTACAAGGCTCATGATATGTGTTGCGCTCTGTGAAAGCCCCATTTCTCTCAGATAGTTGCGAGTTCCGACTCTATTGAAGAATCCGCTAACCAGCTTTGTAACAAAATTAACCATTATGATTCCCAGTATGCCGATCAGGAAGACTGAGAAAATATCCGGCAGATTCTCTGCGAAGTTCTCCGTCAGTTCTGTGGTGAGGCCTGCGTTCAGATACAGTAATGCTACTGCGATGACCACTGCATCCAGTACGTAAGATATATTCTGGACGGTATCGTAACGCCGCTGAATAGCTTTCTTCGTAAGATTGTCTCCTCTACGCATCCAAGCCTTTCTGATAATTGTTGTGAAAAGTTTCACCAGAATATGTCCTCCTACAAGTATCCCGACTGTAACAAGAGTCTTGAACACGGCACCCTGCCCGGACGCCAATTCAGCTATCATAGCGGAGATTGACATTGTACAGATACAACCTTATCTTTGTTAGTTAAAAATCTATTATTTTTCATTCGATGCCTGTTATTTTGCCGTGACCTATCAAGCGCCATCTAGAGCCAATCTGTCGGGAAATAGCTATTCTGTCGCCTTCTTCAGCACAAACAGGAATTTTTAAGTCCAGTTTCACATTCTTACCTGCCTGAGTCACGAAACCAGCTGACTTACCTGTTCCAGCGTTTATCATCAAAGGCTCATGCTCCTTGATATTCTCGATCTCTTCATCATCTTCGGAACCGGCAAGCCTGTCCATAAGATTTGCCTCGATCTCAATGTTGTAAGTGGTCTCCGGAAGAGTGCCTTCAAGACCTAAAACATTTCCTTCAAGTCCATCGGACTTAGCCATCGACGGATCAAGAGTTGTCTCTACTCCAAGAAGACCACCAGGCCTCCCTTCATCTACAGACTCGTTTCCATGGATTATACTCTCTACTGTTGTTGTTACTGTCTCCCATTTCTCTTCTTCAAGTCTGCGTCCAGGCTTTAGTTCTATCTCATCGCCCGGCTCAAGCTTTCCACGTACAAGACTGCCGCCCACAACTCCTCCATTAATATCGTCCGGAAGCTGTCCAGGCCTGTTGATATCGAAAGAACGTGCTACAAGCATCTTAGGATTGGCTTCAAGATCTCTTTCCGGTGTAGGAATCTCCTCTTCTAAGGCCTCAAGCACTGCATCTATATTAATTTCGTGCTGTGCAGAGATAGGTATGATCGGTGCGTCCTCTGCAACTGTTCCTTCCACGAAATCCTTGATCTGCTGATAGTTCTCCCTGACTTTTTCCTGATCTACAAGATCGATCTTATTCTGGACAATCACTATATTGTCTACGTCTACGATATCAAGTGCTGCCAGGTGTTCCCGTGTCTGTGGTTGAGGACATTCTTCGTTAGCTGCTATTATTAGTATTGCTCCATCCATGATGGCTGCTCCTGAAAGTACATTGGCCATAAGGGTTTCGTGTCCTGGAGCGTCAACAAGAGAAACTGATCTTACCTCTTCTCCATCACCGTCCACGTTCAGATTGCCGTCATCATCGCGGTAATACGTGACATCTGCGTATCCGATGCGGATTGTGATGCCTTTTTCCAGCTCTTCGCTGTGCTCATCAGTCCATTTACCGGATAATGCGCGTGTAAGCGTTGTCTTACCGTGATCAACATGCCCTACAAGGCCTATATTTACTTCAGGAGTGCTGTTGCTCATGGTTTATTCTTCTTCAAGAAGCTCTTCTACGGATTTGTCGCCTGATTCAACTACTCGTGTATTCAGCTGTTGTATCTCGGCTGAAACAGTATTTCCTCTGACAGATTTACGTTTACGTACTCCTTTTCCTTCTTCCTGTATTCCTGTACCTTCTCCAAGTAAAACTCTTGTTCTTTCCGTTCCGTCGATAGACTTTCTCATAGGAAAGCCCTGCTTGTCACTTCCACCTGTGATCTCAAGCGTATAGCCATCAAGTCCTACGATGCTTCCTTCAAATTCGTCGCCTATCTGTTTACCGATTAGCTGAGAGTTTTCTTCAATTTCTTTCTGAAATGTTTCGCCTTCTTCAGTTCCAACTGTAATCTGCATTTGTAATTTTCACCTTAACTCAGTCAATCCTTGTTCGCAGAGGCCTTCTACTGAAGACATGCCAGGATTTTTCCGAGCTATAATGTAAGTTTGTTCTGTAAACATTTTTGAATCCCTTTGCTATATAATCGGTTTTCTTTTTATTCCAGTGAACTTTCATTAACTACTGTATGAACAAGAGGCTATTGACAGGTATACTTGGCCGCTTCCTGCAGATCTACGCGTTACTCATACTTCTTCCAGCAGGCCTCACACTCCTTTACTCGGAGAATCCCGTCAACTTCTACCTCTTCGTGGGAAGCAGCGCAGCCAGCCTCATCATAGGTACAGCTATGACAAAATATGGGGCCACGGGAGAACCATCTGTACAGGAGGCAATGTTCCTCACAGTCGCAGGATGGATACTAGCAATAATTATCGGCGCACTACCGCTCGCATACTACCTGCCGACATTCGACGCCTTCTTCGAGGCAGCTTCAGGCCTCACAACAACAGGAATCTCTCTGATGGCAAATCCGGAGACGATGCCGAACTCTATACTGATGTGGAGATCATTCATGCAGTGGATTGGCGGCCTGGGAATACTTACATTCTTTATAGCAGTAATCCGTAAATCAGGAGGAGTATCTCAGAGACTTTTCTCGGCAGAGGCCCATAAAACAGATCCTGGAAGCATCAGGCCTTCACTGTTAAAGTCAGTGAAAGATCTCTGGAGGGTGTATGCCTTCCTTACTACGGTACTGATAGGCCTACTTGTGGCCTTGGAGATGCCTGTCTTTGATGCGGTAGTCCATGCTTTTTCAACACTCTCTACGGGAGGATTTTCAACTCAGGCCGAGAGCTTTGCAGCTTTAACTCCGGAGATACAGGCCCTTATGACTATCTTCATGCTTGTTGGAGGGATCAACTTCGTCATAATTTACAGAGTACTCAAGGCTGATTACAGGCCTCTTGCCGAGAATACAGAGTTGAAGGCCTATCTGGCGATGTTCTTCGTCTTGGCAGGTATACTTGTGTATGATTTCATGGGTAAGACTTCGATGCCGCTTCTTGATGGCCTATTCCAGAGTGCAGCATTTGTTTCCTCCACAGGCTTCTCCACTCTTGATATCAGTATAACTATGCCGGCTGTCCAGCTTATCCTACTGGCTGTACTGTTTACAGGAGGCTCCCTAGGTTCAACTTCCGGAGGATTCAAGACTTTCAGAGCTGTAGCCATGATTAAACTACTGAAGGCTCGTTTGAGATCTTATTCTCTGCCAAAGTCAGCAGTTAACGCAGTGAAGATTGACGGTGAATTAATTGAGAACTCAGCTATCAAAACTATGTCAGTCCTCTTCTTCGCATGGATCACATTCGCTTTCATCGTAGCTATACTTCTCGTAGGACTAGAGGGATACAGCTTCAAAGGAGCGATTTCAGTCGCTTTCTCCTCACTTGGAAACATGGGCCCTACGTTTATCGAGGGAAGTTTGATAGAGGCCTCTGTAGCATCCAAGATCCTTATAGCTGTTTCAATGGTTGCTGGCCGTCTTGAGATGCTGCCGTTACTGGCGGTTTTTAATACGAAGATATTCAATGATTGAGTTATGTACGTTATCGTCGCCGGAATCAATTCAATGTCGAAAAGATTAGTGAAGAAGCTTGAAGGCCGTCACGACGTCGTAGCTATAGATGAAGATGAAGATAAATGTGACAGGCTTTACTCGGAAAGCGGTGCAACAGTAATCCACAGGCCTCCGGGAACGATATCGGCGCTTGAAGACGCCGGTGTCACTCAAGCAGATATAGTCATTGCGGCTCAAAAAGACGATAACGAGAACATGGTGGTCTGCACACTTGCCAAAAAATATGGAGTGCCTAAAGTAGTTACACGCGTAGAAAACGAAGAATACATCGAAGCGTTCCAGATCATAGATGCACAGCCTATAAGCCACAACGATATCCTTCTGTCAGAGTTCTTATCCGCAGTCGAACATCCTCAGCTTGTCAAGCTGGCAAATCTTGAGGAGGGCCTGGAGCTTATTAAGGCCTCTATAGAGGAAGGATCGGAGCTGGAGGACTTGGAACTTGATGAAGTTCGGAAGTTGAAGAACTTCCCTGAATCATTTGATGTCCACGCAGTAATAAGAGACGGGGAAACTGTGAAAGAAACACGGCTTGACGCTGGAGATGAGCTTATAATGATAGGACACAGAAAGGACAAGAAGCAGCTGGATAGATTCTTCCAGAACCGTTAACTCAAAAACTTGGAGGCCTCAACTTTCATTTATGACGGCGATCGTCTGGATAAGAAGAAGCCTGAGAGAATACGACAACACTGCATTAGTAGAGGCCTCAAAGGAACATGAAGAAGTCATTCCTTTCTATGTAGTTGATGAAGAATATTTCTCAGAGGCCTCACTTGGTTATCCTAGAGTAAAGTTCTGGCGAGAATCGCTTATAGAGTTGAAGGAAAGCCTTCAGGACAGTGGACAGGATCTCGTGGTGAGGAAAGGGAAAACTATCAAACAACTACGGAAAATTATAGGGGAGACAGGTGCTGAAGAGCTCTATTTTAACCGTGATTACTCTAGTTATGCGCGTCAGAGAGATGAAGAAGCTATGGAACTGGATGTAGATGTTAAGACATTCAAAGATATCGTCATGTTCGAGAAAGAGGAGATACTGACTAACTCTGGCACTCCATACAAAGTATATACTTACTACTCAAAAAAATGGTTCAAGAAAGAAAAAGGAAGGCCTCAGAAAGTGGAGGACTACGAAGTCCCTGAAATAGAAAGTAACAATATCCCTGATCTGAAGCAGCTTGGATTTGAAAGACCTAACGACTTTGAATGGAACTGGAGTCCAGGCAGAAAAGGAGGCTTGGAAAGGTTAGAGGCCTTCAAGGATAAGATAATGGATTACGATGAGGACCGAGATTATGCCTGGAAGGATGCGACAAGCAGGTTATCTCCCCACCTCAAGTTCGGAACTGTCAGCATCAGAGAGGTTTTCTGGGAGGCAGAAAGGATTAAAGCCCGGAATCCGAATGAAGATACTTCCGGTGTGAAGACTTGGCAGGAGGAGCTTGCATGGAGAGATTTCTACTTCCAGATGCTTTACAATTTTCCGGAGTCCCGGGAAGAGGCCTTACAGGAGCAGTTCCGCAGCATCGACTGGCGACAAAAAAGTGAAGCTAGGGATTTATGGGAGGCCTGGATAAACGGCAGGACAGGATTTCCGTTCGTTGACGCCGGTATGAGGCAGTTGAAGAAAACTGGCTGGATGCATAATCGCTTGAGAATGGTCGTCACTTCTTTTGCCTGTAAGGATCTCTGGCTGGACTGGCATGATGTTCACGACTACTTTAATGAGAACTTTGTGGATGCTGAGATAGCTTCGATGATAGGAGGTATTCAGTGGGCGTACTCTATAGGAACTGATGCACAGCCTTACTTCAGAGTCTTCAATCCATGGACTCAGGGAGAGAAATACGATCCTGATGGTGAATACATTCGTAAATGGGTGCCTGAACTTGAAGATGTACAGGATGAGTATATCCACAGGCCTCACAAGATGAATCAGATAGCGCAGAGAGAATCGGACTGTATTATAGGGGAAGATTATCCGAGGCCTGTAGTAGATCACGATGAGAGAAGAGAAGAAGCGGTGAAAAGGTTTGAAGAAGCACGTGAAGATTGAATTATTCTGCAGGAGTCAGCATCATGCTTTCAGGAGGACTGTCTGAAGTTGTCTCTCCGATGATTGTCTCAACAGCTTCATCAGCAGTTAAATCATCTGCTCCTTTAACTCTGTACTGATCTACTCCCTGATAGGCTTGGTGAGCGGCCTCCGCTACTTCAAGCGCAAGGCCTGATAGTGTCTCAATTTCTCTGTTGTTATATCCTCCTATTGCAGGATCAAGCACAGCCACGCCTTCTCCACGACTGTCTCCATGCTCAAAGACTGTATATTCCTCTATTTCATCTCCAAAGGCCTCTCTCAGATTTCCGTAAGTTCTTTCTCCATTCATCATATTGTTACTTTAAGGTAGTAAACGTTTTTATGTGTTTTGGTTTTTGTGTTTAGACGGTTTGGACGGCTTATTGAGCTAATTTACTTAAACATCGCTTTACCATTCTTATCCAGTGATTGAAATTAAGGGTAATAAGTTTCTGTATTTAGGTGTTTTATGTTTCGCTTTAACGATGTTGGTAACTGGTGCTTCAGCTCTGGAATGGGAGGATCCTGGAGATGGTGACAGTGTGTCTGATAATGTTTTGTTCAATGTTTCAAACGATGCGGACAGTGAATTCGTAGTTTTTGAAGTTGAAGGTCCGAACGATGAGACGATTAATGAGACAGGAGTTCAGGGTGAACAGTATGTTACTCATGAATTTTCTGCAGGGTCTGGTAATTCAGGAGACTATACTGTGACAGCAGAGGATCAGGAAAACAATACTGCGACAGTAGAGTTTCTTCTTGATAGAGATAGTCCTGAAGTAGAAAAGCGTGATGGCAGGGAGTTTGTGCAGCATGATCCTGAGCTGGAATTTGTGGTCTCGGATGAGCATACGGCCGTCGTCAATCTTACAGCATCTAATGATTTCAATGAGGATGTGGATGTAGAAGATGGTGAGAGGACTAATGTATGTAGTGCTGGTGGACAGTGTACAGAATCATTTGATGTTGGTACTGATGGCGTATCTCAAGGAGACACATTCAATGTTGAAATCTATGCTGAGGATCTTGTAGGAAATCAGTTCGAGGAATCATTCTCCTATGTTCTGGATGATGAGTTTGAAGCTGATACGCCGCAGTTTGAAATAGAAGAAGCTGATGACAACAATAACGTAAGACTTGACTCCAATGTAGATGTTGACATTGAAATAAACAATATTGCAGAAGAGCAGAGCGAAGTACAGGTTGAATGCCTGGTTGACGGAGATACAGTCGATACAACAGGCTGGGACGACAGTACAGACTTCTCATGCTCCATTCCTTTTGATGAAGTAGAAGACAGCAACAGAGGCGTCCAAGTAGAGGCCTGCGATAGAGCAGGAAACTGTGAAAGCTCTACTGAAACTTTTTACACTTTTGACTCTGAAGATCCTGAAGTAGATTTTTTCGATACTTATACTGATTACAGAGTATTTACGGATGATTTTATGGTAGAGTATGAGGCCTCTGATTCAGCTTCTGGAGTAAGTGAGCTAGAATACTTCTTTGAGCCAGGAACTATGGAAGGCGATGGAAATAGTGTGGCTTTTGATGGTGAAGAGGAGTTCCGTGCTGATACAGCTTTACTGGAGGAAGAAGGAGAGCATACTCTTCATTTAAGAGCAAAAGATAATGTTGGACGCTGGAGCGAAATAGAGTCTCTAGACTTTGAATATTATCCTGATGAAGAGCCTCAACTTGATATTGATGCTGAGGATAATTTCACCGTAGAAGCAAATGATACAGGATTCATTGATGTGATAGTTGAAAATACTGGAGTATTACTTATTGAATCTGAGACTATTGAGGCCTCTTCCGAGATTCTTGAAGATGAAAACACTGTTGAGGATTTGAGAGAAGGGGACACAGAGAATGCAGAGTTCGAGATTGCGGCTTTCGAGAATCAAACAGGCCTCTGGGATATAGAGTTTTCAGCTGAAGCAATAGATGCATCAGACTCTGTAGAGATTCTTGTAGAGGCTAATGAAGAGCAGAGAGACTATGTGGATGAGGAATTTGAAGAGTATCAGGATAGGAGGGCAGATTTAGAGGAGAATATCTCAACTCTTCAAGATTCAGGGCTTAATGGAGAATTGAACGATACTCTTCAGGCAGGAACGTCATCTTTCACTGAATTAATGGATAACGTGCAGAATTTGATTGATGAAGGAGAGTATCACGAAGCAATTAATCAAGTCGATTCTCTAGAGTCTTCATATCAATCTGCTGTCTCTACACTTGATGACGTAAAGGATGAGCACAGAGCAGAGAGAATCAAAAACACTTTGCTGATGATATTCCTGGGATTATCGATAGTCGCAGCAGCTGGTGCAGCATTCATCTACACCGGTGGAAAAAGAGATCTAGATGATCTTGAACTACCTGAAATAGATTTAGATATTCCTGAAAACAACGTTACTGAGAAGATTGAACATATTGCCGAAAAAGCCTCAGAAAAGTTCCATGATCTGAAGGAACGGATTAAGGAAGAGGAAGAACAAGTTGAAGATAAGTTCGAAGGCTTCCGATAGAAATTTGTTTTTGAGATCTAGATGATTTTTTCTGTATTCTCAAATCTTTCTTTTATGAGGCCTTTGTCCCGTATATTCCAGATTATCTGTGAGACTTCAGATGCGTAGTTTTCGTTGTCAACTGCTTTATCTGTCGCCTCTTCCAGTAGTAGCTGTATCTGTGGATCGCTGCTTATTTTCTGCACTATTTTCTGATCAGCCCGGGAATTGTTCAAATAGTTCGATACTGCCGGTTGTGTGACTCCAAGTCGATTTGCTATCTCTCTCTGCTTGAATCCATAGTCTTCATGCAGATTATCTGCTATCATGCTTCTGACTGCAGGTAAAACTTCTTCTGCTATAACCTCTACTTCAAAACGCATAACAGCGTTTTAATGCTCCAGATTTTTAACAGATGAACTCAACAAAAAATAAAAAAGTTTCATTACAAGTCAATAACAACATGGATCAAATCCAAGTCGCGAAACCTGTTATAGATGATCTCTTTGAATGGGAAGTTGAAACTTCTTATCCTACAAAAACGGGGAACACGTTTTTTCTGGATGTTACAGGCCAAGGCCGTAAACCTACAGGCCCTAATATCGATAGGATTGCACCTAGACTGGAGAGTCTGCACCTAGTAGGAGTGTTTGCTCCAGGAATTCAAACTCGTCCACGTGATATAACAGGAAGAAAAAATCTAATGGAAGAGGCCTCCGGCGAAAGACCTGAGTTTTTCTATGAAGAGTTCTTTGGAGAGGAAGCTGATGTTATGACCACTCCACTATACTTGGAAGGCATGGAGGGGGCTACAGAAGAAATAGGAGGCCTTGAAGAATCTCTTCAAGCACATCCAGAGTTCGAGCACTCTAACACGCGTTTCGGAACAGGATTTGACAATCTCTACATCAAATCAGATGATATTGCAGAGGCCTTAAGACAGGTTGACGATGATATTGGTTTCCAGGTCTTATTCAGTTATAAAGGCGACAGAGAGGCCTCAACAGAATATCAAGAGTATATAGATAGTATCTCTATTGCTCCAGAAACTTCAGAAGGCGTAACTTGTGTTTACTGTGCAGGAAGATATGAAGATCCTGTCGTATATACTGCTGGTCCTACAGAGCTTGATGTTGAAATGGCTAGTGTCCCTGAATTAGAAGACGTGGAAGTTGAGCATATAAGCGAAATGATATAAGAAAAATAAAGTAGTGGAAAAAGTGAAGGCCTTTCTAGTGGTCAGCCTGCTGTACGTCCCTTGAAAGTTTTTCAATGTCAGCTGAGAGTGCATCCAGTTTTCTGGAGACGCGTTCCTTCTCTTTGATGATGTTCTCCACTTTCTCGTATTTTCTTGCGGCTCGATCAAGATCATGTTTCTCCACGTAAGCTGCCTCAGTATCCATCATCTTCTCAATAACTTCGTCCGCAATCTCTCCTAGTAAAAGATTCAATCCAAAGTACACGTTTGAACGCACGTACTGGCCCTCTGAGGCCTCTTCTCTTACCATTCGTTTTATTCTTGCGTGGGTGAAAGGAAGGTCTGCTATTTCAACATCTTCAGGTACATTAACCATTGTATATCACGGTAAAAATTCCTTCTAGAACCTTTTAAGCCTTTCTAAGCCGTGACAGGGCTTGATACCTTCCAAAGTACGATAGATATAAAATCCTTGGAACCAATACAATTAGTATGATAGAAGATCCTGTAGCAGGCCTCGATATCCTGATAAAGGTGCTTGTAGCTGTAGTTCTAGTGCTTCTATCTATACTTCTCTACAGGATTGACAGGGTAATGGCATCAACATTAAGCTCTACAGAAAGTCTGGAAAGAGCAGTAGATAATATTGAACATGCTACTGAGACACTTAGTGACTTCACTAATTTGATCTCAAAACTTCCTTTCGTTGGACGAAGAAGAAACAAGAGAGATGTGGAGGTGCAATAGTTTTTGAACGACTTCATCAACGCAATCAAAAATAATAGCGCCGAAGACAGTGAGGAAAAAAGTGAAGAAGACCCGAGCAAGGAACGCTTTGATGAAATCAAGCAGGAGAAAGCAGGCCTGGAAGATACTTCTCCAGCAGAGAAAAGATACAGTGAATTAAAGGAAGAGGCCAAGCAAGAACTTGTAGAGGAAAGCAGAAAAGAGGCCTCTGAGGAAGACGAAGAAGATGAGAGCGAAGGCTTTATAACGCACTGAAGGATTGTTTGTTCTTACAGTGGAGCTTGACAGGATTCCGAGAATAGCAAAGTATCTTTCAATAATTTTTCTTGTAGGCTGGATAGGAAGAAATACTGTGTGGAACTTCCTGCCGATATTCTTCGAGCAACATATGGGAGTTTTTCTGGTTGGAGTTGCTACGTCCCTTCCGGCTCTTGTAACAATTATCCTTGATATTCCGACAGGTAACTTGGTTCAGAGGGCTGGAGAGAAAATTGTGGTTTTCATGGGGCTAGCGACTGCGGCATTTCCGCCGCTACTCTACGTCTTCGCTACCCCGGTTATGCTCCTTTCCGGAAAATTTCTGGAGGGGGTGGCTAAGGCCTTTATCTGGAATGGAAGCTGGAGTCTTTCATTGAAAAGCAGCGATGACGATGTGGAGTCTGAAACAGTCTCTGTCTTTCTTCTGGGTGTTAATCTAGCAGCAGTACTGGGACCGGTAATGGGAGGTTACCTCATCGCTGCTCACGGATTCAACTTGGCTTTCGGTCTATGGTTCTTCGGCTCAACACTTGCAATACTCCTATATCTTTCCTACATAGGCATTGATACTGAACTGTCCTTGAAACACTCTATGGAAGAAGTTCTTCAAAGAAACACGTATGCTGATGACTGGCATCATCTGAAAGATAACTGGCAAACCGTAAAACTTCCGTTCATTTTGATATTTCTCTACTCTATAATTTTCTCTTTCTACTGGGTTGCTGTACCACTACTACTTGATCAAGTATCTGGAGACTTTGCAGTCATGGGAGTAATCTTTGGATTCGCAGCACTTCCGAGCGTATTCCAGTTCCTATTCGCAGATCTAGCGGACAGAATTGGAAGACTAAAGACAGTAACCATACTTAGCATCCTTCTGACACCTGTACTGATATTCATGAGCTTCCTATCAAGCATAATAGCAATTGGAGGCCTCTTCCTAGTCGCAAGAGCACTGTCTTCAGGGATGTCGCCGGCTATACACGCACTTTTCGATGAAGGAGCACCTGAAGAAGTCGAAAGCGAATTAGTTGCATTCAGCGAACTATTCAAGCACACAGGCCAGGCAATAGGCCCAATAATGGCAGGAACAATAGCTTCAATATGGAGTATCAATGCATCATTTCTGGCAGCAGGCTTAATATCTATAACAATAGTTATCATAACGGTATACGCTATGAAAGCCTAGAAACGACCAATCTCTGGAAATTCGAAGTTACCTGCTTCACGTGAAACTGCTTCTGCCTTCAAACTATCTTTATTCAACCCTTCACGTAAAATGGGAGAAAGAAGCTTTCTTTGAGGTACTTCATTAACCTCAGTACCATTGGATATAGTGGAGAAAGCAGGCAAAACAATGATAGTCTTCCCAGCATCTGTCTCTCCGTACAGAAAGCAATCAACTTTCTCGGATATACCAAGATTGTCCTTCAGAGACAGTGCAGGATGCTCATGACCGATCACGATAGTATTATACTCCTCTTCTTCAAGATCTTCAATCTCCTCCGGCTTCCTGTCCCCGTGAATATACAGTATACCTTCTTCCAAAAAGAAACCCTGCATCTCGAGGCCTTCATCTTCCACAGTTGATTCGATGAACTTGTCGTGATTCCCTCTGACTAGCACCGCTTCATCAAATCTCCTTTTCAGGTGCTGAACGAGACTTCTAACTTCATCTTTCTCACTGTAGTAGCTCTTATTGAACTCGTTCTTTATATCACCGTTAACGACTATTCGGGAGGCCTCTGTACGGCTTCGAGCCTTCTCAATATCCTCCAGCATGTCCTCGAGATGGAATTTCGGGACGTAACTTCCTTCTGAGGTCATACTGCCTTCCAGACCCAGATGGAGATCTGATATTGTCAGTGTATCGGTCTCCGGGTGATAAAGTGCAGGGATTCCCTCTACTGATTCAAATCCTTCTAGTTCCATACTGTTTATTTGTTCAGTTTCTCCCAGACCGTTAAAAGCGCGTCGAATACATCGTCCTCGGTGGAGGCCTGTACGAATTCGGCTCCGTTCTTACGTGATATCTCCTCCAGTTCTGTAACGTGACTCTCCATCTTATCTCTGTAATCATTCTTTGTCTTCCGTGAGAGAAAGGTCCTTAGCTTCGATTTCGACTCTGGATCCTTCAGAATCTTATCGCCTTCAAATTCAGGATCCAGCTCCGTCGAATCCAGTACATTAACCACTACAGGATGAGTGTGCTCTAGGCTTTCAAGGCCTCGCTCAAACTTCTCAGGATCCACAAGGAAATCTGACAGAATGATTACAGCAGACTCGTTCTGAATCCTGCTGCTGTACTCTGTTATACATTCCTCTACACGGCTTTCAGGAGTCTTCCGTGTCTTGTTAAGCACCTCAACAAGCTCGCTGATGTTCGATGCACGCCTTCCGGATGAAAGATTAGTCAATGTCTCAGAGAAAACAGAATAAGAGAACTTGTCATTAGTATTCATACTCATTTTTGCCACTCCCAGACCTAGCTTGGCAGCGAACTCGTACTTATTTACGTTACCGTAATCCATTGAACTACTCCTATCAAGAAGGATATGGATATTCAGTCGTCTTTCCTCCTCAAAACGCTTGATGTAGTAATCCTTTGTACGCGCATAGGCCTTCCAGTCCATCTTCCTGATATCGTCACCTGGAATATACTCCTTGTGATCTTTAAACACCATTCCCTGTCCTGTATGGCTGCTCTGCTGCTCACCGCTCTGAATACTTGAAGCATTACGCTTCAAGGCCAGCTGAAAGCGTTCAAGCTCCTCCAAATAATCCAGTTCAATCATACACGGTTCGTTATATTCTCAATAACCTTGTCAGAAGTAAGGCCTTCCTTTTCAGCTTTGAAAGTAAGGCCTATACGATGCCTCAACACAGGCTTCGCCATAGCATTTATATCCTGATTTGAGACATGGTTGCGGCCTTCAACAAGCGCTTTAGCTTTTCCTGCAATTATCAGCTGAATTGAAGCTCTCGGTGAGGCCCCGTACTCAAGGTTGTGATCTTTTCTCGTGTTTTTAACTATCATTATGGCTCTGTCCCGTATATCATCTGCTATCGGTACTTCTCGTGTGAACTCCTGCATTTTGATAACTGAGGCCTGTGATACAACTTGGTTGAGCTGTGGAGAGTAATCAAGGTGGTTAGTGAATCTGTTTACGATCTCTCTTTCCTCATCGGTGTTGGGATAGTCCAGCTCCACTTTCATCATGAAGCGGTCTCTCTGGGCCTCTGGAAGAGGGTATGTTCCTTCCTGTTCGAGAGGGTTTTGAGTTGCCATGAGGAAGAAAGGTTTATCCAGGCTGTAGCTCTGGTTTCCTACTGTCACCTGTTTCTCCTGCATCGCTTCAAGTAGTGCGGACTGTGTCTTTGGTGTCGCACGGTTTATCTCGTCGACCAGAACCATGTTCGCAAAGATAGGGCCTTTTTGGAAAACGAAGTCTGTACTGGTCTCTGTTTCCTCAATTATGTGTGTTCCTGTGATGTCGCTTGGCATCAGATCTGGTGTAGCCTGTATACGTGAGAAATTGAGGCCTATAACGTTGGAGAGGGTGTGGATCATCTTGGTCTTACCCATCCCGGGATTTGATTCGAGAAGGATGTTGCCGTCGCAAAGTATAGATGTTATAACTTGATTAATTACTTCTTCTTGGCCTACTATGACCTTGCCTATCTCGTTCTTGATTTCCTCTATTTTCTGATTCAGCTTCCTGTACTTCTCGGCATTATCCACAGTCCCTACAAGGCTCATAACTAATTACTGGATTTCGAGATTTAAATTCCTATTCAGAGGCCTCCAGCTCCCGAAGAGAATCACTGTATCTCTGTGCCAGCTCACGATCCTCTTCAATACCTTCGCGCGCCGATTCAGAGGCAAAGTCCTCCTCGCCAGTAGTGAAAGTGAACTGCTGATCAGAGGCCTCTCCTGCTCCCTCGATTTCGAACTCGAGTTCACGCTCCTCAATGTCTATTTCTGTTGGCTCTCCTAGAATCTCTGATCCGTTTCTTATATCAGGTTCTGTTGGCTCTTCGTCCTCTCCGGACATTTCAATTCCATCGAATATGGCTGCTTCACTTCCCTCTATCTGGAATCCTGCAAGGCCTGAAAATATTGTCACGAAGCTCAGGACTCCGATGACAAGTACTTTCTGCATAATTGATTTTGCAGGTATAATGCTGTCAGAGCTCATTTTACGGGCTTTTTCAACTATTTCATCGAACAGGGCCTGAGAAGCAATGTTCTTCCTGTCGATGTTGTCTCGTGCTGTACGCAGCATCTCGTTCAGCTCCGGATTCTTCTCCTCGTAAAGCTCGACGTTGTATTTTCTCACTCGGAAGGCAAGATTCATGATAAAGAAGACAGCAGTTATTCCAGCAAGTATCTGGAAGTTGCTGTAAGGTCCGGCTATATTCAAGTTGAAAATGTAGACGAAAAGATTGGCTCCTAGAAAGAGCATTATGGAGTCTAGACAGGCCTGAAGAATGTTTACTTTCACGAACTCTATTTTCAGACGCCGCATCAGCTTCTCTACTTTCATGGATTAATCAAACCCGTAGGCCTCACATTCTTCGAAGTTGTTGACTGACTCGTTGATCTCACTGCATACAAGTTCAAAGCTAAATCTAATACTGTTATAATCTTCCTGCAGCTGGTCTACTTCGTCTTTAAGAGTTGACACCTGTTCCTGTGCATCATCTCTCTCACTTCTAGCGTCTTCTAGATCAGTTTCCAATCCATCTATCTCATCAGAAGTCGATTCCTCTAACTCACTCAGTTCGACTTCAAGAT
>JALDAN010000034.1 GCA_022729355.1 Candidatus Nanohalarchaeota archaeon | reverse complement strand
AGGCCTTGCTTCCTTTTTCTTTTGTGCTTCTTTCTATTTCTGCGTAGCTTGGGCAGGCGACTATCCAGTCTTCGTCTACTCCGGCCATGTCTCCATCGATGGCTTTGATTGTTTTTTTCAGTCTGTTGACTGCTCTCTTAAGATTAGTCATGTCTCTGCTTTTCAGTGGGCCTATGTTGATCCAGACGATGTGGTCGTTTCTCAGGTGATCCTGTACTTCTTCGATGTCGTCGAATTCCTGCAGTGTTTCGGCCCGGATTACTGCTTTTTTGCTGCCTTCTGATATTTCGGCGTCAAGCTCCACAAAATCGTCTTCAATGATTTCATCTGTTTGTTCCTGGCCGTCGCCCTTTTTCAAGAAATTAAGTGGCATTAATGTTAGCTACCTCCTGGTTAGTAATCTCGTTACTGAAGTTTTTATAGGTTGTTACTGTTCTTTTCAGCTTGACAGGTTCTCTGTCTTTGATGCCAGGTTCCAGATCTCTGTCCTTGTATGCTGACGGATATTCGGATCATTGCTTACCTGATCAAGGATCGAAGACGCTGTGTTAACACGTACTGAAAGATCTTTACCTTCTTTCTCAAGCTCTTCAGCCGCCTCCCTGATCATATCTGCAACGTTGGACGGTACAGATCCGTCATCAGCAAGATCTCTCATCTGCTGTACAACTGCATCAACTGACATCACTAAACACCTTTAAAGAGCTGAGAAGCTCTCCTGTATCTCCTTGAATTTTTCCTGAAGCTTTTCCTCTTTCCTTTCAAGGCCTTTCTGCCTTACTTCGAGATCCTCAAGCCTATCCTCAAGCTCATCCTGCAGATCATCCCTGTCTCTCTCAACTAGGATGTTCCCTATGGACCTGTAAACTGCGCCAGACTCCTCTTTCTCAAGCTCATCCAGAGATTTCTCAATACCATTAATCTCTGAGGATGTCTCTTCTTTTTGTACTGTTACCTGCTGCATTTGGGACTGGACCTGCTGCAGCTCCATCATTTTCTCCTGTGCGTCTTCCTGTTCACTCATAATATAATTTATACCTCCATTCCTAATCTTCAATAATCTTCTTTGACAGACTCAAAAGCCTGTACACCGTATCCGATGTACCTCTCAAATGACCTAATGTACCGGCCTCAAAATCAATCACCAAACAATCTTCAGAGGCCTTCAAACTGTACTCAACGTTATCATCACTTGTCAAGCTTGGTGTGAGACATCTCTTGACTGCTTTAGGCCTCTCCGTCTCAACTTCAACTGTTGACTTCATGGAAAAAATCAGAGGCCTCCTCTGCTGTTTTTAAATTGCTTCTACTTTGGAAGGGTTTTCAGGCCTCTTCTTGAATAGTACTCTGTGACTGCATTTCGGGCAGATTACTTTCTCGTGAATCGGATCAAGTTCTACTTCTGCCTCACAGTTTACGCATACGAATTCTGACATCAGTTATCTTCCTCTTCTTCAAGTTCTTCTTTGGCTTCTTCGAGTTCTTCTAGCTGGACTGATGCTCCGCTTTTCAGGGCCTTGTTCAGTATTTCGTCTGCTCCTGTATCTCTCTTGAAGGCTCCTCCGGCTACTTTTTCTCCGGTTTCCTTGTCCTTCCAGATTCCTGCTGCGATTCTTTCGTATCCTTCAGGCCTTGATTCTGCTTCGTCAACGTTCTTTCTGATCCGGCTTCCGTATCTCGGGCCGAATCGCTTTGATGACTTGTTTTTGGACATTTTTAACACCTGTAAAGTAAATGATAGGGAGGAAGTTTTTTATTCCACGGCCTCGTCAAGAAGCTCGCGGAATTCTGAGGTTTTCTCCTTCACTTTCTCCATCGCTTCTACGATGTCGAGTGTGGAGTATGGTTCTTCCTCTCCTTTCTGCATTGCGACGACCTGACCGTTTTGGTCGATTGATACGGTCAATCTTGCGTCCATTGCCTGTTCCTCCTCTCCAGTGGTGTCGAATACAAGTTCGCCGTTGATCATGCGTGCGGTTGCTGTTACAGGTTCTGTTGAAAGCTCTATATCCTTCCAGTCTTTATCTCGATCAAGAGTTTCTTCCTCTTCATCGTAAGCCGGAAGTGTCACGCTCTTCAGTGCGGCCATAGCTGCCAGGCTGGATGCATCGATAAGATTGCCGTCGTTGTTCAGGATGTGTAGATCGATGAATAGTGTGTAAACTTTTTCTCCAGGCTCGATACATAGGTCTTCCAGATCGATTGCCTCTGATTCTCTGATACCTCTGTCAACTACACGTGCAAGCTCTACACCATCTTCCTGCGGAGGACCTGATTCGTACTCTCTGTCCGCCATCGGAGCAAGCTCCGCGTTCGTAACGATTGTACCTGATTCAGGTCTGTCAGGATAAGGTGATTCAACTTCTGTACTGATTCCGGCGACTACCTGTGTGTCACCAATTCTTACAAGTGCTGATCCGTCGGCTGTCTTCTTGATGTAGTCTGCCTCGATCTCTATATCTCTGTACTCTTCAAGATCTCTTCCATCGTGTCTTTCTCCTTTTTTAATCTTCTTCCTGATGTCCTTCTCGTTAAGTTTCATTTTCATTCGCTATCACCTGCGTTGTACTTCTCCATAATTGTCTGGCGTTGCTGCTCGTAAAGCTGCCTGCATCCATCCTTCGCAAGCTCTATACAGTCTTCAACCTGCTCTGTAGTCAGATCTCCGTCCATCTGCAGAAGCGTGATCTTGTCCTCATGCTTCGAGTCCTCATCATCACTTCTGTTGATCGTTGCAATCGGGATATCGGCGTTACCTTCCTTATCTTCCTTTCCGTTGACATCCAGTACAGGAGTATCATCTACAACCCCTGCAGCACAAGCTGATACAAGACCTTTCATCGGAATCCCTGCATCTGCAAGTGCAAGAGCTGCTGCCGTTATACCTGTAACACGTGTTCCTCCATCAGATTCAACGATCTCCATGGAGATATCGATTCCTGCAGTCGGGAACTTCTCCAGTTCAAGAGCAGGCTCAAGCGCCCTTTTAGCTACAAGGCCTATCTCCTTCGCACGCCTGTTCGGTCCAGGCCTCATTCTATCGTCAACTGAGAAAGGAGCCATGTTGTAACGCATCTTGATGACGGCTCTATCTGATTCCTGTAGATGCTTCGGGTGGAGATCCTGAGGCCCGAATACGGATGCGAATACACGTGTGTTTCCGATCTCTACAAGTGCTGATCCATCGGCCTCGTCAAGTACTCCGATCTCCATAGTTGTTTCCCGGAGCTCGTCTGCTTTTCTTCCGTCAACTCTTCTTCCTTCATCGTCAAACCATTCAATTTCTTCTTCGCTCATTTATTGATCACCTTCGATTTTCTCTTCAAGCCATTCGCCGATTTTATCTGTGAGGCCTGAAGTGTGGGCCTCTTCCTCGACTTTCTTGACGGCTTCTGCTGCTACTTCAGGATGTTCTCCGTGTATCCAGACAAGTCCGTTCTGGCCTACTACGATGTGGCAGTTTGTTTTCCTGTTGATCTGCTGCACCATTGTTCCCTGGCTTCCTATTACTCTCGGTACTTTGTGCGGTGAGATGTTGACGATTCTTCCGTCCTCAAGTTTTCTACATCGGTCGTCAAGCATTGTTAGATCGACGTCCATTGATTCTGATACTGAGTCTATCTTGACAACGATTGCGTCTCCTACGTCGTAGAAGTCTGTAAGATCGTCTTCATCCAGGTCTACGTACTGATCGGAGGCCTCACTGATATTCAGTGTGCCTTCGTAAGGTGAGTCAAGATCTACGTTCCATCTTGAGTAGCTTACGCGTGTTACTTCTCCGATCACTACATCTCCTTCTTCCGGGATGTAGCGGCCATCCATTGGCTGTACACGTACAGAGTCTCCACTGTACTTCACTGTACCGGTGAATTTTGAGTAGATTTTTCCTTGTTCAGCGTATACTCCTGATCCTGGGCGTGTATCTCCGTCATCTGCCACAAGATCGCCAGGAGCAACGATATCCTTATCTTCTTTAACTCTTGACATATTCAAAATCACATCTTATATTCATTGAAACTTGTTTCCAAAAAGAAACCTGCTTTTATAATACATATTTCGTGGACAAAACGTTATAAATCGTATTATCGACATTCAATCAGAGCAGTTACCAGGACCAAAAGATATAAGTAACTACTTTTCAATAACAACAGTATGAGTGATGATTCTTCAACCCTGAACAGACGAAACTTCATGAAAGCCGGAGCAGGAACAGCCGCAAGCATGGCAGGCCTCACAGCTCTCGGCAGAGGCCTCGATGAAGGAAACGACTACGAAAACATACTCTACGGCCCTCACAGAGAAGACAGTGAGCCATACGATCCTGGGGAACTTTCGGATGATATTGATGGCCTGTTTCTGGAGAACTCTGGGGATTACATGCAGCATCCTGTAGCCCATCTTGAAGACTTGAGATCGAGGCCTCAATACGAAAAAGTGATAGATGAGATTGCAGAACAGGATAAGCCGATTTACTTTGGGGACGTAAATCTCGATACTGATGCACAGCTTGCAGAGACAGGCCTGATGGCAGGACAGGCAGGCCTTGGAGCAGCACTCGCAGCAAAAGCAGGCCTTGGAGAAGATTTTACCAAAACTGATGCAGGCCTCACTGGTATTGCAGGATGGCTTCTACAGCCCTTCGCCAAATACACCGCGTTCATGGGGTCAGATGAGGAAGTTGATTTCATAGATGAATCGAATAACGTGCATCCAGAAAGTTATGCCTTGACTAGAGGCCTTCGTAACGCTGTGGTCGCGTACAAGCAGAATGAGCTTGAAGGAGAGTTCGGAACTGTCTGGGGATCACTCCATACAGGTTTCGAGGATAGACTTGAGGAAAGTCAGAGCTCTCTGGAGAGCAGTATTGATAGATATTCGTCTTTAGGTGAGCGTTTCATAGGTAATAGGGATACGATTTCAAGGGCTGTGGAGCTTCAAAGTGATGAAAGAAATGAGTGGTACGTTGAGGAAGTCCACGAATTCCCTGAGCTTGAAGACGTTGTATAAGTTCAGTACTCCTTCATCTCGGCTTCCCCGCCTGTGAACTCCTGAATATCCTCCATTAATTCAGTAAGTACTCCGGCAGGTAAAGTCACTTTAGCCGTGAAGTAATCACTTCCCCACTGCTCTTCCTCCAAGTCAGCTACCTGCTGAATCCTGTCATAGGCCTTTCCAGTCTTGTCCACAGGCATCCTTATAGCAACAGTTTTCTCCTGTAACGAGATCGGGATAATAGGCTTCAGTAAATCAGTGGCCTCATCAAAGGCCTCCTCCATATCTGAGTCCCAGTCAACATTGTAACCGGCTTCTTCAAGTGCGTTTTCAACTCTGTTCGGAGGATGAGGATTCCCTGTCTGAGGATTCTGGGCTCGTCGTGCGATCATGTTGACGAGCTGTTTCCATTTGTCTTCCCGTATCTCCGCTTTCTGTTCAGTTGTCAGCTGCATCTTCCCTTTCTCGAAGATCTGTTCTGCAGCCTCCATCATCTTGTCAGTTCCGAACTCGGCCTCCAATTCGCTTACAGATGCTCTTTCTCCTGATCCTGCATCCGTGAATACGTCCTGTACGAATAGAAGTCTCTGGATGTCGTGATCCTTGCCCTCCATCTTCGCCTCCTTCGCCAGGTCAGGATCTACAAGTATCTCAAATCCTTTGCCGCCAGAGTAACTGATAGTTATAGCTTCTGAGGTATCCATGAATAATAAGGAAAGGTCTATATTTAAACAGTTTTTGACTTTTGAAATTAAGATGAAAATAGATTAATGAACTTCAACATTTTCTGCTTCTAAATGGCTTTCCCAAGACTCCTCGTAGGTCTGGCTGTGATAAGGATTTGTCCTTTCAATCCATTGTCCAGGATTATCTATTTCTTCTGTAGTTGGAGGATTTTCCAGAGCTTTCTCAGTAAGCCAGTCTCCTCCTTGCTTATGTAAGGTTTCTATAAAATCGCTTCCGTCCTCATACTGTCTGTGTGCCATTCTATACAGCGGGTGAACTTTTTTCAGAAGTTTCTTCTTCAGGCCTCCTTCACGATCAACTTCTACATTTGCAATCGTGTCAAAAGCTTTGTTTGTATAAAATTCTGCATGTCCTTCGATAACTGACATGAGGCCTTGGATTTCCTCAAGGTCTACATCCAATGGACCAGGATTTGGTTCATCACTCTTCATTATCTCAAGTCTTCTTTCTTGAAGTTCAGGATGAGTATGGAACTGAGCAAGATGAATGCCTTCGTGAGTTTTCACATAGGCCTCTGCAGCGTTGTATCCTATATCCTGTCGGTTAGCAAATTTGGCTATATTATCTGTTGTGTATGCCATGTCAGGAACTTTTTCAGGATCCATGGTTATCATGTCGAGATCAGCAACACCCATCATATTGTCAGAAAAGGACTCAAGCATTTTCCTTGAAGCCCATATTGCTCCCTCTGCCGCGACCATCATAGCCTTCATTTTAGGATTATTTCTCCAACTAGGATCCAGAGTATTGGTATCGACTCTTGGAGCATCTTCCTCAATAACCTCTGCAGTTGAGTTCAAAACATCATACATAATCTGGCGGCCTGATTCATACTCCATCATTTCAAATTCATCAGGATGCTCAAGCCCTGTCTCATCTTCAATCACAGGCCTGATAACATTGTTGTAAAAATTATCCTCTACTTCGACAGGTGTTTCTCCCTCATCCAGAAACCCTATAATCTCTTCCAACGGAGTATTTCCATTTTTGTCCTCCATACGTGACAAAACAGTACAAATTTTAAATGTATTATCTATACTAGATACTGTTTTTCTATACTAAATCAGATCCTTAGAAACTGTATCGATCAGTTTCTTCCATAGCCGAAGACAGCTGTTCTCTGTTCAGAGCGTTGAATCAGAGATTTTCTAGTATCAAACTTCATGCCTTGAACAGTTGTAGTCAGCCATGGAGTAAAATGAATGCAATTAAGAAATTAAATTGAAATACGTGGAAGGCCTTTTTTTACAGGCCTCTGTCATCCAGTTCTTCCGGAGTGACTCTCTGGAAGTCCTCTTTTTCATCTACTGTGGAGAGTTCGATGTTCTCTATTTCGATGTCGTCCTCTCCTTCGTGAAGTGCTTCTACAGCTAGTTCTACTGCCTCTTCTTCGTTGAGGTCTTCATCCCAGTTTTCTTCCAGGTATTCTCTTGCGTCTTCTCCGCCTTTTCCGATGGCTACTGCGTTCCACTGATTTAGTGTTCCGCTTGGGTCTGTCTGGTATACTCCTGGCTGGCCGTCTTTGATGCCTCCTGTGATTGTGGAGACTCCGTAAGGCCTTACTCCGCCGTACTGTGTGAATTGCTGGCATCTGTCGGCGACGAATTTGGCGAGTGAGAAGATCGGGATTTCCTCGTCGTATGTCATCAAGTGTTTCTGTGCTTCGTTTCTTGCTTCTTCCACAAGGTTTCTTCCGTCGGCTACAAGGCCTGAAGTGGCTACGCCGATGTGGTCTTCGATCTTGAATACTTTCTCCGGGTTTCTTACTCCTAGGCTGCTGGTTTTTCTTGTTGCTGCTAGGACTACGCCGTCTTCGTATACGACGCCTAGAGCTGTTGCTCCTTTCTTTACTGCTTCTTTTGCGTACTCCACCTGGAACAATCGTCCATCAGGGGAGAAGATAGTTTTACCACGGTCATACTGTGCCTGCTGCGGATTAGTCATCTGCATAAAATTATTTTCACCTGTTCACTCCAAAGTTTAGAACTTAACTATACAGAGTATAGGACTCGAAGATTTATTAACCTGACGAGAACCAACCTTTTACAGTTAGATGGATTTCGACCTACATACTCATACGACTTACAGTGATGGAGCAATAATGGATATGATGGCGTCCGCCGCGGAAAAGTACGGATTAAAGGAAGTAGGGTTCGCAGACCATTGTAATGTATCTAAAAGAGAACGGATGAAGACAATAAAGTACGGATACGGATTCAATCTGGATCAGACGTACGAGAGAAGGGAGAAAGCGTTGAAGGAACTGAGGAAGAGAAGAGATATTACTATATACAGTGCAGTGGAGATGGACTATGATCCAAGGGATGAGGAAGAGATAGAGGCCTTTCTACAGGAAAACAACTTTCACTACAGTCTGGGAAGCGTCCACTACCTTGACGGCATGAATATACACGTGGAGAAGTACTTCGCCAGAAGGACAAAGAAAAAGAGAAAGAAACTTGTTGAAACATACTTCGATAGGCTTGAAAGGATGATTGAACTTGAGATCTTCGATGTAGCATCTCACATCGATCTCTTTGAGAGAAATCAGGCCTTACAGGGACTTGCAAAAATAGAGGACTACAAAAGAATCGCAGAGGCCTTCAAAAAATCCAGGACGATGCCTGAGATCAATGCGGGAAGAGCACTTAAAGGCCTCAAAGAGCTACATCCAACGGAAGAATTCCGAAATATCTTGGTAGAGGCGGGCATCAGTTTCACTGCAGGGACGGACAGTCATGCACCGGAAGATATTCCACAGTTGAACAGTCATATGGATAAGAGGCTTCAGGAACTAGGTATAGCGGTTGAGAGGCCTGCCGTGCTTCAAAGCTGAAAAGAAAGCCTTTTTGAAATTATACCTGTAACTGGTAAATGTGCGGAATGAACAGGGCTTTAAGAGCCTTAGACCGCACAACTCAAATTAATGAGATGCTCCACTAGCTCAGGGGTTAGAGCACCGTCCTTATACGGACCCTCTGTATCAAAAACGATATGGCCTTAACGGCTGGTACAGATGGCCTCTGAAGAGAGGCGGCGGTCCCGGGTTCGAATCCCGGGTGGAGCAGTTTAAACAACGTTTTCAAAACTCGTTTCTACTCATATAGAGCATGTAAACAGCATAAATTTTTTGTCCTGATTAGGCCTGTTCAGAAGTTGTCTTCTATGCTGTAAATCAGCTTCAAGGCCTCGTCTCTAGGTCTTTCATTGTTGAAGCTTAGATCTACTTCTATATCTTCAAGTGAGATTTGGAAACGTCTAACCGGCTCCGGATAAAAATTCACGTTACTTCCTGTATCTACTTTCTGACAAGCCTCTAACTGTCTCTCCAGTGAATCACTTTGATTCCTGTAGTCGATCTCCTCATCACTTAATTCATCAATTATACCGGCGGCAACACGGTAATCAGCGTCATCAGGCACCTCCTGAAAACTTCTCTGAACAACTATATCGTAGTCTCCCGGATTCAAGCTGTTCAACGCACTACCTGTCAACCATACAGGCCCCTGACCGTACTTTTCAACATAAGCAGATGCGAAATCAAGTACTTCCTCTACAACTTCAATATCATCGACGTTTACATCAGGTTCGGCGAGATTCTGCATTTTTTCTAGGCCTCCAATCCAAACAAATATCTGTGT
>JALDAN010000044.1 GCA_022729355.1 Candidatus Nanohalarchaeota archaeon | reverse complement strand
TTCTCGGTATTGTTTCCGTTCTTTTTCTGTAGGAGATTCAGTATCTATTTTCTCAAATATTTGATTGGGATAGTTGTAGCCGTGTTCTAGTGGCTTTTCCAGTTCTTCCTCGATTTTTGGAGTTATAACGACTTCATGGTTTTTGAAGAGTTCCAATGTTTCTTCCAGCAGCTCACCTTTAGCCAGAACACTGGCTGCATCCGTGTCAATTATCAGCATCTAGTTAAAGCCTCTTTTCGACTTCTTCCTTCTCTTCTTCGCTTCCTTTATGGGTCTTGAGTGTTATTCCTCTTTCCCGGAGTTCTTCTTTGTAGCTTTCTAAATCCATTTCTGCGAGTTCTGCAGCTCTCATGAGCGAGACTTCCCCTTTTTTGTAGAGTTCTACAGTTATCCTTGTACGTTTCTCAGGATTCTTTCGGAGGAAAGTTCTGAATGCATCTCTCATGACATCGCTTCTTGAGGTGTATTCTCCCGATTCAACTAAGACATCTATTTCGTCTTTCATGGTTTCGGGTATGCTGAATGATGTGCTAGCACTCGTCATATTCTTAACAATAGTTAGCAATATTTAATAATTTACTGGTCCTGGTCTAACGGCTCTAATTTCCTATTTTCTCTCTGTCTCTATTCTTACTTTTATAATGGAGAGTCTGTTCTCCGCTATTTCTCCATGGCTAAAATCGGATCTAATTTTCAACTAAAATTTCTGCTCCTGTATGCCTACTTCTATAGGTTCTTGTGAATCTGTAGTACTCTTCTAACTATCTCTGCTTTTGATACTCCGTTCTTGTCGGCTTCTTCCTCTATCCATTCTTCCAATGATGAAGTGATTCTGACGGTTAATGGTTGCTTGACTTCTCTCTTGTCAGTGTTCATTTGTCAGCCTCCTCTACTTCTAGTAGATGATGCTTCAGTAGTTCTCTGATATGTTTGAACATTTTGCCTGGCTCGTTGATGGCTTTCTGCGCCGGTTCTGGTGGCTGGTTTATTCTATCAGTCATCTGTGACAACCACTTCTTACTTTGAACTCAACTGATTTATACGTAATATAACTGAAAGCTATCTCTGCCAGCACAGATCCTCGATTAAAAAGCTATAAATCCGTTTGCGTAATATCTGGAAGACCTAAACACTTAATTTGCTACAATATATGTGGCAATACTGTTTTTAGCAATAGTTGCGAAATTCCATTCGAGAGATAGGAGAAGTCATTCGTACTGTACTTTGTATGTGTATTCGGAGGCCTCGTTTGATCTTATGACTATTCCGTATCCTGGCTCTGCGTCTTCTGCTGTATGTTCAAAGCTTTCTTCTGTGTACTGTTCCTGACTCTGTAGTTGGTCGGATATGCAGTCATTGTGTCCTTGTTGTGTGTCTTCTACAAAGTTGACTTCCAGAGCTCCATCTACTTGGAACTCTGTTTTGATATCTATTCCATAGTTGTAGCCCCAGGCCTCATCGTATAACTGGTCTGATACACAGTAGCCTTCAGGCACTTCTTCATTAACGACTTTACTCTGCTGTGCCGCTACGAAAGTTGCGTAACACATTTCTTCACCGCAGCTTACTCCGATACCTGCATCTGTGTATATCTTATCTCTGTCGACTACGAGTGATCGGTGGCCAGGACTATCCAGCCAGCTTCTTACTGTTTGACGAGCCATATCAGTTTCATTCCAGTAGTATCTTGCCTGAGAATTATGCAGGTTCTCGTTGGAAACTGCGAATGGAATCTCACGTTCCCTCAAATGATCTCTGTGGCCACGGCCTTCTAGATCATCATGTGAGAAGTAATCTCTATCCAGCATATCGTTACTCTTATACTGTGCAAAATCTCGTAGGCTCTCATCCATAAAAAGCTCTTCAGAGACACTGAAATCTTCATCCTCTACTTCACTTGGTTCGGACTCCACTTCTTCATATCCGTTTTCTTCCTGTTCTGCTGGAGGTGGTACTTCCTCACCTAGCCGTTTATCATTGATATAACCGAGTATCTCCTCCTCTATTATATCTGTATCAAGTTCGGAGGCCTCAAATGTTAAACTCTCCAAGTAAGACTCTTCGGCATAGTATTCAATCTCTTCAGTCTCTCTTGCATCCCTGGAGTACTCAAACCTTATCTCGAAATCAGATCCTTCCCACTCACCTTCCAGAACAACTTCTTCGCCCAATTCTGGACTAGCACGTATCTCTCCATCTGAAGTGTCTCCCAAAGCCTGTCCATTACTGTACACCCGGCCATCAAGGGCCTCACCTGAAGGCTCTACAACGAAACTGATTTCATGTGTCCCGATATCCTCTGAAGGAATTTTTAATACCAGTAATTCATCTTCAAAACGTATTTCATCAGTCGAATAAGTTCTATCAAAGTACAAGTCATTGCTCAGGCCTTCAACTCTCAAACTCGAACTCCTATTCACTTCATCTTCACTGGTATGAACAACTCCATCATCTGAGTGACCTATTCTCTCACCATCCAGAAATACATCACCCTCTACAGCTTCGCCTTCACTAGTCTCAATATACAACTCGCTGCCCAGAAAGTCTCCGGAGAACAGGAACAGGCCTGCTGCCGTGGAGGCTACTAATAGTGACGAGAGGCCTATCATTATCTTTTTGCTACTCAGACTTCCTAGTTCCATACACGTTAGAATTTTCTTCTGCAAGTGTATTATTTCTTTTCAACTAGGAAGAAGTTAAGAGGGATCAAGATAAAGGTACTTTTATGGTTGACAAGTTGATAGTAACTGATTCTGATAAGGTCAAGGACGGCATTATAGAAGGTTTAATCAACGCCGTGATATCTGCAGCAATTATACTACCTATATACTTCCTTAATTCTGGGTCTGTTGGAATTGACTTCTTACTGATAGCTGTAGCACTGACAGCTTTCTTTACTGGCTATTTCACTCTTACAACAGGAGGAGTAACGTACTACAGTGAAAAATAGCTCTTCTATTTCATCAATTCATTTTTGATTCCTTCATGTGCTTTTTCTAAGGCACAGTTCGTTTTTCCCTTAGGCAGGTTCAGATAAGTTGCCGGTTTGTGGACAGTGCTTATTATAGAATGGCATTAGTTCCAATATCACCTTAGTTTAACTGAATCTTGGACCGAGGCCTCCCGTATATGTTCAATTAGGGAGGTAAAGAGTCGTCTACAAGTTCTTTATCTGATGTGTTACTGCCTGTAACTCTTCAGTATATCGCCTTTATGGCTCCGGAAGGATGTAGAGCAATTGATAGTTACTAGTAATTACTTATTTAAAGTCTTGCTACAATAATTGTAGTATAAGAAACCCATAGAAGTAATAGGTTTATAAGATTTGCTAAATTACGCATTGATACTCGCCTAGGCTTTGATTCGAGATCTGGCCCTCCGGGGGGCTTCACTCTCATACTGGTTTTTTATTCTATCTTTGCGTGTATTTCTGTTAAGTGAATTGCATGTTTGGTGAGTTGAGGCATAATATTCCGAAGTTGTATTTGTTTAAGGTGTTGAGTAGTTTTCTTTTGTTTGCGCCTGTGTTGGTGCTTTTCTTTCAGGAGAACGGCCTCAGTATGACGGAGATCATGGTTCTGCAGGCTCTTTACTCTATTGCTGTGATTTTACTGGAGATTCCAACAGGATATATAGCTGATTATTTTACGAGGAAGAAGGCCTTGGTTTCTGCCAGTCTGTTTCTTTCGGCCGGTATTTCTATTTACAGTTTTGGAACTGATTTCTGGAGTTTTCTGGCCGCTGAGCTTGTCTGGAGTGTAGGTGTAGCACTTTTCCACGGTACTGATTCAGCCATGTTCTACGATACACTTGTAGATCTTGGACGGACTGAAAGCTACAAGGAGTTGTGGGGAAAAGCCACTTCCTACAGACTTGTATCAGCCGCTGTTGCAAGCATCCTTGGAGGCTTCATCGCAGAATACGGGCTGAGATTCACAATTATATACACAGTACCGATGATCGCTTTACTGATACCTCTCACAATAAGCCTCAAAGAACCACAGAGACACAAAGAAGTCACTGAAAACCACTTAGGAGAGATAAAGGAAAGCGTGAAAACAGCCTTCATACACAAAACCGACTTAAGATTCCTGATACTCTACTCAGCACTTATAGTAACACTGACTAAAGCCGTGTACTGGATATACCAGCCATACTTCGAGGCCTCAGGCCTGAACATCGCCTACTTCGGAATAGTATTCGCAGGATTCAACATAGTGGCAGCACTGGCCTCACAACAGGCCCACAGAATAGAAGGATTCCTCGGAAGAAAGAAATCACTCGCAGCACTCATGCTTCTATCATCAGCAGGATCACTCCTCATGGGATACATAATCTTCTTCTACAGCTTCGTATTCGCACTCCTCCACCAAATAGTACGTGGAATGAGAGAACCGATAATCTCAGACTACATCAACCAGATCATAGAAAGCAAAAGACGATCAACAATCCTCTCAGTCGAACACATGGCCTCCAACACACTCTACGCAGCAGTAGTACCATTCATAGGCCTCTACACAGACATCTACACATACTCAGCAGCAATGACACTACTCGGAGTCACAGGCCTCATAGCAGGAACAGCAATGCTCACAGTATTCTACGTAGCAAGAAGCCAAAACTGACTCATACCAAGGCATCCATCAAGATTTTAATGCCTGCCAGAGGAAACTAATAATGTGAGAGAGCAGTTTCAAAGACAAAATCTAATCAAATCGATACTTTTTCTAGGCCTCATACTGATAGGTCTTACAGGAGCAGCAGCACAGGAAGGAGAAATACAGGCCTTTACTGAAGTTGGAGAGCAAAC
>JALDAN010000012.1 GCA_022729355.1 Candidatus Nanohalarchaeota archaeon | reverse complement strand
GAAACAGTAGAAGAGGAATTCGAGTTCTCCGATGGAGACTTCATACAGGAATTCGATGTATCAAGCTTTGAAGACGGCGAAATAACAGTAGAGGCCCAGGCAACAGATGAAGCTGGTAATACAGGGGATGGAGATGAAAGACAGATAGAGAAAGATACAGAGCCACCGAGCATGGACGAGGCCTTCAAGATAGACAAGCAATCATTCAACGTCTCCTTCTCAGACGATGAATCAGGCCTTAATCCCGGCAGCTTCGGGGCCTCGGACTTTGATACTGATCCGGGTGAAATAGAGGAACTGGATACGGATACAATAAGTGAAGGCGATCAGGAAGGCAATATCACTGTGGAGATCGGTGCAGTTGATTCCGACACAGTTAATTTCAGTATAGTCGGAGAAGTACAGGACGTAGCCGGCAACAACTTGACAGAAGGCTGGGTTGAAGTAGAGGATATGGATAGTGTTCCTCCATCTGTAGAAGATAAAGTCCTGACAGACTATGAAAGTGAAAAAGGCATCGTGACAGAAGGCGACGAGATACTCGTACACGCTAATGTAACTGACGGCGACGAAGTAGACGAAGTCACAGCAGATCTAACAGAATTCGGCCTCAGCGACGACGTAGAACTTCAATCAGAGGCCTCAGCAGGAACAGACTTCAACGGAGATGGAGAAGAGAATGGGGATATCTATGGTGTAATAGAGTCTGTAACAGGTGATGCAGAGGAGGGTGAAGGCCGACAAACTTCGATTGAAGCAATTGATGCGTCTGGCAATGTCAATGAGACTGAGGATTTCGGTGATCTGGAAGTTGATCTTTCAGAACCTATCGTGACCGTGGATGAGGATCTTGAGGAGAATCCTGTATACATACAGCCTGATGAATCCCTTGAAGTCAATTACACTTATTCAGAGCAGAATCCTGAGTTCCTGAACATCAGTATAGGCCCGGAAGAACGCTTATTAGATGGATTTGATGGAGGGGAGAGTGTTTCAAAGTCAGAGACTTTCGATTCTGATGAGCTTCCTGATGAAGGAGTGTATGACTTGGAGCTGTGGATGAATGATTCTGTAGGCCTAGAGGGAGATGATATGGAAGAGGAGAGTATTTTCATTGATGGCACGCCTCCGGAAAATGTTGAAAATCTGGAGCATAAAGAAGGAGACGCGGAAGAAGGCTTCAGTAATAATCGTGATGTGGAGTTTGAGTGGGATAAGGCCTCGGATGATATTTCCGGAGTCGATTTCTACAATGTATACATCTCAAATGATGGTGGTGATGATTTCTACACTTCTGACTCCACTGATGATACAGAGTTCACTTATGAGGCCGAAGACGGTGACGAAGTCCAGATTAAAGTACAGGCAGTCGATAGAGCCGGCAATAGAGGAGATAATGAGACTTCGGATGTCATCGTGGTTGATACGGAGCCCCCTCAGATCGAGATAGATACTCCAGTGGAAGAAGATGACTTCATAGGCATTGATGAAGAGGAATCTGTTTCAATCACAGGAACAATTGATCAAGACACTGAGGGAGAGATAGAATTGAACGTGACAGATAATACAGATATCGTAGAGCAAACGTTTTCATTCGAAGGAACATCATTCGACACCACAGTAGACGTCTCAACTCTTGAAGATGGAGGCCTGGAGATTGAGGTCTCTGCTACTGATGAGGCCGGTAATACTGGCGATAAGGATAATCATACTGTTGTTAAGGATACTGTTCCTCCGACTCTTGAAGAGGCTTTCAAGATAGATAGGGAATCTTTCAATGTTTCATTCTCTGACGATGGTTCGGGATTGGACACGGAGACTCTTCAGGCCTCTGAGTTCGATACTGATCCGGGAGATATACAGTCTATCTCGACAGGATCGATCCAAGATGGTGATGAGGAAGGCAATATAACAGTTGAAATTGATGCAGTTGATTCGGACACAGTCAACTTCAGCATAAGCGGCGCAGTAGATGACATGGCAGGAAATAGCCTGACAGATGGCTGGGTTGAAGTTGAAGATATGGATAGTGTGCCGCCAGCTGTTCAGAACAAGGTACTCACTGATTATGAAAGCGACACAGGGTTCGTAACTGACGGAGATGAAATACTTGTACATGCAAACGTTACTGACGGCGACGAAGTAGATACAGTTACAGCTGACCTATCTGAATTCGGTTTAGGAGAGGAAGTGACGCTTCAATCAGAGGCCTCGGCAGGCTTAGACTTTAACGGGGATGGAAATCAGAATGATGATATTTACGGTGTAATCGAAACTGTTACGGATTCAGCTAATGAAGGTGAGGATCGACAGACATCTATTGAGGCCGTTGATGCATCCGGTAATGTGAAGGAAACGGATGAATTTGGTGATCTGAATGTCGATTTGACAGCTCCTATAGTCACTGTTGATGAGGATCTTGAGGAGAATCCGGTCTTTCTGCAGCCAGAAGACTCGATACAGATAAATTACACTTATTCAGAAGAGAATCCTGAGTTCCTGAACATCAGTATAGGCCCTGAACCATATCTATTCGACGGCTTTGATGGAGGGGAAAGCGTATCACTATCAGAAACGTTTGACTCTGATCAGCTCCCGAGTGAAGGAATACATGACTTGGAACTGCGGATGAATGATTCAGCAGAACAGGAAGGCGATGCACTTGAGGAAGATAGCATCTTCATCGATGGCACGCCTCCGGAAAATGTTGAAAATCTTGAGCATCTAGAAGGAGATGCTAATGAGGGCTACAGTAATACTTTAGACGTGGAGTTCGAGTGGGATGAGGCCTCTGATGATATATCCGGAGTCGACTTCTACAATGTCTACATCTCAGGTGATGGAGGGGAAAACTTCCATACATCCGGAACAACATCTGACACTGAATTCGTAGTGGACGGCAACGAATCAGACGAAGTCCAGATCAAGGTACAGGCAGTTGATAGAGCCGGTAATAAAGGGGACAATGAAACCTCTGAAACTATTATAGTTGATACTGTTCCGCCTGAGATAGAGATAGATACTCCTGTTGAGGAAGATGACTTTATAGGCCTTGAGGAGTCGTCTTCAGTCTCTATAACAGGAACAGTTGATAGAGATTCAGAAGGAGAAATAGAACTTAACTTATCCGACGGAGAGGATATCGAAGAACAGACATTCTCGTTCGAGGACAACACCTTTGATACAACTATTGACGTTTCAACTCTGGAGGATGGTGAGCTCGAGATTGAGGCCTCTGCTACTGATGAGGCCGGGAATACTGGTGAAAAAGATAATCATACTGTTGTAAAAGATACTGTTCCTCCATCTCTGGATGAGGCCTTCAAGATCGATCTGGAGTCGTTCGATGCCGAGTTCAGTGATGATGAGTCAGGCCTTGATCCAGATACTATTTCTGCATCGGAATTCTCTCTTGACGCTGTAGAGGGAGAGGTCCAGAGCGGAGCATTGCTGGGGATAGATACTACAGGTATTGATTCGGGTGATGCAGAAGGAAATGCTACAGTGATAATTGAGCGTGTGGATGCTGAGGAGATCAATTTCAGTGTTTCAGGAAGTTTCGCTGATCAGGCAGGCAACGAACAGGACTCGGGATACGTGACGCTGGACGCTATGGACGGAGTTGAACCAGAGGCCTCTGATAAGAACTTACTTGATCCTGTCGAAGAGGATGGAGTTGTATCGCCTGGAGATACTGTGCAGGTGTACGCAAATGTCACTGATGGCACAGGTATAGAGGAAGTTACTGCCAATCTTACCGAGTTTGGACTTGGAGATGTGGAGATGAGTTCTGGCAAAGAGGCAGAGGCTGATTGGAACAATGACGGAGAACAGAACAACGATGTTTACGGTACTAATGCTACTGTAGACAGCTCTGCAGAGGCAGGAACAGCCTCGGCTACTATCACAGCTATTGATAATTCATCTAACTCCAATGAGCTTATAACAGAGGAGTTCGGAGAACTGGAGATTGTTAAAGAAGCTTCTGACATAAATATTACTGATCCAACCACTGCTGATCCTGTACATGTAACTCCTTCGGATGACGTAGAGGTGTTCTTCGAGTACACTGAAGATGATCCTGAGGAACTCAATATTTCAATAGGAGATGAAAACCAGATATTCACAGATCTTGATCAAGGAGAAGACGTAGAGACGTCAAGAACTTATTCGTCCGATAATCTGCCGGAAGAAGGAACCTACGATCTCTCGATAAATCTTTCAAACAGTGGAGGCCTTCAAGGTAATGATACACAGAGCTCAGCTGTAGTGATTGATGAAACTCCTCCGGCAGGCCTTTCAATAGATGCACCGAACGTCAAGCAATACGAACAGAGCTCAGACTCATTCACAGTTGAATACAGTTACGAGGAAGATAATCCGCACTATACAGAGATCAGACTTGTCAACGAGAGCGGGGATCTAGGCC
The DNA here is from genome assembly GCA_022729355.1 of Candidatus Nanohalarchaeota archaeon. Classification (GTDB taxonomy): domain Archaea; phylum Nanohalarchaeota; class Nanosalinia; order Nanosalinales; family Nanosalinaceae; genus Nanosalina. The sequence goes on along the minus strand of JALDAN010000012.1, from coordinate 20,615 downwards.
TATTGGAGAATATCTCCGAGACAGAGACTGAAATAGAGGGAGAGGCCGAGTTCACAGATCTTGGGGAACTTGACGAAGCCGTCAACTACACTGTCGAGGTAGAGGCCTTTGACAGAGCAGGACAGTCATCATTCGTAGATGAGGAGAATATTCTTGTAGTTGATGATACTCCGCCGGTGATAGAGAACGCTAGGAAGATAGATGAAGGCTTATACGAATTTGATGTCTTGGATAACGCAGGACTATACGAGCCATCGATTTCAGATGACAACTTCAGAATAAAGGAAGATGTAGAGGCCTTTTTCGAAGCTCCTGAATGTACTTCTGGAGATTTGAACTGTACAGTAGAAGTTGAGCTACTGGAGGAAACAAGTGAAGATACTCTTACAGCAGAAATCGATGGATCTATACTGGACAAAGCTTTCAACAGCAGAACTGAAGATAACGTGACTCTTGAAGATACTAATACTGTCCAGCCTGGAATAGAGGATATAGGCCTCAACGTCTCCACGCCTGTAAATGATTCATATGCTCCAGGGACTATCAATCTTTCTATAGACTTCAATGAATCCATGAATATGGATGAGAATCCTTCTGTCGACATAAATAATCTGGAGACATCTTATACTGTAACAGGAGACTTTGACAACTCAACTCGATGGACAGGCCTCTTCGATATACAGAATGATGATGAAGAAAGTATAGCATTCGTTAATGTTTCTGGAGCCGAAGATACGGCCGGAAATCTGTTAAGTGAAGATGCTGACAGCAGTACTTTCGAGGTCGATACAGATGAGCCGGAAGTCATAGTTTCCGAAGATTTCGAGGATATGAATCTTTCAGGCTCTGTTGATATATCAAGTGAGTTCTCGGCTATCGGAGGACTAATCGATAGCTTCGAGTTCGATGATGGAACAGGGATGCAGTTCCTTGATTCGCCAACCTCCTGGGATTCAACAGTTGCTGAGGATGGAGAAGTAGACTTCCGTGTAAACGCCAGTGACGACACAGGCAATACTGATTCACTAACAGTTACTTCCACAGTCGATAACGAGCCGCCTGTAATCGAAAAGGCCTCTATAAGAATCACTGATGCAGAGGAAGACTTCCTGAGAGAAGGAGACAGCTTTGAAATCGAAGTAAATGCTTCAGATGAGGTAACATCTGTAGAAGCAGTGAATGTGAACGTATCAGAAGTAACAGGTCTGGAAGGATGGAGAGGACTCGAAGAAAGTGCATCAGGCAACTACACAGGAGAGTTCACAGTGAATGAGTCAGTTCAGATAGATGAGTACAGGCCTTCAATCTTTGTGAATGATAGTGCGGGAAATGAAGCCGAAGGAGAAACAGATAACAGTGTAGAGGTTGACAGCGTTCCGCTAGAGGTTACTCCGGACGCCGTCTATACGTTCCTGGAGGAGGATGAGTTCGATAACGGGATCGCAACTCCAGGTGATGTGATCAATGTTACATGGAACAGCAGCGAAGATGGAATTGACGATATACAGGAAGTTGAAATCGACTTCGGAGAATTTGGAGGAGAAGTGGAGGCCTCACAGAACGGCGATCTGTACAGCGCCACTACCAAAATAGAAGAAGGCACTACGGTTGGATTCCGGTACTCAGGTTTCGTTGATGTAGTAACTGACAGTGAGGATGATAATGCCACTGATGAAGACTTTGTAGAAATCAATAACAGGATCCCAGGGACTCCTCAGAATATGGAGGCGGAAGCAGTAGAGGATGGTGAAATCGATCTTTCTTGGGATGGAGTTGATGAATCTGATCTGGAGGAATACATTGTATTCAGGAATGGGGATGAAGAATTCCGTATAGATGTTACTGATGTACCTGACTTCCCGCCCGAGACAGGTCAAGAATATGAGTACTCAGTCGCAGCAGTTGATAATGCATCGAATGTTGGACCTGCATCTATCTCGGACTCGGCTATAGCAGATGATACCCCTCCTGAAGTACTGAATGCAACAACTTTCAATGAAACAACGATTAATATCACTGTGGAAGATGATTATCACAAAGTAGTCGCTGATGAAGTGGATGTAGAGGGAGGAGAGGCTATAGGATTCGATGAGAACGCTGAAAGACTCTCAGGAATATTCATAATGGATGAGGCCTTTGATAGAGGAGATGAACCGGAAATATCACCTTCACTCAAGGATACTGTAGGGAATGAAAGAGATCCTGACTTCACAGTTACAGCAGAGAACGGGATTAGGCCTGTAGCGGAAAGTATGACGATGGAGGACGTGAATCTGGATGGAAACAGTACTCTACAGATTATTTACAGTCACAGCATGAATACTTCGGAGAGTCCGGACGTGGAATTCAGTGAAGGCCTCAAGGTCCAGGATTCAGAGGAGAACTGGGTGGGAGACGAGGTCTTTGAGGCTGTGTATGAGTTTGATATTGAGGAAGGCCTCAGCTTCACGGCTGACGTCACAGCGGATAATGCGACTGATGATTCCGGTAATGTTCAGATAGAGGATAACAGTACAGAGTTCGATGTCAATACTGTAAGGCCTGATCCGGTTATACATGACATTGAGGAGGATGAGATAATCAGGAATGAAGTCTTGTTGAACGGTTCTACGGATGCCTCGGATATCCAGAATGTGGAATGGAGTTACGAGGACGGCAGTGAAAACCAGAGTATCGCCTCGCTAGGAGAGATGGTTAACGAAACCGTTTGGGACACGCCTGAGGAAGAACTTGAAACGGTCCTCTGGCTTGAAGTTGAAAACGATGTCGGGAACACAGGATTCGATAACGTTTCACTGGAAGTAGATAATATACCGCCTACTATTACAGGAGACTTCCCGGATTACATAACAGGAGTCTTCGATCTCGAGGCAGAAATCTCTGTAGATGAAGAGGCCTCTGTCACATTCGAATACAATGAAACAGATACGTGGCAGGAGATAACTCAGCCAGAGGCCTGGGATACTGATGAAGCTGTAGAAGGACCTGTAACTGTACGTGTCAACGCAACTGATGAAGCAGGAAACTTCAACTCCACAGAGTTCAGTACGGTAATCGATAACACTCCGCCGGCAGACTTCAACGTAAATCCAAGTGAAGAACAGTTCATACAGCCGGAAGAAGGCATAGAAATCGACTACAACTACACAGAGGCAAATCCAGACTTTACCGAGATCATCGTAAGTTTCAGTAACGGAACAGAGGCCTTTACCCGTACTGTAGATGAAGATGGAAGTGATCCGGAGGAAGAAATTTCCTTGGATACTTCAGGCCTTGAATCCGGAGAATACACTGTTTCAGTTAAGGCAGAAGATAAAGTAGGCCTTGAAGGATCTGCAGAAGGCCCTGATCTTGTTGTTGACAGTGAGAATCCGCGATTCGTGAACGGTACGTACTTCAATGATACGAGGATGGCTTTCCAGATTGAAGACGATTTCTCAGGCCTGGATAACTCCACTATAGATAATTCAAGCTTTGAAGTCCTTACTGACTCTGTTAACGCATCTGATTTCCACGTGATAGACTGTGAGACAGGAAATGAGTTATGCGATATCAATGTAACTCTTGATGATCCGAGCGGTATAGTTGAGATAGGTGTTGCGGACGGTGAGGAGGTAACTGATCTTACAGGCAATCCTGTAGAGAATACTGTTGATATAGTTGATCCTGAAGTCGTTGCACCTCGTGCAGACTTCGAATTAAACGTTTCAGATCCATACAACTTGAATGATGCCGGAAAAGATGTAGGCCTTAGTATCAACTTCAGTGAGGAGATGAATAACTCCCAGGCCTCTCTAGAATTTGTAGCGGAAGAAGATTACAATCTTCAGAGCGGCTTTATCAACAGTACTGTATGGAATGCCTCGTTTGAGCTTCCTGACAACGGTCAGGAGGAAAACGTTACTATAGAGCTGACGGATATCAAGGATATGCAGGGTAATCCTCTGCTGAATCCAGAGATAGGTGAGTTCCGAGTAGACTTCGATCCTCCAACAGCAAGTCTTGAAGAAGTGCCTGAAAATGTTTCAGGTGAAATCGATCTACTGCAGAAGCTTGAGAATGGCTCTTCTGGCTTCGATGAATTCAACTTCAGCTACATCTCAGAGGAGATAAATGATATAGAGGATCCGAAAGCCTGGAACACGTCTGAAATAGAAGATGGTGAGCTTGAGTTACGTGTCAACGTAAGCGATGTAGCTGGAAACAACGCATCAGATCAAAAGCAGTTAACTGTAGACAATACTCTTCCTGAAATAAACTCTTCCAACATTCAAGCTGTTGACACGGAACCGCTTGAAATGGGCGATGAGTTCAATGTAACAGTTAATGCCACTGATAACGTCTCTGGTATACAAACAGTTGAAACAAATGTCTCCAACCTCACAGGCGGAAACAGCACATCGCAACTGACGCTGTCTGAAGGCCTCTATCAGGAGACTTTCCAGGTATCTGAAGAAATCGAAGTCGACGCCTTCAGGCCTCCAGTAGTTGTCCACGATCACGCTGGCAACACACAGACGTCTTCCACTTCCGGTAATGTGTCAGTAAACGCTGAGGAACAGGACGACGATGACGACGATGATGAAGGAGATAATGGAGATGACGGGGACGACTCGGACTCAGGCTCCGGAGGATCGGGAGGCGGCGGCGGAGGCCTTCCAGGTGGGGGCGACGATGATGAAGATGATACAGATGAAGGAGATGATGAAGAAGGCACTGGAGATGAAGATGAAGGAGACTCAGGAACTCTTGATCCTGGGGAAGAAGATCCTGAAATAGATATTCTGCCTTCAGAGGCCTTCCTAGAGATGTATGAAGGAGATACTGATTTTTACAGGCCTGAAATCAGTGTTTCAGAGGAGCTTGATGTACAGGTAGAAGTTGAAGGCCTCCAGCCGCTCGCTGGTTACTCAGAAATCTTGAATGTAGAGGAAAGTAGACAGATAGATATAGAAGTAGATGCGGTTGAGACAGGCACGTTTAATGGACAGATTATTGCCTCAGCTGAAGATGTAGCAGCTACAGCTGATATAGTTGTTGAAGTAATCGGTGAAACAGATATAGAGGCTGATACAGAAGTAGATAATGGTGAGATATTGTTCAATACTTCTATAGATGATATTGAAGATCATGAATCTCGTGAACTATCTGTAGAATCCACAGTATACAATGAAACAGGTCATCAGGTATTCCATACTGAAAAAGTAGCAGTGACCGATGGCTCTCAACTGGAAGAAACATTCCCTGTGGAAGATCTGGATCCGGGCCTCTACACACTTGAAACAGTTATAACAGACGATGAAGATATTTACACAGCTACAGACACATTCAGAATTGAGGAAACAACTTCAATGATGCCGATGGTACTGATTATAGCAGGATTGCTATTCTCAGCACTATTCGTAGCAGCCCGCAGAGGAAGAACACCACAGAACAAGATAGAAGATACAGAAGCCTTCCAGAATCAGATAAATAAAGTAGAGTTGACAAGCGGAAGCAGTGAACCAAGTCAGAGGCCACAAAACATGAGAAGGCCTCAGCAACAGACAGCTGCGGAGACTCAGATAGATCAGGAACAGGAAGATGATATAGAGACTAGCTTCGAGGAGCTTGATGAAAAATTCAGGGATGATGATATTGTGAAGAAACTGCGGGAGGCCTCGGAGCAGGTTGAAAGCGGCCGTCTAGGTAAAGGAGAGAAGACTCTCAGCGATGTAAAGAATTCAGACTTCTTCTCCACAGGCCCAGGACTTGAGGATATCAAGGAGAAAGTTAAGGACGTGCATAAAAGATTTGAAGATAGTATCTAGAGGCCTTATTTCTTCTTGAAGTATTCTACAGTAAGTTCTCCGAGATCTTTTTCCCTCTCTTTGATCCAGGAGCTATCGATTTCTGGGAAAAAACTGTCACAATCATGTGTTCCAGGAATACGAGTTACTACAAGTTCATCGGCGTCTTCAAGTGTCTGCCTGTAGACAGAGCTTCCCCCTGCGATGTAAAGAGGAGAACCGGCTTTATCGTATGCTTCTTCAAGACTGGAGGCCTCCGCTACAGAACTGTATTCTTCTTCAAGGCCTGAACGCGTTAATACTATTGTTTCTCTGTCAGGCAGAGGCCTGTAGTCGTCTGGAAGAGAGTTGAAGGTGGTGCGGCCCATGAGAACAGTGTGTCCAGTGGTTTCCTCTCTGAAATGTTTCATATCCTCGCTGTAATGCCATGGAATATCCTCGTCTTTCCCGATACCGTTCTCTTCATCCATTCCAACGATTATGATCTTTTCCATAGCTTTTATTCAGCCACCGCGAACGTGATGCCTTCGTGAGGCCTGTAATCTTCCAGTTCAAAGTCCTCGTACTCCAGCTCGTCGATTGATTTATCTGGCAGAGACATCTCAGGCTTTTCACGTGATTCTCTGGATATCTGCTTTAAGAGGCCTGGAACGTGATCGTATTTCTTCTCCTGTTCAGGTGCGTTATCAAGAATCCAGTCCCTGATCTCCAGATACTCTTCTTTCTGGGAGGCTTCTCTCATCCTCTGCTTGAGTTCCTGAAGGTTTTCCTTGTACCAGAGGCCTCTTTCTTCTTTCCCGCAGTAGATGTGGGAGTCTACGATCGTGTGTGAGAACTTTCCGGGTTCCAGATCTGTCTGTTTCGCTATTATCTTTGTGATCAATGCGTATGCTGCGATGTTGAATGGTATTCCGAGTGCGGTATCTCCTGATCTCTGTGTGAGGTGTGTGTTAAGTTTTCCATCCTGTACGTTCAGCACCCATGTGAAGTGGCATGGCGGCAGCTTTGATACGGCTGCATTCGCTGGATGCCATGCGTTGATGATCAGTCTTCTTGATTTCTCTGATCTGTAAGGATGATCGCCGTTTAACGTGTCGATGACGTACTGTATCTGGTCGAAAGTTTTTCTTCCATCATCCTCTTCGTTAATCCATCTGGAGATCCCTTCCCTGATTTCCTCCTCACTGAGATCGTACTGTTCCTGTGCGTCTTCGATCCATTCATCAGTATTGGTCGGCCACCATTCTCCCTTTAGAAGATCCTCCCCCCCAGGTACAGGGTAGCGGCGCCAGAATCGTCCGTAAGCCGTAGGCAGGAGGCCTTCGTCATTGGCCCATGCGTCCCAGATCTTGGTGTGCTCCCTCAGGTTCTTGATATGTTCTTCTCCTGAGAAGTACCACAGCAGTTCATGGATCAGCGAGTTCCACCTGTAACCTGACATATCCTTCGTCGTGATTAGTGGAAAGCCTTCCTGCAAATCGATGCTGTAATGCTGTGAGAAAGTGCTTAAAGTATCTACACCGGTTCTGTTTTCCCTGTAGTTAGCGTTTTCCAGTATATTCTCAACAAGCTGATGGTACTGTTCCAAGAATCAAGTCCCCTCCTGAATCATATCTAGGCATTCAGCTATTTTATATCTGACCAACACCGCTACAGTTCCACCTCGGAATCACTGTAAAGAGGGAACTCATCAAGAAGCTCCGAAACACGTCCACGAACCTCTTCATGCAATTCTTCATCCTCAACTCTCTTAACAACTCTACCGATCATCTCACCTATTTCACGCAGCTCTTCCTCCTCCATGCCACGGGTAGTCAATGCAGGAGTACCTATACGAACACCTGAAGTCACTCTAGGCGACTCCGGATCATAAGGAACAGTATTCTTATTCACTACAATATTACAGGCCTCCAGAACGCTTTCAGCTTCTTTTCCAGTAGTGTCTTCTTCCCTCAAGTCAACGAGGACAAGATGATTATCGGTGCCACCGGAAACAAGCTCAAGGCCTTCACTTCTGAGGCCTTCTGCAAGTGATTTGGTATTATCCTTGATCTGTCTTGCATAATCCTTGAACTCCGGTCTTAAGGCCTCTTTGAAGCATACTGCTTTTCCTGCGATCTGATGCATCAGAGGTCCTCCCTGGCTGTACGGGAAGACTGCCTGATCTACTTCATCGGCGTACTCTTCCTTGCAGAGTATCATGCCGCCTCTTGCTCCTCTGATTGATTTGTGTGTGGTTGTCGTGACGATATCGCAGTGCGGGAAAGGCTGCATGTGTTCATCTGCGGCTACGAGGCCTGATATATGTGCTATGTCCGCCATAAGGATTGCATCAACTTCGTCAGCGACTTCTCTGAACATCTCGAAGTCCACTTCTCTGGGGTATGCAGAGTATCCACAGACTATCAGGTCGGGATTGTGTTCTTTGGCGGCTTTCATCACGTCTTCTTTCTCGAATCTCTCTGTCTCTCTGTTGATAGGGTAGGTGCCGAAGTCGAAGAAGTCGCCTGACATGTTGACGCTGTGTCCGTGTGAGAGGTGACCTCCGTGTGAAAGAACAGGTCCCAGTATCTTTGCGTCTTTGCCTACTATCTTGCCGTAGACCGCCAGATTAGCTGTTGAACCGGAGTGAGGCTGAACGTTTGCGTGATCAGCTCCGAATATTTCACAGGCTCTTTCTCTGGCTAGGTTCTCAACTTTGTCGTGGTATTCGCATCCTGCGTAGTATCTTTTCCCGGGATATCCTTCTGCGTACTTATTCGTTAAAACACTTCCCTGGGCCTCAAGTATCTGTTTTGGGACAAAGTTCTCCGATGCGATCATCTCCAGGCTCTCGGATTCCTGTCTTTCAATCTCGTTTTTCAGTGCTTCGTATACCTCTGGATCAGCCTCTTCAAGATCACGATGCTTCATACAGTCTCCAACTTGAATCCCGACTCTACTATATCTTTCCCCTTACAACTGTGATCGAAGCATCTCGATAAGAGAATCATTCGAACACTTCTCCTCAAGATCATCTAAAGTCATCCATGAGGCCTCAGTAATGTTTTCATCCTCAGCAGGATTGGAACCAATATCCACTTCCCGATCGCCGATAGACGCCTTGAAAGCAGTGACAACTATCTGCATTCCATCATCGTCAGCTCCTGTGAAGAAATGATATGTGCCGTAAACGTCTCCGATAGAGGCCTTGCAGCTTATCTCCTCGACAAGTTCTCTTTCAAGAGCTTCTCTCGGTGTTTCGCCGTAATCTATTTTACCTCCGGGAAGAACATGGTATGTGCGTTCTGGGGTCTCTGTCTTCAGTACAAGTACTTTGCCGTTGCGTTCTATCACTGCTTTTACGGCAGGCCTGATTTCAGACATTTGAGGTTCACCTTTTTGCTAGCATTCGGATTATCATCTGTATTACTTGGACGAATACACCCATGAATGCTGTGTAGATGCCGAGTCCGTTGAGTAGTGGTGTTTCACTTCTTGTCTTGGTCATGTAGATCTGATGGATAAGGTAGACTGTGAAGCCGAGTAATGCAAGTGCGAAAGCTATAATGATGAGTGTAGGTGTGAAGCTTCCGATGAAGGATATTCCAAATACTCCGAGGAATAGATAGTTGGAGTATCTACCCCAGTGTGAGAAGTCTTTCCCTGTTCCGTATACAAGCAGGCCTGCGAAAAGTGCAATCATGATTGATACGATTCCGGCTCCTATTATAGCGAGTGCTTGAGTTGCTGGAGGCAGGAATCCGATTATTCCTGCGCCGAAGACTCCGTATGCAACCTGTATGATTGCTGTACCTGCTACAGCAAGGCCTTTATCTCCTCCGCTTAGGCCTTTTCTGGCGATGTAGAGGCCTCCTGTCAGTGCAAGACCGAATACTGCCACTCCGAGGAAGAAGAACGTTCCGAACAGTATATCGTTTATCATATTTAGCGGTGTGAATGCAAAGATCCACATAACTGCGATATTTAATGCGATAAGGCCTGTAGCCACTCCCAGTGTTTTGAATTCTCCTTCATCGAACATAAAAACTATTATCCTTTTTTCAAGGTTAAAAAAGGCCCGCAGGTTTCAAAACGCTTTCACGCCAATAACTCTCCGTGAAAGAAGAGAACCGTTCAGGAACTTTTATCGTGATAGAAGGCCCGGATGCATCCGGAAAACAGACTCAGGCCTACAGAATAGCCGAATGGCTGCGAGATAAAGAATACTCAAGTATCAGTAAGGAGGCCCAGAGAAGGATTGTTGGGAGGATGCCCGGGCGCTATCCTGATCCGGAGAATGAGGAACGTGTCGATGACTCTATCAGGGACGGTGTCTGGCATCTATCATTTCCTACTTACAGTCAGACTCCGGGAGGCAGAGTTGTAGAGGCCTATCTCAACGGTGAGTTCGGAGATCGCGGCAGTATCGATATGGAGCTTATTGTGGATATCTACGCTGCTGACAGGAAACAGTTCAAGGAGCTTATAGCAGAGTTCGTTGATGAGGGCGGTATAATTGTCTGTGACAGGTACAGGGAGGCGAACTTGATTCATCAGCTTGTGGGCTTTGAAGATGAGTGGGAGGAGAAGAGGAAGTATATCAAAAGTATAGATGCTGATCTTCCTGATGCGGATACAGTATTCTATCTTGATATCAGTCCGGAGGAGGCCTTGAGAAGGATGGATGGGAAGGATAAAGATATACATGAGCTTGATGACTCCTACATGCAGAAATCCAATTCCAACGGCTTGAAAGTTGCGAGGAAGGAGGGCTGGTGTATAATCGATGGAGAGCGGTCACTTGAGGAGGTAGAGACATCTCTACGTGAAAAAATCCTTTCACTGGTAAAACAGTAGAAGCATTTTTAAACTCGCAACATTATTGACTGTACTACAAGGTGCCCTATGTCCCGAAAAGGATTACACGAGACGAACTCAGGAGTCAAAAAAGAAGGAGACATAGAGGAAGTATCAGAATTTGCGGAAGAAGTAGAGAAAGTAATGGATGCTGAAAACGTCGACAGCTCTTCTATAGAGAAATTCAATGCTTGGAGGCCTCGTCCAGACGATGATAAAAAGAAGATAGAGGAGAAGACAGTTGAAGAGGCCTCGATCCCGGAGACGGAAGCAGAGAAGAAGTCGGAGGGAGTAAAAAAAGATATGGAGAAAGCAGGCAAGGCCGCTAAAGAAGCAGGAAAGAAGATCGGGAAGGGAGAAATGCCTGAAGAAGAAGTCAAGAAGACGACGAGAAGAGTTGTCAGACCCATATACTCTAGGACTGTCAAAGTGACTAGAGGCCTTGAAGAAAAGATATACTCGAAGATGATGCTCAAACTCAATCCCTATTTCTTCGATGCAAGAGAGTTCTCTGCAAATATTACTGAGAACAGAAAAGGACAGTACACTATGGATGTTAATGTACCAGATAAAAACTACAGGCAGGCTTTAAAGGATAACTTCAGTGATTGAATTTAATCAATGGATCCTGTAACTATCTTTGCATTAGTAGCGGCCGTTTTCATGGGTATATCAATAGGTGCTTCCAGTGTAGCACCTTCGTTCGCCCCTGTAAATTCTTCAGGCAAATCTAATGTCATGCGGTTGGCCTTGCTTGCAGGAGTATTTGCTTTCATTGGTTCAGTTGTCCAGGGTCAGAACGTAGCAGATACTGTGGGTTCAGGAATACTTTTCGGATCCATCACTACTTTTCAGGCGGCTTCAATACTCTTAGTTGGCTCAGGTCTTGTAATTGTCAGTGTCTTAACTGATTACCCTATGCCTACAGCATTCACTGTTGTAGGAGCTGTCATAGGAAGTGGAATAGGCTTCGGTAATGCTCTCAACTTTGAGGAGATAGGTATGGTGGTAGGATTCTGGCTAGCTACACCTGTAGTAGCATTAGTACTGGCTTACATATTTGCAAAGGCTATCAGAAGATTTGTACCAAAAGAAGGCTCAGAGAGACTGATCAATTATCTACTGTTGATATCAGGATCATACGTAGCATACACGGCCGGTGCAGCATCAGTAGGCCTCGCTGTAGGCCCATTACAGGGACTCCAGATGTCCACAACTTCTCTGCTTTTACTTGGAGGCCTGGCAATTCTCCTCGGTTCATGGATGATATCTCCACGGATAATCAAGGCTGTAGCATATGATTACTCAAACGTCGGTCCGCGCCGCTCTGTGGCTGCACTAGCAGCATCAGGTCTCTTGGCTCAGGCCGGCATACAGATAGGTGCTCCGGTATCATTCAATCTGGCGATTGTAGCAGCCGTTATCGGAAGCGGCCTGGTGGAAAGCACAGAAAACCGGAGTGACGAAAAAATCCACAGAACAGTCCTGGCGTGGATAGGAGCATTCGTCCTCTCTATAGCCTTAACAGCAGGGATAGGCCTACTGTTCGGATAGTGTTAATATCCTCCATTTATTTTTTATGGCGCTGTTCACCAATTCGTTTGTATGAGGCCTGTGTTTGACTTGAAGGTAGTGTTCAAAATGCTGGCTGTAAGCGCAGTTGCAGGCCTCTCAGCGATCCTAATGCTGCCTCTAATGGTTTCGCATATCATGTCGCCTTTCGTTGTTTCCTTTTTGGCGACACTGATATCTATCCCGCTCACATGGTACTTTATCGATGTACCTGAAGGATCGATTGACTTCAAGAATTATTATAAAGAAAGAGGCCTTCTAGGAATCTCTATAGATGCTGTACTGACGTTTTTCACTTCTGTAGGTCTTGCAGCAATATTCATGTACTTCCTGCTTTCACTTGAAATTCTTTCAGTGGCGGCTGTCTCAGCATCTGCAGCACTGGGAATATTCACAGGCCTATCCGCTTTCCTGTTCAGGAACAGGAGTTTCTACAGTGATAACAGTATAGATGTGGAGTTCTGAGGCCTTCAGTTTTCAAGACTCGACTTGCCGGGCGGCATCGCCCTTATAATGTAGTCCAGGTCCAGATCGTAGTCATTGAATCTTTTCTGGATCTTCTTGGCTATATCTGATTTCTTTGTATGACCGGGCCTTAGTTCCACGGCGTCACTGCAGTGCTCCTTCACTGCGTCTTCCGGGCCTGCCATCGGTACGTGAACATCTTCCTCTATGCTGTAAGGTCCTATCCAGGCCTCCACTGAGATGTTTCGCATGTAGTTCCTGTCCCCTCTAATCACGAAAGCTCCTTTCTCCAGATACTCTCCTGATTCAGGGTTCTGGGTAACTTGCTCAGGTTCAACGTGGTATACTGTGTCGGCTCCGATCCCTGCTTTCCAGGTCTTTGAGAAAGTGACTGCTGCTTTCGCTGCTTCTTTACGTGTTTTTTCACCGGCTTCCTGGCCATCTTTAACCACTACACTGGGTGCACCGTCGAAATCTGCATGGAAGTAAAGATCGTTCGACTCCATATGCTTCTTGACCAGCATATCGTTCGTCTGAGCATCTCTTCCGATAAGTACAAGAAAGTCTTCCGAGGATCGGAACCATCGATACTTCTCAAACCATTTTTTACTTCTTTTCTCGCTTTTATCTTCCATCACTTCTTCCACTTCTACAGTCTCCTCTTCAAGAGCCTGAAGCTCCTCCTCAGTCTCTGAGAGTGCCTTGCGAGCACTTTCAATCTTTGACTCTGACTCCTTCGCCTTATCGTAGTACTGTGATGCCGTCGCCTCAAGATTCTGGAAAAGATAAACCTTCAGGCCTCCATCAACATCCGCTGAGAAGAACTCCTCCTGTTCATTCAAACCTTGAACAAGCTTAGAGGCCTCAGTATCTGCTTCATCAAGCTTCTCTCTTGTAGAGTCCCAGCCTTCTGCCTCGATTGAGGCCTCCAGTTTCTCCTTGAGCTGTGAAAGGGTCCTGTAGTTCTCGTAAATTTTTTCCGCCTTACTGCGTTTCTCCTCTGCCGACGTCTTCAGGCCTTCTATCTTGTGCTCCTGTTGTTCTTTCTTTCTCTGTAGTGCTCCAAGTTTGTCCTCGTAGGCCTCTCTTCTTTTCCGTTTCTCCTCTGTCTTTTTTCTTATGTAGTAGTATTCGTCGATTGCTGTTGAGAAGTCCTCCATGTCACGTTCGCTGTGGTCTGCGTATTTCTCCAGTGTGAAAGGTGCGCTTCTTACGGGCATACCGTCTTCGAGGTAAAGTTTAGGACTTATTTCGGGGTTGAGCATTTTCTCTATCTGTCCCTGTATCTCCTGTCTTTCTCTGTCGGTAAGTGACTCCACTTCTCTGTCTTTTTCGATGTTGGCTCTTGCAAGTGTCTCCTCTGCATATGTTCCTCCGAAGCTCAGTTTGGATGCTATCTCTCGGACGATCTCTCCTTCATCGATCAGCTGGAAGTAGTCCTCTGTGTCTCTCGGGTCGGTCGTTGGCTCCGGGTAGACGTAGTCTTCACCGGTCCGGATCGTTCTATCAGCCCATTCCTCCTGTCTTAGAGCACCGATGATCCTTTCTCCGTCAAGAAGAATAAAGTTGCCCTTCCCAAACAGCTCGCATATCAGTGTATGCTCTCCGCTTTTTATCTCAAGGATTCTGTCAAAGCCTCTCTGCTCCACAGAATCGATTTTACCAAGGTGCTTCCTGAGTTCCATGCAGAAGCCTGGAGGCCTTGTGGGATTATCTCTCTTGTACTTCGAAAGAAATGCTCTGTCCGGTCCCAGTATCAGTCTTTTCTTCCCTTCCCCGGCCACGTATACTTCCAGTGTAAATTCCTGACCTCTTTGATACACTTTCTGTACATGTCCTTCTTCAATTACTTTGAACTCATCGATAAGTATCGAGAGATCCAGACTTGTAAGCTCCATGAAAAACTGTTGCGAAAGTCATTTACATAAAAGCCCATTCGCCTTTTACAGAAGCTCTCTTGTCTGACCGCCTTTCTCCTGCTCATCCTCTTCCTCTCCGTCAACCTTATTTTTGAAGGCCTCCACAGAATCTATCTCGAAGTAGTCAAGGAAGTAATCAGTAACGTCCAGGATAGCAGTACGCCCATCTTTCTCCTTTTCAACAAATCCACGGTTAACAAGCTCCTTTACGTGCTGATAGGCCCTGTTCCCACGGATTTCAACAAGATCCGCCTGCTCAAGAGGTGCATTGTACGCGATAAGGCTCAAAGTACGCAACTGTCCCTCATTCAAATCCTGATGAGGAGCAAGATGGGAAACGTGATCAATGTGATCGGTCTTAACTTTCAACTCGTACCCGTTAACTGTCGCGGTAAGCTCAAGGCCTCTATGCTCCTCTGAAAGATCTTTCTCGAATTCATCGATAAGTTCCTCGACAAATCCGATGCTTCCGATATCAAGTATCTCTGATAACTCGTCTTTGGATACAGGCTCTTCAGCCAAGAAAAGTGCGGCCTCAAGTCTTGATTTCTTGTCGTCCATAATCTAATTCATCTCCTGAAGCAGTTAAAGGTTTTATCCTGCCTGTTCCTTCGGCTTGATCTGAAGATCTCCAAGGAACTCTTCCTGTATAAGATCGACTTTCCTGTCGTTCTCCAGATTCAGTACGTGCTTGAACTTCTCGATACGCTCCTGCCTGTCAGTATCCTCCACAATACGAGAAAAATCAACGTTCTCTGAAGGCGAACTCACAAAATCCCGGATACGCCCATACAGAGAATTAAGCTTCGTCTGCAGATCCTCTTCCTCCACCTCGAACTGCTGATCCATCTCCATACGGGCCTCTTCACGTTCCTCCCGCCGCTCCTTCACTTCCAAAGCATCTTCAAGGGAGGCCTTCAGTTCATCCATAGTGATACGTCTCTGAGGCTTCTGACGTACAGGCATCTCCAGATCAGGCCCTACTTCAAGATCCGGCTCATCATCCTCTTCTATAAGTTCTTCCTCCACGATATCCTCCTCGAAGTCCATTGGATTTTCTTCCTCCTGCTCCGGCTCTTCATCTTCAAGTCTCAGAGTCTGCGCCTTAATATTAAGAAGAGCGGCCATTACACGTACAGCTCGTCCAGAGACCTTTAGATCGTGATTACGCATCTCTGAAATGTACTCTCTGTATCTATCTGCCAGAACACAGATATCAATATTTTCTGGATCCATGTCTGATGCCAGAAACTCCAGTGTCTCTTCCCATGGCTGCTCCGCCACCATCTCGAAATTGTAATTATCCATTGTTTCCAGAGGATCAACTCCTTTCTCTTTTTCAGCTTCTGATCCCCCCTCTCTCTCTCCAAAAATTACCTTCTTTTTCAGGGCAACCCCCGATGCCCTGCTGAGAAGATCAGCCCTCTCTGATTCAATCCGTGTTACGAGGCCTTTCTCCTCACATTAAACTGTTTGTTAGGCCTGTTTATTTAACTTCTCATGTTAAGAGGCCTGATAAAGTTCCAGAGAAGAAACGTGTTAAATCCTTTTTTATACTTCCAGTTCGATGCTTCGCATCTTGGTGACTCCATCCTGCATAGATACTCCGTAGGCGCGTTCTGCGTGTCGTACAGTAATATCATTGTGGCTGATCACGATGAACTGGTTGCCTTCAGAGTAGTCTTTGAGCAGGTCTGAAAGCCTCTTTGAGTTCTGCTTATCAAGTGCTGCGTCGATCTCATCCATGATGTAGAAAGGACTTTCCTCGTATTCAAGGATCGCAAAGACGAATGCGATAGCTGTCATAGTTTTCTCCCCTCCTGAAAGTGCCTGTATGATGTGTGGATCTTTTCCTGGTGGAGCAGCTCTTATCTTGAGGCCTTTCTCTATATCATCATCCTCAAGTACAAGTTCTCCGTTCCCGCCGTCGAAAAGCTCCGTAAATATACGCGAGAAATCCTCATTAATTTCGTTAAGCGTGTCCATGAATCTTTCACGCTTCTTCTGATCTATCTCATCTATCAGGTCCTCTATCTCAAGTTTCTCCTGCCTGATCTCCGATACACGTTCTTGATCCTCCTCAAACTCCTCCTTCTTCTCTTTGTACTCATCAATCGCCCGCATATTGACAGGCCCCATGGAGTTCTGCTTCTTCAGTACTTTCCTCTTCTTCGTCTTCAGGTCTTCAGGAGTTGAATCAAGGCCTATCAATTCATCCTCATCATAATCGTATTCTTCAAGATCGTCTTTCACGTTTTCAAGTTCTGCCTTGGCTTTGGCTTTCTTACTTCCTACATCATTGATCTTCGATTTCAGTTTCTCTTTCTCGGAGTAAAGTTCCTGTCTTTCATCCCTGATTTCATCCATTTCCTCACGTATCTTCTTCTTTTCCTCTCTTAATTCATCATCTGTCTGCTGCTCGTTCTCCTTACGTTCCTTCATCTTCTTCAGTTCAGCTATATCTCGCTGAAGATCCTCTATCTCTCCCTCCACTTCCTTCTTCTCCTTACGTTTCTTATCTGGATTCAGGTTATTAGAGAGATTTTTACTCCTATTTCCTTTACGCTTCTTCTTTTTCCCTCCTGTCATAGATCCTCCGCGGCTCATGACATCTCCATCCAACGTCACGACACGCACGCCGTTCACGTTCTTCACTGAGTCCAGATCCTCAGCTACAAGCGTGTCAGAGAAAACATTATTGATTGCTTTCTGATATCTATCATCGTATTCAATCAAGTTAGATGCATAATCTATCACTCCCTTCTTCTTCAATGCCATCTGACTCTTGGCGGATTTATTCCTGTCCTTTATCTTATCCAGAGGCAGCATACGAGCTCTTCCAATATTTTCCCGCTTCAAGTAGTTGATAGCATCCACAGCGGTCTGCTTATCCTCTACAACTACATCGTTCATATGTCCTCCGGCTGCTGTCTCTATAGCTACAGCAAAACGATCCTCAGTTGATATCAGATCCTGAAAAGCACCTTCAATCTTATCATTATCAAGCGAAAGAACAGCATCAACAGCTCTTGAACCGGTATTCTGCCGATTCTTCATCTTCTCAAGCTCTTTGATAGTATCTTCAAGATCCTCCAGCTTATCTCTCTTGTTCTGAATCTGCCCTCTCTTCTTATCTATACGATTCTCCAGGTGCTGCACGTCAGTATCTCCCTGACTCTGCTCCTCTTCTATCTCATCTATACGATCCTTCTTCTCATCTATATCGGCGTCAATCTCTTCAAGCTTCTCCTCAAGCTCCTCCACACGATCTTCTTTCTCTGCCGTATCAGTATTAATATTAGCAAGCCTTTTAGACAGAGCTCTCTTCCTGACCTCAAGTATAGAGGCCTCTATCTTTTTCTTTCTATCTTCGAGCTCTCTGTACTTCAGGGCTATCTCTTTTTCATCCTTCAACTTGTCAAGGTACTCTTTTTTCTCCTCCAGTATTATCTGCTGTTCGTTGAGGCGCTCCTCTACTTCTTCAAGCTCTTTGAGGGCCTCGTCTTTTCTTTCATCGAAGTCCTTCACTCCTGAGAGTTCGTCTATGACTTTTCGTCTCTCAACGTCGCTCTGTTCAACGATCTCCGTGACTTTCCCCTGTCTGACGAAGTGGTATCCATCAGGATCGATATTTGCCTTTCTGGCTACTCTTTCGATGAAGGAGCGTTTGCAGTTCGTACCCATGAACTTGTACATGGAGGAACCGGCGCGAGTAACTTTACGTCCCAGAGTGATTTCATCGGTTTCCTCTTCTTCCTTCTCCTCAAGGAATTCATCGAAGATTCCATCAGAGTTATCCAGGTGAACTGTAACATGTGCGTAGTCTGCTGCTTTTCTGGAGTCTCCGCCGTTGAATATCAATTGCTCCAGTTTCTCAGCTCTAAGTCTTGAGGAACGTCTTCCGAATACAAAGCTCAAACCGTCCAGTATATTTGATTTACCGTTCCCGTTCTCCCCTACGATTGCTGTGAGGCCTTCGTAGAAAGGGATTGATGTTCTTCTCTGGAAGCTCTTAAAGCCTTTGCAGCTTACCTTTGTGATCTTCGTTGTTCCTTCAGAGGCCTCGTCTTCTGCCTCCTCCTGCTTCAGCTCCTGCTCCGGCATATGTAACATAATTGGTATGCTTCAGGTTAAAAAACACAGGGCGCCCAATTAATCCACGTAGAAAACGCATCTTATGAAAAAGGCCTTCATATTCCACGGCACCGGAGCAGGAAAATACGATCACTGGTTCCCGGAGATAAAGAAAAAACTTGAAGCAGAAGACATAGAGGTAGCCAGACCTGAGTTCCCGACACCGGAGAATCAGAGCCTGGAGAACTGGATGAAAGTACTGGAACAACACGAAATGGAGATAGACAGTGAAACAGTGCTGATAGGCCACAGCACCGGAGCAGTATTCATACTAAGCGTACTTGAAGAAATCAGCACTACAGTAGAGGCCTCATTCCTTATCTCAGGATTCACGGGGCCTCTACACGATGAAAGATTCGATCCACTCAATGAATCATTTGCAGAGAAAAAGTTTGACTTCCAGGGGATAAAGGCCTCCTCAAAGGAGTTCTTCGTATTCCATTCCGATTCTGATCCTTACGTTCCCTTGGAGAAGGCGGCTGAACTGGCGCCGAAGCTTGATGCAAATCTGGAGCTTGTTGCCAACGCAGGCCACTTCAACACAGAGTCAGGGTACACGGATTTCCCGGAACTGTGGAGGGAACTACAGAGATTCCTGTAAAAAATAAAAAGAAGATGTGATATGTGGGTTGGAGGCCTTTTTTACGGTGTGAGTCTGTTCGGATCTCTCGGGAACAGGATGCCTTCTTTGACGTTGTCAAGGTCTGCGATCTGTTTGACAAGTCTGTCGATTCCTAGTCCGTATCCTCCGTGTGGAGGCATTCCGAACTTGAAGCTTTCAAGGTAGAAGCTGATATCCTCCGGATCTATGCCTTCCTCTTCGATGGCGTTCATCAGGCGATCCATATCGTGCTCTCTCTGCCCGCCTGAAGCCAGCTCAAGGCCTTTGTAGATAAGGTCAAAGCGGCGTGACTGGTACTCGTCGCCTTCTCTTGCCTCCATGTAGTAGAACTTTTCACCTGGATACCCGATTACGAAGAATGCAGGGTGTCCTTGTTCCTCGAAGTATTCTCCAAGTAGCTGTTCTCCTTTTGTGTCGAGATCTCCTTCATCTTCAGGTACGTGATCGAACTCTTCCTTCAGGATTCTGCGGGCTTCCTCGAATTTTATACGTGGGAAGTCTTCTTCCGGAACTTTCAGATCGATGTCAAGTTCGTCGAGCTCTCTTGCAGCTCGCTTCTTCACCTTTCTCAGTGTATCTGTCAGTGAATCCTCCAGGACATCCATGACATCGTGTTGATCCTCGATAAATGCAAGCTCCACATCAAACATGGAGATCTCCGAGATATGACGGGAGGTCGCGAACTCCTCCGCCCTGAACGCTGTACCTGTCTCGTATACTTTGTCGAATCCTGTTGCCATCAGCATCTGCTTGTAGAGCTGTGGGCTCTGTGAAAGAAAGGCCTCCTGATCGTAGTAGATAACCGGGAACAGTTCTGCACCTCCTTCAGCACCCATCTTTGCGATCGTCGGTGTATCAATCTTGATGTACTCGTTCTCCGCGAACCATTCCTCCATCGCCTCCATCATCTTACCTCTCATAGAGAAGATGGCGTGTTTTTCAGGCCTTCTCAGATCCATGAAACGGTTGTCAAGTCTTGTAGATAGATCGGAGTCAATATTCTTCGATACATCCATAGGCAGAGGCGAGTCAGCTTCTGAAATAATCTCCATGCTTTCCGGCTTTATCTCCCTGTCGCCGGGTGCCTGACTGTTTTCCTCCACCAGTCCTGTTACGTGGACTATATCCTCTTTCCCGATTTCCTGTGATTTCTCGAATAGTTCATCATCGTCATCCTCCTTGAAAGTCGCCTGTATCTGGCCTTCCCTGTCCCTCAGGATGACGAAAGTGAGGCCTCCAAGATCACGGATTTCATGTGCCCAGCCAGCGACTGAG
>JALDAN010000024.1 GCA_022729355.1 Candidatus Nanohalarchaeota archaeon | reverse complement strand
GGAACAAGATCTCAGGACGCCGATATGGATGATTACATCTTCCACGTAAAGAAGAACGGTCTTGCAATTCTTAATTTAAATAAGACTGATGAACAGATAAGAAAAGTAGCTGAAGTGCTTTCAGAGTATGATTCAGAGGAGATTATGGTAGTAGGAAGAAAAGATGAGGCTTTTCAGCCTATCAGAACTTTCTCCGAAGTAATGAATACTGACAGTGTCAACGGACGCTTCATGCCTGGAACACTTACGAACCCGAGATCAGACAATTTCAAAGAACCTGAAATTGTTATTGTAACTGATCCTGAGGAAGATGGCCAAGTAATTACAGAGGCCTCGAATACTAATATCCCTGTTGTAGCTATTGCTGATTCAGAGAACAGTCTGGACAACGTTGACTACGTTATCCCTGCGAATAATAAGGGAGAGAACGCCATTGGAATGGTGCTATGGCTTCTGGCAGATCAGATGAAGGAGATTAACGGAGAGAAGCTTGAAGAGAATTTAGAGGACTTTGTCTCCGTAGCCGTACCAGATGACGATGAAGAAGCGGCAGAGGCCTAAAAAGGCCGATCAAATTTTTTCTTACTTTACTTACCTGTTCCTATATTCCACCGCAACTGTGTTGTTCAATTATTTTTGTTTCAGTGTTTTCATACAGGGATAATATTTAAACGAAGCCAGAACATATTAATCAATTAGAGCTGCCATGTTCAATTTTGGATCCGACGATAAGGAAGAGCTAGAGGAAAACATGCAGGAGATAAAAGGCATGATACAGGGCGAGAAGAATCGTCAAAAAAAGAGTCAAGGATTTAGCGATGACTTCGACTTTGGAAGTTCCGAACAAAGCCAACAAGATCCAGAGCAGGGATTCAACCAGCAGCAATCAAACACATTCGGAAATCAAAGCCAGTCCGGACAGTCTCAGCAGAATCAGCAGGCCTCAAACAATCAGGCACAGGGCTTTGGAAGTCAGCAAATCCAACAGCCTCAACAGGAACAAGATAACCAGAGGCCTCAAAGCCAGGTCGGTGAGAGGATAAAGGTTCCCGGACAGGATACTCAAAAGCAACAGATGCAGAGTCAGGTACAGCAGCAAAGCAGTCAACAGTCTCAGCAGGCGAAAGACGACTTCCTTTCATCAGAGGATGAAGACAATCAAAGACAAGTTGTTCGTTCCTCCAAGAGCAAGAGTGAGGATTCAAGGCCTGACAGCAACGAGCCACTGTTTTTACGTGAGGAGAACTTCAGGGATGTCCGTGAGATGATTGAGGAGATGGGATATCTTGCGAAGGAGTTGCAGGAGAATCTTGATGATATGAAGAAGACAGTTCGTGATGAGAAAGAGACTGAAAGAGATATACGTGAAGTTACGGAGGCCTACGGCGACAGGCGAGGCGATATCGAGAATATAATCGAGACAGGTCAGAAGTAAAAAAACTATCTCCTACATACTAGATTTATGACTACTGAAGAGCTTCGAGAACAGTTCGATGAATTGAAGCAAGAGGCCTCAGCTATACAGTTGATGCGTTTCTTGAAGGAGGAGCTTGTGGATGAGATGGAGGCCTTTCCTGTTGAGGATTCTGATTCCAATGAGCATCGTTTGAATATGCTTATCCGTGATTTAGAGGAGGATCTTGATCGTATTGAGAACAGTAAGCTGGGTGACTGGGACCCGGAGAGCGTCTAGAGAGTCAGTCTCTGATTTTTTTCTGTGAAGCGTGTTTTGAGTGGGTATAAAAAAGTTCCATTCTCTCTTGTTTTTTACATTGCATAGCCTTGATGATCACAGAGGCGTGAAAGGTGTTTAATCAAAAATGGCATACCAGAAATTTGAACCAGGCGATCAACTCGCCGACGATACTTACAACGCAATCGAAAAAGCAAGAGACACCGGTAAAATCGTTACCGGTACAAACGAGGTAACAAAGACGATTGAAAGGAATGAAGCTGATCTAGTTGTCATCGCTGGCAACGTCAGTCCTGAAGAAATCGTCATGCATCTTCCTGCACTTTCCGAGGAGAAAGATGTTCCTTACACTTTCGTACCTGACAAAGAGGAACTAGGCCTCGCAGCAGGAGTTAACGTTCAGGCAGCCTCTATCGCAGTAACTTCAACAGGCAACGCGGACGACGAAATTGAAGACGTACAGAGAAAAGCACAGGAACTTCTTAACGCAGAAGAAGAGGAGTAAAAAACTCTCTCCTCTCTTCAAAATCCAGAACACAAAAAACGAGGCAACAGATAACAAATGGTAGCAGCCAAAGTAATCGAAGTCATAGGAGAACAAGGACACAGAACAGTCCGCAAGATCCGATGCCGGATAATCGAAGGAAATGAAGAAGGCAAGATCCTGGTAAGAAACACCAGAGGCCCAATCAGAGAAGACGATGTCGTCCACATCAAAGAAACAGAGATGGAAGGATAAACACAAAGAGGTGAACAAACAACAATGGTAGAATGCGCATACAGCGGAAAGGAAATCAGGCCTTCCGAAGGAATCATGTACGTCAAGAACAGCGGAGAAAGACTCTACTTCGCATCCAGTAAAGACTTCAAGAACTGGGAACAAAACAGGAAACACAGTTACAAAGATCAAAAGTAAACAGGCCTCTCAAGACACTTGAGGCCTGTTCTCAATACATTTTTCTTCCCAAATCCTCTTTTTTGTTTCTGTACAGGTATTTAAGATTGAATGCAGGAATTGGTTGGTAGTGATGCTTAATGCCTCGTCAACCTATTTTATCTGTTCTTGGCCATGTAAATGCTGGTAAGACAAGTTTTCTTGATGCGATAAGAGAGTCACGCATTACTGAAGGTGAGGCCGGTGACATCACGCAGATGATCGGTGCTACCGAGGTACCTCTTGAAACGCTTGAGGACGTGTGTGGAAGTCTTCTTGAACAGCTTGAAACTGATATAGAGGTTCCAGGAATTATGTTCATCGATACTCCTGGGCACGCAGCCTTTTCTTCACTGAGGAAGAGAGGAGGATCAATCAGTGATATCGGAGTGCTGATGATTGATGCAGAGGAAGGAGTACAGCCACAAACAGAGGAAGCAATTGAAATACTGAAGAACTCCGGCACACCGTTCATTGTGGCACTGAACAAGATAGACAAAGTCAACGGCTGGAAGACTGAAAGCGAACTGTTCACAGAGGCGATCAGAAATCAGCCAAGCCACGTGCAGCAGAAGATTGATCAGAAGATTTACGAACTGATGGGAGAACTGAACGACTACGGACTCATATCAGACAGATTCGACCGTGTCGACAACTTTCAGGAAAAAATAGCGATAGTACCTATCTCAGCCAAAACACATCTCGGAATACCTGAACTACTAATGGTAGTGACAGGCCTCAGCCAGAACTACTTAAGCGACGAACTGGACGTAGAAGACGGTATCGGAAAAGGAACAGTACTTGAAGTATCTAAAGAAAAAGGAATGGGAACAACAGCAGACGTCATACTTTACGACGGCAAAATACACAAAGACGATAAAATAGTGTACGGAACATCAAACGGCGTCGCAGAAACAGAGATAAGATCACTTCTACAGCCAAGGCCTCTCAGAGAGATCAGAGAGGACAAACATTATTCGGAAACAGAGGAAGTTACGCCTGCTGCAGGAGTGAAGATCGCAGCGAAAGACTTCGAAGGAGTGATATCAGGAGCACCTGTAAGAAGTTCAGGAGAAGAAGAACTAGAAGAGGCCAGAAAGGAAGTTGCGGAAGAGCTTGAAGCAGTCTCCTATGATACAGAATCACATGGACTTGTAGTGAAAGCAGATTCACTTGGCTCACTGGAGGCCTTAATGGCAGAGATCAAAAATAAAGATATACAGGTGCAGAAGGCTGAAGTAGGGCCTGTAAACAAAAGCGATGTAGTTAAAGCGGAGGATGAGGAAGATGAGCACAAAGCCATATTCGGATTCAACGTGGGAGCTACAGATCAGGCCTCGAAGCAACTGGAGGAATCAGAAACAAAGCTTTTCACTTCAAAGATAATCTACGAGATACTGGACAGCTACACAACATGGAAGAACGAGTTGAAAGAGAAGAACAGAAAGGAGAAGCTTGAAAGTATTACAAGGCCTGCGAAGATTCGTTTGATGCCTGATCACGTCTTCCGTTCATCAAATCCTGCTGTAGTCGGATGTGAGATCGTTGAAGGAGTACTGACGTCGGGATCCAAGCTGATGACTCCGGAAGGAGATGTTATAGGAACAGTAAAAAGCCTTCAGGAACAGAATGAGACGATTCAGCAGGCCTCGAAAGGAGATGAAGTTGCTGTATCTATATCCGGTGCAACAGTAGGAAGGAACGTTGAGGAAGGAGACATCTTGCTTACAGATATAGACTCGGAAAGCTATCGTGTTCTACAGGAGCTGGAGGATCTGACAAGTAGCGGTGAGAAAGATATACTGGATGAAGTTGTAGATATCAAGGATAGGAAAAATCCTCACTGGAAACTCGGCTAGATTTGAGAACTTAAATCATTAAACATTTCCCAAACATGTTCCCTTGCTTCTTCAGTACTTTTCAAAATCAGAACATCTACAGGATGATCGAAGTCCAGACCTTCTTCATCAGCTATCTCCGAGTAAAGACGCGCATACTGGACAAGATGCGGCTTTCCGTAGCCAGTCTTCCACTCACCAAGCTCTTCGATAAAAGCAGTAAAATCCTCATTTCTCTCATCAAAAAACGGATCCTGAGGCCTCGAATAATAATCAGCCAGAAAGCCAGAAAGCCCGAAGCTAGTCCTCATATAATCATTTCCAGAGTTACATGGATCAATGACAGGATAGAAGTCTATTCCGTACTCTTGCTCGAGTTCATCAGATAAAGTTTCTCTATCTTCTCCGGTCAGGCCTCGAGTTATTTCATCTACAAAATCATAAATCTGTCTCTGATACTCTTTGTCAGAATCAGGTATTCCCTCCACTAATTCTCAATTGAAGACATACTTTTGAAACTCTTTTGCCGTTCAATATCGATACGTACAAATTAATTGACACCGAGTATCGAAATATGGGATACGGCAAACTCGCGAAAGGTATGAGCGAAGATGAGGCCCGGCGAAAGCTGGAAAGAGTGATGCCTTCACAGGAGAGGAAGAAAAGCTTTCAGGGCCTCTCCCCTCCAAGCGTGTTTATAGGAAGCCACAACTATCCGAAAGTGAATACCGGTGTTCTGTCGCCCCAGCAGCAGACAGATTCACAGCTCATGGATTCCCCTGATAAATGGTACAGCGAGGACTACAGCATTGAGAAAGTGGCCTCTCTCAGGACTTCCCTTGTTAATTCGAAGAGGAAACTGAAAGTTAAAGAGACAGATAAGTTCCTCGACAATACACGTGAGATTGCTATGGCGCGGAGGCCTGTGGATATAGAAGTCAGTCTCAGCAAGAGGCCTAATGCAAGTATAAGTGGTGGGAGGACGGCACCGGTGTCTGCTTCCGGCGATATCGAGCGTTTTGAGCTAGGTGAAAATCCTACTGTCGCCAGGAAAGTGGAGAAGGCCTTCTATGATACAGATCTTAAAGCTGAGACAGGAGTGAAGGAGCTTTACTCCAAAGGCGTGGATAATTACAAGATACAGCAGAGTCTCTCTACAGGGATGCTGGGAGAAGAGGAAAAAAGAGAGCTTGTTCCAACTAGGTGGAGTATTACTGCTACTGACGATATGATCTCGAAGAAGCTGCGTGAGAGAGTACGGCATTACAGCCGGATTGACAAGATAGAGTATTACAGAAACAGTTACGTTGGAAACGATTTCCATATTTTCTTGGTGCCTGGCAAATGGGAGTACGAGCTTATGGAGTTCAAGCGTTCAGGATCGGTCTGGAACTCTGCTAAAAACACTTATATAGCGCAGAACTATGAGCCGTACTCGGGAAGAACTGATTACGCCGAACAGACAGCCGGCGCGTTCTACGCAACAAGACTGGGCATAATGGAACACCTGGACAAACGGAAAAAACAGGCGAAAGCACTCGTGCTCAGAGACGTTACGCCCGACTACTGGGCGCCTCTAGGAGTCTGGGTGATACGAGAGACTGTCCGGAATGCCTTCACAGAAGACCCTGAAGAAATAGAAACATTCAAAGACCTGAAGTACAGGGTAAGCAACGAATTCAGATTCCTGTACAGCAGAATAAGGAGAAGAAGCAAGATGCTAGAAGGAAGACAATCCACACTAACCGACTTCTAAAAAACGTAATACAGTTAAAAACTTCTATTTAAGCACTTAAAGAGAATTTCAAAACAAAATACCTTCAGAACACAATTATTTGTATTACATTTTTCAAATAAATTTATAATAGAAGGCCTCTATGTATTATATAGGGTAGAGCTTGAATGGGAACGGTCTCTGTAAGACTCTCGGACTCTCTGAATGATGAACTAGACAGGAAAGTAGATGAAGGAGTCTTCAAGAACAAGACCGACGCTTTTCACGAGGCCGTTAGACTACTCCTCAGGGAGTACGACGAATTCGAGCTCTAACCTAACCCCCCCTCCCCCTCTCTTTTTTCTATTCTTCTTTGAGGCCTCTGTACATCTCGATCTTGTAATTATAGATATAGGCCTGGAAAGGCATAGAGATTACAGTAATCACGATGAAGCCGATAACTGCGATTAAAATGAGCGGAATAAGGAAGATTACAGATAATTGAGTAAGGAAAAGAAATAAGACAGCCGGAACGAACAGTATGAAAGCTGCGAACCCTGCCGCAGTAGCCAGTGCGACTCCTACAGCTGCTACCAATACAACTCTTACAACCACGTAGACTGCGATCTGCTTCCACTGAGGCCTGAATTCACGCCACGTAGTCTTCAGTGATTCTATCAGGCCTTGCTGTTCTTCGATCATCTCGACCAGTACAAGATCACGTACAAGCAGATCAAAGACAGTGAAGACTGCGAACACCAGTAGAGCCATCAAAAGCATCAGTACACCGACAAAGGGATTGAATGAGAATGCCAGAAAAACGAATAAAATCAGTGCCAGAGTCAGTACCCCTGTTATCACTCTGTAGGCGGCGAAAGAGAAGCCTTTCCACAGATTCTCTCTGAAGTATTTTCTGATGTAGCTTTCACGTTTCATGAGCGACTTGAAGAAGGCGAACTCTGCGATACTCGTGACAAGGAGAAATATTATCGATAAGAACACTGTGAGGCCTGCTACCATGATTATGAGGCTGTTCATGTTTGTTACTGATTGCTGTACCAGGCCTCCCAGATAAGTGAGTTGTCCTGTGTTCATTGAGAACTGTGCTGATAGAGTTGAAAGGCCTGATCCTGTCAGTATAGTGAGAAGTGTTAGTTTCGCCCAGAGGCCCAGATTAAAGGGTAGTAGAAGTTCTCTTGTTTCTTTCGCTGCTTCCTCTATTGCTTCTACTGCGTGCCAGGCCATACACATTGGTTCCGGGTTGAAGTCTTTTAGCTTTTCGCTGGAATGTTGATGGAGAGTTGACTGGTAGGTTTCTTATGGTTTCGGTATCCCGGTTTAGATGTATATGGAGCTTTTTCCTTTTGAACAGGTCAGGGACAGCCAGAGGGAGTTGATGGCAGAGATAAAAGATACTATCAGTGAGAACGGTTCTCTTATAGCTCATGCACCGACAGGCCTCGGGAAGACTGCAGCAGCGTTAACACCTGCGATAGAGGAGGCCTTGGAGAAGGATAAGACGGTTTTCTTCCTGACGCCGCGTCACTCACAGCACGATATAGCTCTTGAAACAGTCAAAGGCATGAAGGAGAGACATGGACAGAATATTATCTCTGTTGACTTGATCGGAAAAAGTCACTTATGTGAGGCCGATGCCGGAACTACAGCAGGAGAAGGCCCGGACTGCCCGAGATACAGTGAGACATACACTGATGCGCATGAATTGACTGAGAAGGCCCGTAACAAGATTAAGGCCTTGAAGCATCAGAATCTACGGGCTGAGGAAGTGAAGCAGCGATGTAGAGATGTCTGTGCCTATGAAGTATCGATGCATATGATGAAGGATGCTGATATAGTGATAGCGGATTATTTCCACGTCTTCCATCCAGCGGTTAGAGATATCGTGTTCGAGAAGGCTGACGTGGATATAGAGGATACTATTCTTGTTGTTGATGAGGCGCATAACTTGCCGTCCAGAACGCGATCGCTCTTCTCGTTCACTCTTTCAATGCCTTTACTTAACGACGCGATCACTGAGACAGATAGATTCGGTTACTACAATGAACAGGAGAAGCTGGAGCAGTTGAAGGCCGGAGTTGGTTCACTAGGAGCTGACAAGCTGGGAATGGAGAATCATGAATCCGAGCTGGAGAAAAAAGAGCTTAATGATATAGTTGAGAACTTTACCGAGATAGAGGACTTCATAGTTGAGCTTGAAGAGGTTGCAGAGGAGGTTCAGGAGGAAGAGGAATCCAGTTACTGTGCATCCGTCGCAGAGTTCCTCGAGAACTGGAAGGAGGGCGGCGAAGAAGGATTTATACGGTTCATCAAAAGAGAGAAATCAAGCAGCGGAGACAGATACATCAAGATACGATACTCCTGCCTGAACCCGCAGATATCGACTGAAAAACCGTTGAACAAGGCACATGCCAGCATACTGATGTCAGGCACACTGACACCGCAGAAGATGTACGCAGATCTACTGGGCCTGGAAAACGCACGTAAAACAGGCTACGAATCACCTTTCCCCTCTGAAAACGAGCTAAATCTTATTGTACCGACTCTCACGACAAAGTACTCAGAGAGAGGAGACGATATGATCGAAAAGTATGCCTGGTATCTGAAACAGGCCTTCGAATCCGTTCCCGGAAACTGCAGCGTCTTCTTCCCAAGCTACGCACTGCTCCACAAGATCAAGGAAAAATTAAGAGATCGAACGGACAGAAGATTGTTCATAGAGAAAAGAAGTATGAGCAAGGAGGATAAACAGAAACTGTTTGACGACTTCGCAGCGACCAGTGAGGAAGGAAACTCAGTGCTTCTGGGAGTTGCAGCAGGAAGCTTCGGCGAAGGAATAGACTTCCCGGGAGAGATACTGAAAGCAGTATTTGTAGTTGGCATACCTTTGAAAAGGCCTGATATCGAGACTAAAGGCCTGATAGATTTCTACGATGAAAAGTTCGGGCATGGATGGGATTACGGATACTCTTATCCGGCGATGAACACGGCCATACAGGCAGCAGGCCGCTGCATACGATCAAATACGGATAAAGGAGTGATCGTCTACATGGATGAGAGATATGACTGGAGTAATTACAGAAAAGTATTCCCAGACGATAAAAAAATGAAGAGCAGTCGTGCACCATGGAAGGAGATAGAGGCTTTCTTCCAGAAAGGTGAATAAAAATATCATGAAGACAGTGATGGCTCAAGGAACTTTCGACGTACTGCATCCAGGACACATCCACTACTTGGAGAAATCAGGAAATCTAGGAGACAAACTTGTAGTAGTTATCGCAAGAGACTCACGTCACGAAGAAAGAGGCCTTTACTTTGATGAAGAGGAAAGAAGGGAGATGGTCGACGCTTTAGAGTGCGTGGATGAAGCGGTGCTGGGTGTAGAAGGCGATATATACGAGACAGTTGAGAAAATTGATCCTGATGTGATCACGCTTGGATACGATCAGAACCATAAAAAGGAAGAAGTACAGAAAATGGCTGAAAAAGCCACACGGAAAGAAGTCAAAGTAGAACGTATAGAAGGCAAAGGAGATTACTCTTCGTCAAACATCAAAAATAATTAATCTACTCGAAAGGCCAGAGATTTCTTCTAGGCCAACTCCAATCATTAATATCGAAATCAGGCACTTTGGAGGCCTCTTCGAGGTCGACAGAGCAGAATGATGTATCTTGACTGTATGTAACTGTTTCAATATTGATCGAAACATCTTCCTCATATTCATTAAATTGGCTTATACGATTTCTAAAGTCTCTTATTACTTGGGAAGGCCTCAAGGACTCACCACCCATATTTACATGTTTTGAATTGTTTCTTGTACTTAATATCTCCATTGAGTATGCCATTTGGCCGTTTCTGGCTTCTATGAATCCTAGGACGTTTTCAGCCTTTGAAATACTTTCTTCTAACTGTTCCTCTGTTATGTCCTCTCCAATATATCTCGGTATTCCTGTCAAGTCGTCGGCTACTTGATTCATGTACCCTGCTACTTCTGCAGAAAAATCCTGTGAGAACTGTTCAAGTCGTTCTTGCTCCGATTCTGTTGCCATGTAAAGTTCAGAGACGTCTGAAATAATTCCACACCATGAAAAATAAAGAAAGAGAGAAGTAGAGATTTACTGTAGAAGAGGATCAAATTCCATTACTTGTCCTCTTGAGAAACCGACTCCATCTACATCTTCTGCTGCTGCATCTAGAGCTTCGGAATATACTCCTTCCTCATCATAACCTACACTGGCAATACTTCCTCCTGCATTCCCATCGTATACCTCCACTCTAGCTTCAGGCTCTCCTCCACCATCATAACAAGTTACTGTATCTCCATTAATCTCTACAGTAGAACCTCTTTCTTCAGCTTTTTCACTCAATACATCTACAACTTCTTTTGTTCCAAACTCAGTATTAAACATAGTAACTGTACAATAACAACAAAACTTTATAAAGTCGTTATCTGTATTCAGGATTTCTACCCTATACACCTGATTTAAAGAATTTAGGCCTCCCTAAAAGATTTATGAGCCAAGACATAAGTAAAAATCAGGAGCGTTTTCAGGACAAAATTGAAACACGAGAGGCCGTCAACACAGGAAAAGGCCTAACAGAGGAGACCGTAAGAAAGATTTCCGAAGATAAAGACGAGCCAGAATGGATGCTGAAAAAGCGCCTACAAGCTTTCAGACATTTCAAGAATAGGCCTATGCCCAACTGGGGGCCTGATCTTTCAGAGCTTGATTTTGATGAGATCAATCACTACATAAGGCCTGATGCCGAGCAGAGTGATGACTGGGATGAGGTCCCAGAGGAGATTATGGAGACTTTCGATAAGTTGGGTATCCCTGAGGCCGAGAAGGAGGCCTTATCGGGTGTTGGTGCGCAGTTGGAGTCTACTGTTGTTTATCAGAATATGAAGGATGAATGGGAGGAGAAAGGCGTTATCTTCTGCGACATGGATAAAGCTGTTCAGGAGCATCCTGAACTGGTTAAAGAGTACTTCATGAATAGGTGTGTTCCTCCTCAGGACAACAAGTTTGCAGCACTTCACGGAGCTGTATGGAGTGGAGGGAGCTTTGTTTACGTGCCTGAAGGAGTCGAAGTTGAGATCCCTGTCCAGGCCTACTTCAGAATGAACCAGAAAGGTATGGGCCAGTTCGAGCACACACTGATAATCGCAGAGGAGAACTCGACTATCCACTACATTGAGGGATGTAGCGCCCCGCAGTACACTCAGAGTAATCTTCACGCGGGATGCGTAGAGGTATTCGTCAAGGAGAACGCTCACGTACAGTACTCCACCGTACAGAACTGGAGTAAGAACACTTACAATCTGAATACTAAAAGAGCAAAAGTGGCCGGAGAAGGGACTATGGAATGGGTTTCAGGAAGCATGGGAAGCAAAGTCACGATGCTCTACCCAAGCAGCCACCTGAACGGAGAAGGCGCCCGTGCAAATCATATCACGATCGGATATGCAGGCGACGGCCAGAACATCGATACCGGAGCCAAAGTAGTGCATAACGCTCCGAACACGAAGTCAACGATCGAGTCAAAGTCTATCAGTCAGGGATCAGGCCGTACAAACTACAGAGGCCTCGTAAGGATCCCGGAGGGAAGCAGCGGCAGCAAAGTCTCCATCGAATGCGACGCACTGATGTTTTCAGATGAGGCGACGAGTGATACAGAGCCATACATTGAAGTGAAGGAGGATGACGTTGAGATGGCTCACGAAGCCACCGTAGGAAGAATCGGAGATGAGGAAATCCACTACATGCAGAGCCGAGGAATCGAGGAAGAGGAAGCCAAGGAGATGATCGTAAGAGGGTTCATAGAACCGATCGCTAAGGAGCTTCCACTGGAATACGCAGTCGAACTGAATAGACTGATCCAGCTAGAGATGGAAGGCTCACTTGGATAAAAAGCAGAGGCCTTATACCAGGCCTTCCAGATCCATATTATCCTCAAGCTTCGGTGTCGTCAGTATTACGTTTGTCTCAGTTGATTTTATTCCTTCTGTAGTCTGAAGCTGTTTGAGGAAAGCATTCATGTCCTCTCTATCTATAAATCGGCTTATAACTATCATATCTGTCTCACCCGTCACTTCAAAGAATGAAATCACTCTTTCGTTTTCCTGGAGTTCTTCAGCAGTCTCAACTATCTTATCTGCCTCTGCTCTTATCGCTATCATGGCAGTAAGGCTGAAGCCGATTTCCTCGTAATCGATTACAGGCCTGTAGCCCGTGATTATCCTGTTTTCCTCTAATTTCTGTACACGCCCAGCGACTGTAGAAGTCGCTAGATCCATGCTTTCTGCTATTTCGCTGAAAGATGCTCTACCATCTCTCTGAAGATGTTTCAGTATCTCAACATCTGTGCTATCTAACATATAGTCAAATATATTTCAGAAATCTTAAAAAGATACAAAATGTTTCGTATGAAGACTATTTAAAGAATAGAGTTTTGCAGTAATGTATGGATTTAGACAACGAATCCGATTTCGAAATGGAGTTAAACCTTGATTTTGACCTTTACGCGAGACATTTCGTGGCTAACGATGAGAGATACAGCGAGGACGGATTCTTTTTCTACCAGATTCAGACGGGCCTCGAAGAGTCTCCACGTGCAAGCGATGTACATGAAGACCTGGAAAGAATGGCAGAAGCCGGACTTCTTGAAAGAGAGTTCATCGGCACCTCCAGAAAGATGCCAGATACACAGTACTTCCTGGCAGGAGAGGGAGACACAACTGCTGTAGAGGCCTATGCACAGACCACAAGAGACTGGAACACAGACTATACAGATTCGTTGAGAGATGTGATCCCGCCGTCTCTTTAGGTAGGCCTAAACATCTGCAGTTCATTTTTAGATTTTGCCCTGCAACACCAGTACATGACACTGGAAAAGATAAGAGAAGAGGCCTCAGACAACATCTCAAGACTTGATAATCCGGAATCAATCCGTACACCAGGACGTACATGGACACGTTACCCGGAAGATCTTGAGGAAAAGGCTTCTAAAGCAGAGAACCTAGAGCCTTCAATCGAGAGTTCCGGCGATATAGAAATCTTCCAGGGAGAGGAAGCTGTGGATAAGGCTGGAAACAAACTCTTTGAGTTGATCAGGCCTGATGAGAACCGTTTGAACGCAGTTCACGCCATGTATATGAATTCCGTGATCTATGTGGCGGCCTCTGGAGAATCTGAGTTACATGTAAAGTATGAGTCTGATGGTCCTGTGCTTTCTCATCTTATTGTGGAGGCCTCAGACAATTCAAGTGTTACTGTGACTGAGGAGACTTCCAGTGAGGAGTTTAATTCTTCTTTTACTGAGATCTACGTTGGAGAGAACGCTACTGTGGAATACGGAGCAGTAGAGAACACTGAAGGATTTTCCTACAGCCGAAGAAAAGCTATTACAGACGACTATGGAACAATCAACTGGCTGAACGGGATTTTTGATGGAGAGCTTAACCGTACCAAGATAGAGAGTATATTGAAGGGCGATGACTCGGAGACGGAGATGACCGGCGTCTGGTACCCTGTCAAAGAACAGCATCACGATATTTCTCTCCACGCAAGACATATCGGAGATCGTACGAGATGCAACATGGATTCCAGAAGCGTAGTGGATCACAGGGCCAGAAGCCTTTATGAAGGCCTTCAGAAAGTCGAGACAGGAGCAGTAGATACTTCCAGCTTCCAGGATCAGGAGACGCTGATGCTTTCAGATAAAGCAGAATCAGATGCATCGCCAAAACTAATGATCGAAGATCCAAACGTGGAGGCCTCACACGCCGCAGCCGCAGGAACTGTTGAGGAAGATAAACAGCATTATCTTGAGAGCAGAGGTCTTCCAGAAGATAAGTCAGAGAGGCTTGTAGTCAAAGGATTCTTTGAGCCGGTAATGGAGGAGATAACTGTTCCTGCAGTCAAGGAGAGAATCAGGGAAGAAGTTCAGAAAAAGCTTGATGCAAAGACGGAAGAGAACTAGTTTTCCACCATTCTCTCTACTTCGTCTTCAAGCTTCGTCTTGAAGTTATGGAGGCCTTCTCTATCTCCAACCGATACTTTTTTACTGGCAGCTCCTTCAATCATGGACAGAAGTAGTTCACTGTGCTCTTCTGGCTGGCTGCTCCCCATGCCCTCAAGTATTTCTGCAGTGTTCTCCAGAGCCATTTCATCGATTTCCCTGAACTTTTCTGCAAAAGCCTCCTTATGGGCAGCATGTGCTCTAAGTTCAAGATAAGCCTTCAGGAACTCCCACTGGCTTTCATCCTTCAAACCTAGCGTGTAGTCAAGGAAGTCCTCCATTCTTTCCTCAGGATCTTCTTCTTCAGTAGAAGCATATGAGGCCTCTATATCCTCATATACGAAGTCCAGAAATGTAAGCATCAGATCCTGCTTATTCTCGTAGTGATAGTATATCAGGGACTTTCCTTTGTCGAATTCGTCGGCGATCTTCTGAATAGACAGGTCTGCGTATCCATGTCTGCAAAGTGCCTCATACGTGGCATCCATTATCTCCTGCTTCGAATCAGACATATAGTAAATGTGATGAACTGTAGCTTTAAACCGTTAATCAGTGAAAACTCCTGAGGATAAAAAAAGCTACAGGCCTAAAATCAAGCTTATGAACCCAAATAAAATCAAGCAGGACTTCCCGGTATTCAGTGAGAGACCTGAACTTGTATATCTTGACAACGCTGCTACCTCTCAAAAGCCTGAAGCAGTGATTAAAGCTGTGGAAGGTTTTTATAGAGAGAAAAACTCAAACATCGGGAGAGGCCTTTACGAACTGGCGACGGAGGCTACAAAAGCCTACGAGGAATCGCGTGAAACAGCGGCAGACTTCATCGGCGCAGAAAAAGACCAAATCGTG
>JALDAN010000014.1 GCA_022729355.1 Candidatus Nanohalarchaeota archaeon | reverse complement strand
TTGATCTCTGCCTCTACAGTAAAATTAGTTCTTGAATCCAGTACTTTTCTGAGCTGTATAGAATTGATCCTCATAAAGAAGATGATTCGAAGGCCTGATTAAAAAAGAGTACAGTCTATTCTGAACACGGAAAAATAATTTATGGAAAAATGTGGATTGAGAGGCCTTACTTTTTATTTCACTGTGATAGGCAGCTTTCCTTCTTCAAGCTCCTTCTTGCTGATATCCAGTGGGCTCTCTGTTCCTTCAGGTTCCACGAATGAAGGTGCACCGTGCGCCAATTGCAGGCTTCTTGCACCTAGAATCCGGGCTCTCTCGTATCTCGTATAACTCATAGATAACAATTCTCTGCAAAGTTTTTTATCCTATGTACCCGAGATCAGTGTTTCCTGAGCTCTGTTCCTGCTTCGGACTTTCACTTTGCTTCAGGTTCTGCACCTTCTTCAGGATATCCTGAGACTCATTCACTTTTTCATCAAGATCCGAGTAATCGATCTCCACATCAATCATCTGCTCCACAACCTTCAACACTTCCTCCGTAGATTTCGGATCGCTCAAGAGGAAGCCAGGAGTCTCCCCGAGGACGCATACACCGTCGAATCCTCTTTCCTCTCCCATGCCGAGCAGAAGGCCTGAAACACCGACTATCTGACCTACATCATGTTCGAAAGTCACTCCAAGATCCTTGTACTCTTCCTGACTGTCCTTATCTGTAGTGACTCCGAATACTTCCGGATTCTCCACTACGTCTCCCTGTCCGTATCCGCCTACAGTGATTATCTGTGAGGCCTCTAACTCTTCGACTATGTCCATGACTTTGGTGGCGACTTCATGATGTCCTTCAGGCGTGGAAGCTTGTGCATTCCCTTCAAGAAGCACTATATCCTGTTTATCCTCTCTTTCAAGTTCGTAGATCGTGTTCTTTATTGTTTCAACTGTTTTGTCATCTGTCACCATTGCGAACGGCGGGAAGTGGTGAGATGTTATTTCTCCGATTTTCTCGGCTCCTGTGTGGTCTGCGATGTAGCTGACCACGTTCCTCCCGATGTGGCCTATTCCTGCAAGGCCTTCGATAAATATCGGATTTTCAACGCTGAATTCTCTTTCAAGTTCAATTCTTGTCGTCTCCATTTTTACTGTTCAACCTCTTTACGTGTCTTGCGCCTGTATTCCCCGTGTTTGTCAGGATATGAGAACTTTGGAGGCCTGGCTTTCACTGTCTCCACGCCGTCAAGCTCATCCTTCAACGTGTACCTATTAGTTTCTGGACACTTTTTAATCACGGCAAATTAAACCTCCTCTAATCACTTGCTGTAACATAGTTTTTGTTTGAGGCCTGTGTTAAATGTTCAGGCCCGTGAGAATTCAAAGTTTCCGTCAAGTTCATCGACTTTTTCCCTGATAGTCTTCACGGAGTCATCGATACGTTTCTTCGCCAGTTCCTGTGTTCGGCCCCAGGCAGTGATAGAGTACTCCGGTGCAGAGATATAATTCACTTCAACTCCTTCACCAATCTCCGACAAAGCATCTTTGATTCTCTTTACTCCATCTCCCTGAGGGAACGACATCTCGATCTTTCCTTCAAGCTTCTCCTGCTTGAAATCGATACTGTCACGGGCGACTTCCTGAATAGCCTCTACAGTATCCTCGTCGAACAGTTCCAGAAGCTTCTCACTTTCAGCCTCCGAAATCTCGAATCCGTGGAAAGAGCTTCCGAAACGCTCCTGCATCTTGAAGCCGACTTCCTCGTAGGCCTCCTCCTTCTCCATTCCAAGCTTCTCAGCAAGATTTTCGATGAAGCTTTCCGCCTTCTGCTCCTTCTTCCACTTCTCCATCGCTTCACGCTTGTTATTATCATTTACACGCTTCAGGGAAAGAGTAACGGTATCTCCTTCCTCATCGTCAATCACCTGCGCAACAGTCTTCTCTCCTTCATCAAGCTCCTTAGTCATATCCTGAACCCAGGAACGAGAAACCTCCGAGATATGGATCAGGCCTTCAACATCTTCGTATTCTTCAAGATCTGCATAAGCAGAATTCCTGTCAACATCTGTCAGAGTTGCAACTACAAAGTCTCCTTCTTCCGGCCTATCCTTGTACCAACGCATAATACAACAGATAACAAGACAACTTTAAAAACGAACTGAACGACTAGTTCAAGGTAAACAGTAAACGATATTAGATCCGGATATGCTGTGTACGAGGGATAGTCGGTAGACAGCTAGGTCTTAGAAAAATACAGATAAGGTAAATATGGAGGGGGAAAGGTATTTTTTATTCGACTTGTAGTTCTTCTACGATGTCTGCTTCGAGTTCTGCTCTGCCGCCTGTTGGCTGTGCGAGTACTGTTCCGCAGACAAGGCATTTGACTTCCTGTGAAGGCCTTGAGAAGATTACTTGCTGGTTGCCGCATTCGTTGCATTCTGCTCTGATGAATTCCTGTGCCATTCAAAAATCGCCTCCGCGATTTTTTGCATGTCCAGAAAATCTTGTATTTTCGTACATTACTGTTTCACCTTTCTATCTCGAACTTTGCTGCTCTTAAAGTGTTTCTTGGCTTCCAGCTTTTACCGCATTCGGTACATGTGAACTGGAGATCTTTCTTGCTTGAAGTCGGGTTACTTCCTCCTCTAGCCCTGTTAGCAGGGTTCTCGTATGGGAAGCTTCCGTATCCATTATCAATTTTTCTCTGCCGCTTCCTGAACTTCTTGCTCATAGGACTTGTGCTTCTGTTCGTAACTTCCTTAACTGACTGATCTGTGTGAGCATCACAGTTAGGGCAGTAACGCCTCTGCTCTTTTGGAATAGTAACCATACAAACAAAACCTGATATTAAACTTTAAAAGGACCACCCCGGGAAAGACTCCCTATTTTTTCAGTGGATAATATCTGTGCCTTTTGCTTCCGCTGGATTACTGATATTTTCTTTCGAGGCCTTGAAGATCTTAGTCTCTATCTTTGAACGCTCGATAATCCTCACCGCGGCTTCGTCTACGACCGAGTAGATTCCTGGCTCGTTGCTTCCGGAAGTGATATCCAGAAGTTCTTCCACTGTCATCTCCTCGAAACGTTCTGCGTCTTTATTTTCCTCTGGATCATCTGTGTAGACACCGTCGACTGTAGTTGCGATACATAGTTCTGCGTCAAGAAGCTCTGCGATAGTCGCAGCAACAGCATCCGTGGAGTATCCTGGGACAAGGCCTCCCATCACAACGTTCTGTCCGGATGCAGCCGCTTTCTGCACATCTACAGGCCTCTCCGGAACTTCCGGATAGGCTTCTTCCATAGCTGTCAGTAGTGTCTGTGCGTGAAGCCTTGTAGCTTTGATTCCGATCAAATCTTTCTTTCCATTGTTACCCTCAACGGAAGTTTGGTAACGATTCAACTTTCCGGCTCCAGTTACTACTGCTATCTGTTCGTCAGGAAAGGCCTCTGCGAATTCGTTTATTCTGTCAAGGTTATCCTGTATTACTGTTCCGCCGACTGCGTATACTTTATCCACCATTATTTATTTCACCACTTCTGCGTTTCCACGATTTACAAGTATCTCTGCGTTATCCTCCGGTATCTCAGCTTCATCACCTTCATCGAAAGGCCCGTACGCCTCCAGATCCGTACCCATGAACTCTGGCACACTTGAAGTAATCTGAACGATATTATATCCATCCTCAACATCTCTTTCATCCTCCTCTCCCTCTTCGTCTTCTTGTTCTTCTGTTGAGGCCTCGACTGTTTCCTCTACTTCGTCTTCTTGTTCCTCTGTTTCCTGTTGGAGGCCTTTCTCCGTTGATTCTATCTTGTTGTCTATTTTATCGTGGTGTGAGTTGAAGCTGTTCTTTATGTCTCTGAAGAGTTCCTGTTCCTCCGGCAGAAGATTTATTTCTCCGGATGAGAGGCCTGTGTTGGATGATAGGCGCGCCTTCTTCACTATTTTTTCTTCTCTGAGTGAGATAATTTTGTCGAGTACTCTGCGTGCGTTCTGGTATTCTCTTGACTCTCCTTCTGCCTGTTTCTTCTGCTGGAAGTAGTTGGATACACGGAGGAGAAAGCTGTCATCAAGCTCCACTAAGTCCTCCTGTTTATCCTCTTTCTTCTGTTTTTTCCGGAGTTCGCTGAAAGTCAGTACGTTCGACATTTCCTCACTCATTTACAGTATAGAAACAGGTATCAAAGCTTTTTATCCTTCACAACAGCTATAGAGAAAAATCCTATTCAAAGCATTCTTGCACGTGTTTCTTGTAGTAGCTCTCCATTTCGTACTCCTTCCCGCAGTAAGGACATACAAGCTCCTCTTCCTCATCATCACTGTCTCCACGATGCTTCACTTTACGAAAAGCATAACTAACAGGATTCGAAACTTTTTCCTCAAGACTATCACCTTCATACACCTGCATATCTTTGTAGTAACCGTTTGAACTGTAGTTCGGAGGAGGAACAACCTCATCCTGCTTCCTGTGCCAGTTAAGCTGCCCCTTCACATACGAATCACGCAAGGCCTCATCATTCCGCTCATTCCACTCCCAGATCTTCGCCTCAATCTCATCCATCCCGTAGCCAACACACCTGTAGAAATTAACCAGTATAAAAAGGCCTCTCTTCCTCCCATCCTCAAGGCCCTCCAAGATATTCTTGATGGACGGAGGAAAATGCTTCTCATCGATAGCTTCATCAGGCCTCTCGAAATCCCTGTCCTCAGATATACGCTTATCACGGCGTTCCTCACGCCTCTCCTCCAGAAAATCCATAGCCTGTACAGCTAGGTTAGTGGCCTCGTTATCCTCAAAGCTGTCCAGGAAACCGGTTTCGAAATCCACTTTATCGATTTCTGCATCACTTTTCTTGAATTCGTCGATTTCCTCGGGCTTTATAGGCAGTGAGACAAGCCATGAGCCATCGTGTATGCTGTAAGGCATCCTGAAGAGATGTCTCTGACCCCAGTCATTCTCTATATCCGATACTTGGTAAGGATCAAGGCCTTCATCAGTCTGCATCTCCCCCTCATATCCTGCACTCCGTACTTTCTCCACAAGCTGATCCCTCAGGTTTTCACGTATGTAATCCACGATACCTCTCCCCAGTTCCGGGTAAAGAGCTGTGATATCTTCATCACCTATTAATTCCGGGAAGGCCTCCGCCCGTACTCCGATGTGGAATCCACGGTTCCCGGAGAACTTCACACTGATGTTCTCGATTCCGTGCTGTCTCAGTTCCTCTATTACGAGTTTAGCTGTATCCTTCGCAAGTTCAAAGCTGTAGTCACAGTCAATATCGATTACAAGATCCCAGGCCTCTCTGAGATCGTCAAGATTTGATACAGAATCAATCAGTAAAGGATTACGCCATCTCTCAACGGATGCGTGAAAGGCCACTGCATCGTCCTCAACGAACTGCATGAAGTCTCCAGGAAAGTTTAATGTGTCAGGCCTTTGCCCATACCCGTTTTCATATGTGGGGACGACTTCACGGTACTGTCCTAGTTCAAGGAAGCGTTCAACAATCTCCTCCTGCTCGTAGTACTGTCTTATCTTCCAGTCCTGCGGCTTCTCCCTCTCCCCCATACAAACAGTTTTCCACGATAAACAGTAAAAGACTTTCCCGCATCGAGGAGATGGACGGAACTGTGTTAAAACTCACATCTCAAATACACCGGTATGACAGACAAAGGCCTCGCAGACTATGCACAGGGAGATTACTCCGAAAGAAGATACGGAAAGCTAGGAGGCAGGAAAATACTTGAGAGAGAATCAGAGACTTACAGAAAGCTCCTGAAACACATGGGAGCGGAGGAAGGCGATAGAGTACTGGAACT
The DNA here is from genome assembly GCA_022729355.1 of Candidatus Nanohalarchaeota archaeon. GTDB lineage: Archaea > Nanohalarchaeota > Nanosalinia > Nanosalinales > Nanosalinaceae > Nanosalina. The sequence continues at coordinate 18,304 of JALDAN010000014.1, read as the reverse complement.
GGGATCAAACGATGCACTAAAATCACAGTACATTGGAGACAGAGATGGCTACAAGATGGAGGCGGCTGACGCAGAAAAAGAGGCCCTTGAGATCGCAGAAGAGCACGATAGAGCAGAGGCCTATCACGAAGTCGATGCACATGATCTTCCTTTCGATGACAACAGCTTTGACTACATAATAATCCCTAGGATGCTTCACCTGGATGTGATCGATGAGGAGACAGTACTGGAAGAGGCCTCCAGAGTCGCAGAAAAAGGATTCGCCTTCGACGTATTCAGTAAAAGCAGTCTAAGGATCTACAATTCATTTATGCATAAATTTGACTCTAATATGCCGAAGAGTAATCTTGTCACAAAGAAACAGATTCTCGGCAAGGGATCGAGGCCTGGGTGGCTCAGCGAGTACGAAGAGGACGGTATAAAGATGATAACGGATTTCTTAATTCCTTTCGGCGCTTTCAAGGGATTCGACAGTAAAATCTACGTCGGATCAGTAGAGAAGGTGAACAACTTCTTCAGGTGGGAAAGTGCTGAAACTCTGAAGAAGAAAGGCGTCTTCCCAGATTTCAACTCAGTGATATACACAGCAGTGAAGCAGGAATAATCTAGAAAGAATTTTTTAGGATAGAACCATAATCTTGGGATATGAGTCGTGAAAAAGACATAATTAGTGTGCTGGAGCAGAGGCCTATGAGTTTTACAGGTTTGAAGGATGAAACAGGCCTTGAAAACGGCGTTATACAGTTCTATGTCAATAGCTCAGAAAGAATCATCAAGAAGAAAGATGCCTTGATGCTGAAAGACGAATGCGCAAACTGTGATTTGAAGTCGGTATGTAGGCAGAGCTGTGTGAGAACGGTTTTCGAGGATAGAAGGAAACGCCTTATTCTAGAGAGTTACGGTGAGAAGAGGCAGTCGAAGATCGCGGAGATGCTATCTCTTTCAGAGGCCACCGTCAGCTACCACGTTTCCCGCCTCAAGGAGCTAGGCCTGATACAGAACGGGAAAGTAGTGGACGACGTGAAATGTTTCTAGAGGATTGAGGCCTTCTTCACTTCCTCTACGAAGCGATCTATATCTTCACATGAGTTGTACAGGTGTAGTGAAGCCCGTACAGTCCCGTCTACATCTTTATTCTTGAACCATGGATGAACGCAGTGTTGCCCTGAACGCACCTTGATATCTCTTCGATCTAGGAAATGCGCAAGTTCGCCGTGAGACATTGAATCCATACTGATAGAAACTATTCCCGTGCCTTCACAGTAGACATCGACTTCCAGATCTTCAAGGCCTTCAAGAAGCCTCTCAGTAAGCTCTTTCTCATGTCTTTGAACTTTTTCCATGCCTATTTTCTCCAAGTACTCCACAGCTGCTCCTAGGCCTGTGAATCCAGCTAGATTCTGCAGTCCAGGCTCAAATCCCTCCGGAAACTTCTTTCTATCATTGTCGTGGACAGTTGCGTCGCTTATGGCTCCACCACCGTACTTTAAAGGAGATAAATCGTCTTGAACATTTTCTGAGGCGTAGAGGCCTCCTGTACCGGAAGGGCCGAGCATCTTGTGCCCTGAGAAGGCTACGAAATCAGCTCCGACTTCTTTGACGGAGAAAGGCCTGTGTGGAATACTTTGTGCGGCATCAATCATGGAGTATGCGCCCTGTTCATCAGCTATCCTGCAAGCCTTCTTGATGTCGAAAACTTTTCCATCAAGATTTGAGACGTGAAGAATACTCAGTAGATCTCCTTCGCCAAGTTCAGATTTAAGCAGTTCTACATCAAGGCCTTCCATATTCACTATCTCCTTCCCAAGCTCCTGGAAAACCGCTCTATTCGAGTTATGCGCTCTATCAGTGACAAACACTCTATCGAACTCGAGGCCTTGCGCTACAGTGTTAATCGCTTCTGTGGTTCCGGATGTGAACATGAGCTCTTCAGGGGATGCATCTATGAAGGATGCTGTTTTTCTTCTTGCCTCTTCAAGTTCTTTCGAGGTCTTCTCTGATATAGAGTGAGCGCTTCTGCCCGAGCATCCGGGATACTCTCTGTAGTACTGCTCTACTTTCTGTATTACTTTTTCAGGCCTCAGAGACATGCAGGCGCTGTCAAGATATGTTATCTCGTCTATGAGAGGAAAGTCTTCTCTATACAAAACTGTTCCACCTCTGCTCTATGATCCAGATCAGGTGTTCAAGGCTACAAGCTCCTCCGGGATTGCAGGTACCGTAAAGGTAGAGGTTGTGAAGAGAGTTCACTACGTCTACAGTTAGGAGGACTGTCAGGATGAGAAGTATCCAGTTAATTGCACGGAAATGTCTGTTCACTACGCGCGCCAGCCGTGTATCAACTTTCATGGCTATGTCAACACTCCAGGCCTTGTATTTCTCATCGAATCCTGTTTCACAAGGACTCCTTTTCGCCCTGTTCTTCATACATTGAAGCGCCTCCAGTGCGTACTGCCTGTAAACTGCTGAGAATATTCCGAGTATGGCAAATACGATCAGACCTACGAAACAAATCATACATTAAACGTTTGAAGGCCTGTAAGAAATACCTACTGGTACAGAATTCTAATTTCTGGCTTCAATACTATCTTATTTCTTCCGGGAAAGTTGTTGATGGCATGTGGTCTCGTTCAGCCCGCAAGCCTTGTCTTTCTAGGCCTGCTTCCAGAGCTTCTACAGGGCCTTCATCGTAATTGAGTTTCACGGTTTCCCAGTAGTCGGTGCTTCCTATTCCTTTCTCCCTCAGTTCATCTTTCTCGGGTGGGACAGTGACTTCCTGCTGGTATACATGAATCTCTGCAGTGAAACTTTGAGGGTGTATGGTTACAGAGTTTATTCCGAATGTTTCAGGCCAAACAGTAACCGGGCCGTGAGAAACGTGATCCATGTAGTTTTCAGTATCCGTAAATCGGTGAACAGAATGTCCTTCAGAAAAATCCTTATCCACGTTGAATTCGTACATACACTCGGTATCGAATCCTTCAAAGCTGTCATCTATGATCTGCATAAGGCCTCTGAAATTATCGTCAACAGTTACTGAAGCAGGATGTAGTTCTCTCTGAAAGGCGGGATAGGCCTCCACACCCCAAGGAACACCTACTCCTCTATCCATATCGTATTCCTCGCTTTTGTAACGGCATACCAGAAGTTTTTCTTCCTCTATATTTTCTATCAGTTCATCCCCGTCTTCTCCGTAGAAAACAGTACTTGGGTCAAGAACTTCGTCCATGGAGACGTCTTTTACGAGAAACAAGTCGAAAGGAGTGAAGCCGAAGGCCTCCCTTTCTTTTGCAGTGGAGAAAAGCTCTCCCTCATATTCTACATTGAATTGTGGCGAGGGCTTGCCCTGTCTCATTGCATCAGGAGGCCTCGATTAATTTCTTAGTCTTCCTCTATTCGTGGAGCCAGTACAAAGCTTAGATCTGCTTCATCAGGTACTACGAATTCAAGTCTCATAGGGAAGTCGTCTCCAAGTTTCATTGTAACGTTGTCTGAGAGGCTCTTTCCTTTGATCATCTTGCTTAAGTAGTCAAGTGAGAACATTGATGAGGCCTCTGTTCCTTCAAGTGAGATAACTCCTTCTGCATCACTTTCGATCTCGAAGTCAACGTTTGACTGATCTCCTTCGGATACGATTCTGACGCTGTCGGAGTCTGCTGATACTGTTACGGAGTCTGAGACAACCATTGCGTCTTTCACTGCTCCTTCAAGTACTGAGGCCCCTAGTTCGGCTGTTACTGTGAAGTCAAGCTGATCTGTGCTTGGGATGTCGTCCTCGGAAAGGTTGAGGATTGGCAGTGAGAAGTTTCTTGTTGAAGCTCCTTCCATAGTGATGTGGAACTTTGACTCGTCTTCGTCAAGTTCGAATGTGATAGTATCGTCGGCGTTTGCTCTTCTGAGGATTGAGTAGAAGTTTTCAAGGTTAAGGCCTACTTTGTCTTCCTCGTCAAGTTCGTAGTTTTCGAATACTTCTTCTTCAAGTGTGAAGTCTACGAGTGCTACCATGGCGGGGTCTGCCGCAATTAACTGTATTCCATCTTCTGTAAGCTGGAACAGTCCCTCACTGATAAGATCCGAAATGGTTTTCATGGAATCCTTGACAAGTCCGACTTCCTCAAGTTCAGCCTTAAACAAAATTTTTCACCTTATTGTTATTCACTAGTGGATACAACTTTTTTAATCCTATCGTACTGCTCTGGATCGACATCGGAAAAGTCCTGCATTATTTCTCCCTGAATCTCAAAGCTGTCAGGAGTAGGCAGTACACGACCGAATACACGGATTCGCTGTCCTTCATCAATTTCTTCGATTTTATCCTCTTCAAGGAACACATCCACGGAACCGGTGCTGTCATCAATAGAGATAGAGTCATCTCCGATTGAAAGCACAGTACCGATTATTCTTACACGAATATCTTCTCTTGGATCAATATCATCTATATTTTTAGGCCTTGCAGGCGCTCTACGTTGATCATCTGCCATACTTTTCAACTCCTTTACAAATGTTTTAATTATAACCCTTTTTACCAAACCAAAAATTCAGGACGACATTTCATGAAAGGTTTTTATTCAAACACCTCAATACAGCTTACTGTGGATACTGAAGATAAACACGTACTCGGTTACTGGCTCAGCATACTTGGATTCGCAACAGTAGTTTTCATAGGCCTTTTCTACAGCTTTGTTAATCTTGATCCACAACTGGCTTTCTGGACTCTCATAGGAGGATTTCTTGTATTCCTGCTTGGAGCAGAACTGGCGTTAAATAACCAGAAACACCACGAACCGTAAATAATATCTTTAATTCGTGCTTGTTCTCGATACTGGTATAAGCTTCAAATACGTGGGTCTATCAATCTGTTTATATGGGCTTGTTTGGAAGTGATTCGGAAACCGGTCAAGGCCTTGAGACAGCGATGAAGAGGCTGGAAAATCTTGAGTCACATCTAAATGCTGTTGATAGTGCTGTACAAGATATAGGGCGTCGCCTAGACGGTTTTGAACAAAAATTTGTAACTACACAAGAGTTTGTCAACTATATGGAGGAGCCTCAGGATCAGGTTACTCTCAGAGAACTCAAAGAATTCTTCACGCAGCTAAGCAGACAACAGAAAGAGACATCAAGAAGAGTCGATGAGATAGAAGATCTTGAATCAGAACTTGTCCAAACTATGAAAAATATGCAGAAGACCCTCAAGAAATCACATAAAAACACAAAGAAGCTGCAAAAGCGGACTCAAAGTCTGGAGAAAAAAGCATCAGGCCTCGAAAGAAGACTTGAAGAGCACGAAGAAAAAATAGGTGAAACAGAAGAACTCAAGCAAGAAATAGAAGCCGAGGAGGCCTCTAAAGACAGAAGCTTTGAAGAACGACAGAAAAACGTTTCTGAAGAACTCAAAGATCTCCGAGGATCAATAAAACAGTTTTCAGAAAGGATTTCTGAAAATAAAGAAGATTCTGAAGAACAGGAAACCGACAGTGAAAAAAACTAATACTTTATTTCTCTCCTAGTCGTATTCCTTGTGGACGTTTCCGCATTCTCTGCATTTGTAGAACCTTGTTGGCGGCTCGTCACTTGCTCTTGTCTGCTCCATCCACCATTCGTGCTCCTTCTCATCTTGATTGTTGTCTGAGCAGACAGGACAGACTTTTCCTGTAGTAGGTCTTGTGCTTTCGTCTTCTCCTTCTTCATTGACGTTCAGGCGATCCATAGGATCTTCTTCCTTTGTCTCTGTTACACGGTAACTTCCATCAACATCGTGCATCTGGCCGCAGTCCCTGCATTTCATGACTGATTCGCCATTTACTTTTTCCGATACGAGAAGTCCGCCGCATTCATCATCTTTACAGAACTCCATGGATAAGCTAAATGTAGGCCTTACATTTAAATTGGTTAAGCTCTTCCGCATGACGGAGTGCTGTCGAACGTGAACGGTTCACCTGTGTAACCTGTGATGTCCATCAAGCCAATCTTCAGAAGCCCTGCATACGGGATACGGAAAGCAACATCTCCCTGAATCTGTTCCGGAGTAATACGTTTCTCGAACTCGAGCTGGCCATCATTGTTGTCACCGATGGTCTGAAGATAATCCTCGTTCTTCTCAATCACTCTGTGGACGATAGGAACATCGCCGTGAGGTGGCCCGATCAAAGAGTTGATACTCAAAGTGCCGCCAGGGAAATCATAACTGTTGCCCTCAAGCAAAGCTGAGTCCTGACCGTTAGACTGGACAACAGTACCGTTAATACTGAATATAGCGGAGTCACGTGAACTATCCATTCCAGAAGGCCTCACCTCTTCAAGCCTTACAGTACCTATATCAGTATCCACTGACTGGCTAGGCCCTCGTAGGCCTTCAAGCCTGTAATCCTCTCCATTCACAGTTATCTCAGCGATATGAGGAACATCGTAAACGATTATATCGTCTCTTTCAATATTCTCGTACTCCTGTCCCTGAACGAAAAGTATGTCCCCTACCTGTAGTGCTGGACACATAGAAGTCGATATAACAGTTACCACGGGCTTATCAGTTCCAAGAGCTGCACCGGAAGTCTGCAAAAGACCGAAAGCCAGTACAACACTCAGAATAATGAAGTATGACTCGTGCAGGAAACGACTATCCTCCACGAACTCGTTGAATCTACGGATTTTATCCTTCATAAAAAGAAGATATAGGCCTCTCTATTTTAAAAATCTGGCAGAACTCGAATCGAGGCCTCTATTCAGATGTGGAGAAAAAATATGTAGAGCGGCTTTTACAGTTGGCCCTGAAGTTCTTCCAGTTCCTCTATAGCTGTATCAACTGCGTTCTGAAGTACTTCCTCAGGATTATCTGACTTGATGATCAGATTGGATTCGTCTCCCAGTGGATGGCCTTTATCGTATCCTGCTTCTCCGTCGTTCTCCCAGGCCTTCTTCCTGATAAGATTTGCCAGAGCGTGGTTTTGTTTCATGTCGACGATCATCCTGTCATCTTTCTCGAATGCTTCGTATTCCATTATGTATTAGCCTCCGTTATCACGAGATCGACCAGTGTCTCCCGGCTCTCCTCCGTATGGAAGCCGTAAGTCGCAGGAAGATCTATCCTGTACTCCGACTGATCGATAACTCTATGATTTGAAGAATCGATGAAGCTTTTAATACCTTCACGACCGGTCGCCGGTGAAATACTGTAAACACGTTCACCTAGTGAAGTCGCAACATCCCAGAAATCAAGGCCTTCATCAGAATGCTGCGAAAAAGGAGGATTCATAACTACAGCATCGAAAAAATCTTTTTCACAGGCCTCAGGAAACTCCTTCACATCACAGAGCCTGAAATCAATACTTTCAGAAACACCAAGCGCCTTGGCATTTTCCTTCGCCTTCTCCAGGACCTCTTCATCTTTCTCAACAGCTACTACATCTGCTCCCAGTAAAGCAGCTCCTATCGCCATTATGCCGGTACCTGTACCAAGATCAAGCACTTCATCCATGTCCTCCTGCATATAAGCCGTAAAAAGAAGATCACCTGCAAGATCAGGAGGAGTAACGTACTGCTCCAGTGAAATCTTCGGATCCTCAAATCCTTCAACTTTCGAAAGCTCTCTAATCAGTTCGCCTTTCATATCCAAAACATCTCTTCTGCAAAAGCGGAGAGGCCTCTAGAATTTTATAACTGCGACTGCTGCATCATCACTGTTCTTCAATTCATCCAGCTCTATCTCATCCTCCTTTTCACGAAGCCTTCTGACAGCTTCCTCAACACCTTTATCCTCCAGGAAATCAATGAGGCCTTCTTCACCAAGTTCGAACAGGCGTCGCATCCTTGGAGTAGCTCCATCACTACTCAAGATAATCTTCTCAACTTCTCCACGTTCAAAGGTTTTTCTGGCCCCTCCTTTTTCTACAGCCAGTGGATTGAAACTGATCTGAGGATAAGTACCTGGATAGTTGGATGAGGCCCTGTGAGAGTTACAAAGCTCCCTTACTTCAGGCCTTTTCTCAGGATCCTCAACTCCTTCACTCCGTAATTCGGTTATCTTCTCATTCATTATGCCGTCAAATCGCTGATGTACTTCGTTGGAAAAAGATTCTATCCTGTCCTCAAGAACAATGTAGGACTCGACATCCCCGACATGCATCAACTCGATACTTTCGCTGTTCCAAGTCACCAGAGCTCCTACAGCTCCAGGAACAGTAGTTGCTTCAGCTACAGTTGCCTCCTCACCGGAGAAATAATTTTGCCGTTCCTCAACTCCTTTATCCTCGAAGGCCTCCCATGCATCCCTGACAGCATCCTTCAACGCTTTCTGAGGATCTTTATCAGGCCTCTCCGTCAGTTGTTTCTCCACGCTTTCTGCTATAGTCTCCACGTAGATTCTTCCACCGGTCTTCTCTCCATCAGCGCCGAAGTCGCCTGTAGTTCCAGAAGTTCCGTCAAGCAGTAGAACACTGTTAAGGCCTTTTTCCGGGCCTTTCCAGATGTAGTCCTCGTTTGTGATTTCGTTGGTTGTTTCGCCGGAATCAGTGAAGGCCTCCAGTTCCACTTTCATAAATTATACTGTGTGGTTCGCCGGATATTATCATTTTCTGTTTGCGGTGTTTTCAGTGATAAAAAGCTTTGGCTGTAACGTGTGAAGGCATGACGAATCGAAATGTTGAGGATATGTCTCGTGAGGAGCTTAAGGATCTTTCAAAAGAAGAGCTTATTGATGCGGTGACTTCTTCAGGTAAGGATGAAGTCGTATTTTTCGAGCCACAGAGGGAGATAATTTTATCTAATCCTTCTGAGGAAACGTTGAATGAGTTCTCAAACATTGCTCATATGGAGACCTCCAGTGAGGAGCACTACAAGTTCAAGGTCCAGGAGATGGATATCTGGAACTCGAATCTGTCTCTGGAGGAGCTTCAGGAGAAGTACACACGTCTTGTAGGAAACTATCCTCATTTCCTAGAGTGGCTTCAGAGGACTTACGAGAAACAGGAGATTTTCTCAATCGAACACGAGGGCCGCTACCACGCACTTGTATCCACAGATCCAGAACGTATGGAGTGGGCGCGTGGAATCGACGACATCAGAGACAATCTGTCCGTAGACTTGTCTGATACAAAGTCTCGCATTGCGATGGGGGCAAAGTCAAGAGCGGAGATCAAGAAGGCCTTGCTGAAGAAAGGTTACCCGGTAGAGGACAACTCCAAGTTCCGTGAATCAGACAGGAAGATCGGAGCAGACCTGAATATAGAGCTCAGAGATTATCAGAAAGAGTACGTTGAACGAGCTCATGAAGAAAGAGCAGCAGTACTTGCTAATCCAGCAGGATCAGGGAAAACAGTCACTTCTATAGGCCTGATGGCAAAGATCGACAGTCCTACACTGGTTCTTGTGCCTCAGCGCTCACTGGTTAACCAGTGGAAACGTGAAATACTTGATAAAACAACTATTACTGATGATCAGATCGGAGAGTATCACGGCGACAAGAAGAATATGGAGGATGTTACTGTAGCGACTTACCACATGGCAGCAAACAAGACAAAGCTATTCAGAAACGAATGGGGGCTTATCATCTTCGACGAAGTACATCACATCCCTTCTAAACTCTTCAGGAAGACAGCCTCACTTCAAAGTACTCGAAGAATAGGCCTTTCAGCATCGCCTGTAAGGGAGGACTCCAAGGAAAGAGAGATATTCGCATTGATAGGCCCGGAGATTGGAAGTGACTGGGCCAGATTCTTCAGAGAAGGCCACGTAGTCAAGCCAGACGTGGAAATACAGCTAGTGGAATGGGCCTCAGACTATCACAGACATGAATACGATCAAGCCTCCGGAATCAAGAAATCGATAATAGCATCCAAGAATCCAGCGAAGAAACAGAACATGGAGCGCTTACTCGAAGAGCACGAAGAAGAGAAGACGATCGTGTTCTGCGACTGGATTGATCAGGGAGAAGATCTCTCAGAACAGTTCGATATCCCATTTATCTCCGGAGAAACAGATTTTGAGGAAAGAGAAGAATACTTTGAAGACTTCAGACAAGGAGAACTAACTACAATTATCGTATCCCGTATTGGGGATGAAGGCCTCGATCTCCCGGATACAGAAGTCGGAATCATCATGTCAGGACAGGGAGGGAGCCGGAGACAGGCTACACAGAGAGCAGGAAGAGTCATGAGGCCTTTCGGAGATGCACAGGTCTATATGATTGCCACGAAAGGAAGCAACGAAGAGGATTTTGTCAAAAGACAGGTAGAGCTCCTGAAAGAGAAAGGCGTCCCTGTCAAAGTAAGAGAATAACTGCACATATGGTGGTCTTGGTGCTTGCGTTAGAATAAATCCTCAGTCATGTTGTTACCAGAAAGTTAAAAAGATTTCTTGTTTTTATTATCTATTATGTCTTTGGTTGGAGGGCTTCTGGCTGGTTGGTCAGCGATTGCGACTGGTCTTTTCGGTAGAGAGGCCTATAAGCGCCGTAAGAGTTCTAAAGAACGTTTATATGGTCTTGAAGATGATTTACAGGATGTTCATGATGATGTTTTTCTGAGTACAGGCAGGCAGTGGTTGGATCGTGACAGGATGGCTCTTTCCTCTAATACTCTTGATCTGACGGCGGAAGTTGATGTCGATTTCTCAGAATACAGTGCTGTAGGTGAAGTCCTGGAGGAGGAAAGCCTTGAAGATCTGGGAAACAGTTTCCTAGAATTGATGACGGATGAGTACAGGCCTTTCAAATCTTCGATTGATCGCTACAACATAACTTTTGACGGAGAATTTGGAAGCCTACATTACAGCGTTACAGGAGAAGACTTCTTTGGCGGGTATGAAGATGATGAAATGCAGTTAAAGTCCGTTGATGAAGTCTACTCAGCGACATTCGGTGATGATGACTACACTTATCTCAACTGAAGCCATATTTATTTCTTAAAAATAGCCTTCATAAAATCTTTTCATGACCCTAATTGAAGCAGAAAACCTGAACAAGACTTTCCGGATCTACAATCAGGGTGAAGGCCTCAAAGACTACCTGAAGAACTTCGTGAGCAGGGATTTCAGAGAAGTGGAGGCGGTCGAGGGCATAGACTTGGAGATAGAGGCTGGTGAAGTAGTTGGATATATCGGAGCCAATGGAGCTGGAAAAAGCACTACGGTGAAGATGCTGACGGGAATACTGGAGCCTACATCGGGCCGTATAGAGGTCGATGGCCGTGACCCACACAGGCAGAGAAAGAAGAACGCCATGAACATTGGAGTAGTCTTCGGCCAGAAAACACAGCTCTGGTGGGATCTACCCGTCAAAGAATCCTTCAGGCTCCTCAAAGAGATCTATGAAGTTAGTGATGAGGCCTACGATGAGAGGATTGACGAGTTCGATGAAGTGCTTCAGCTCTCCGAGTTCTGGGATCAGCCTGTAAGGAAGCTTTCATTGGGACAGAAGATGCGCTGTGAACTGGCGGCATCCTTCCTGCATCATCCGAAGATCGTGTATCTGGATGAGCCGACTATAGGCCTAGATGTGGCTGTTAAGGAGAGGATCAGAGACTTCATCAGGAAGATGAACAGGGAGAAGGATATCACTGTGATGCTGACTACTCACGATATCGATGATATAGAGGATCTGTGTGAGAGAATCATAGTGCTGGATGAAGGAAAGAAGATCTACGACGGCCAACTGGATGCACTGGTGAACCGATTCACATCCAGAAGGATGATCATGGATATAAGAGATGAAGAGGCCTTTGAGCTGGATATTGACGGTGTTAAGAGTGTGGAGAAAGAGGATAGTCATATAGAAGTTGTCTTTGATAGAGAAGAGATTTCTGCCAGTGACCTGATGCGTAAAGTCCTTGAGGAGTACGAAGTACTGGATTTCCAGATAAAAGAACCGGATATCGAATCCGTAGTCAAGAAAATATACAATGAAGGCCTGGAAGAATGATTAACTGGAAGAAATACTACGCAGTCGCTAGAAACGCGTTCAAACAGGCCACCGCATACAGACTGGACGCATTGACAACTTTTCTTTCATCAGTAGTTTTTCTGATCCTTTACTTCGCAGTCTGGAGCGCCATAGACGCATCAGGGGAGATAGAGGGAGGCCTCCAGCAGGTAATGACGTACTTGGTGGCAGGACAGGTAGTCTCCAACGCAGCATTCCTTCATACAGAACAGTTTATAGGATACAGGGTCAGGAAAGGAACAATCGTAAACGAACTGAAGAGGCCTCTAAGCCTCATGAGTCATGTATACTTCCATGAAATCGGCTGGGTGGCCTTCAATTCACTGGCAAAAGCACTTCCGATAGCACTTTTCGGAGTGTTATTATTCGATATAGCGCTTCCTACAGGCCTTTCACTGGTAGCGTTTATAATAAGTACTTTTCTGGCATTTAACTTGGTGTTCTTGCTGGCTTATTCCAGTGCGATGCTTGTTTTCTGGACTAAGGTTGACTGGAGCATCAGAATGACAAGGAATACTGTACAGGACCTCTTTTCAGGGGTACTGTTTCCCTTGTATCTATTGCCTCCTGCACTGGCAGATATATTCAATGTTCTGCCGTTCAGGGCGATGGCGGATGCGCCTATACAGATCTTCACAGGTCAGGCCTCTGGACAGGCAATAATATCTATCTTCGCACTTCAGATCTTCTGGATTGTAATCCTTTTCATTTTAGCCCACTTGATGTGGAGAAAAGCCAAACAGAAACTGACTGTACAGGGAGGATAGAAAAATGAGTGATTCAAAGACTTACAGGGGCGAGCAGTCGAGGATAGAGAACTTGAAGAAGCACTGGAGTGTCTACAAGAAGTTCTTCAGAATGTATATTAAGTCCAGACTTATTTACAAGGCAGACTTTGTACTAGGATTCACCAGTCAGTTAATTAACCTGATATTCGCAGTTGCCTTCCTTTCACTGCTTTTCACACAGGTGGAAAACATTCAGGGATGGACGTTCAATGAAATACTTCTGCTTACAGGATTTTCAGGCCTGATACTTAATCTGCATCACGTATTCCTGTTTTCACTTTACAGGATGGGGGAGGACTACATCATATCAGGAAGGATGGACAGATATTTTGTAAGGCCTCTGAACATGCTTTTCCAGGTCTTCGCAAGGTACATAGCAGATGATAATATCTCAAAGCTACTGGCAAATATTGTCATAATCGTATACGCATGGACTCAGATAGGCCTCACTTTGACGCCATTAATACTGCTTTACGCCCTGACATCTATCTTCACAGGAGTACTTGTGATTGCATCCATCTTTCTGGTATTCGGCACAACAGCTTTCTGGACAGGCAGAAGTCAGGCAGTTTTCTGGCTTTTCTTCCAGATAAGTGACTTCAGAAAGTATCCTTACAGCATCTTCTCTCAGTCAATCCAGATACTGCTCATCACACTGGTGCCGATAGCTTTCGCCAGCTTCTTCCCCACAACATTCCTGCTAGGCCTTGAAGAATGGAGATTCTGGCAAATACTCTCACTTATAGTAGGCCCGCTCATGTATCTAGCGGCATATCAGTTCTGGAAGTTCGGCCTCTCAAGATACTCAAGCACAGGAAGCTAAAAAATATTGAAAAACAAATGAAGGCCTATGCCCTCTGTAACACTTTATACTCCGGACATGGAAGATGAGCTATTTAAGGAGGCCGAGGATCTACTTGAAACTGCATATCTTGAGTATGATACAGAACTGAGTGATGAAGCGATTTCTCCGCGTCTGGAGATACAAAGAGAAGATACGCTGGAAGTATACAGAGGCCCTCAAGAGATTCGAGAAGGCCTCGAAGAAATGGACATGGAGGATCTTGATAGAAGATTCTAGAGAGGGAGGGATAGATTTAATTCATTTACTTAACTGAAAGTCTGATGATGGCTATAGGGGAGGAGAGCTTCGACTTCAATGTTATGGATGAAAGACTTGAGATAAGCTCTTTACCAGGATTTGACTATGAAGAACATGATTTCTCTCCGTGGAGAACTGACTGTTACGGCAATCAGTATCTTTCTGACAGCGAGTACTTTGAAGTTGTGCCTGAACTAGTAGACGCTGATTTTCCAAAGAAGATGAAGCACCATCTCGCCTATCTAGTCAATCTCTCAGAACTGGATCAGTTTATCCAAGTGCCTGGATTTGAGGTAGGTTTGAGAGCGGAAGAGGAAGGAATTGAGCCATACACTGTGCTAGAAAGACCTGATGGAAGGCCTCTATCAGAAATTCCTGAACTACTGCATCAAGAGGAGTGGAGTCACAGATTCGATGACATGAATCAGGCAGGGAGACGGCTATCCGGGAACAGCAGAATAATTTATCCGAAAAGGAGAGAAAATGAAGACGTGGTGGTTGATACGGATGAACGTGAGTTAGTGTACATCAATCCTGGAACTTACGTAGATCAGGCCTTCTACGGCCAGTTCTCCCGCAGTGATGCGGTGCCATCAAATAGAATGCAACTGGCTGACTGGATCAGCGAAAGCTTCTGGACAGAAAAACTAGAATAACAATATAATATTTTCTACGCTACAGTTACAACAAATGTCTGTGGTGTGGGAGTATATTGCCGAGGAACTTGAAGCCGAAACTGCAGATCTAATAGGAGTAGGCGCAAGTCAAAGAGAGTATGATAATCAATGGCTTTACAGGACAAGTAGAGGCCTTTCAGAAGCAGGAATAGATACAAAGGACTACTGGATCGGTATAAACGGATGTGAAGCCAGGGATTACGATATTACTGGCAACGTCTTTCAACAGTCATTTGAACAGGATTTTCTGGGCTCTGAGGCATCAATTCTTGTGGCTCCGCGGCCAAGCATATACAGAGGGAACGGAGATCATACATATGCCTCCAACTACACCTCAATGGCAGGCCTCGTAGAAGAAAGCCTGGACATGGTGTTGATGCGTGAAGTTGGACAAGATATCAATAGCAACGTTTTTTCAACGGAAAAATCAGGTTTTTCAGACTACTTCCCGGTACTTGAAGATTTTAAGTTCCCTTTAGAAGAGATAGAGCCTTCTGACTTGGCGAATATTGTCAAGAGATCTACAGGTCTTGAAACTATACATATAGACAGCCAGAGGCTTGACGAAGAAATGATTCTCGTACGATAAAGAGAATAATATTGAAGAAAGGCCTGTGAAGCCCTCTCACTCGTTATTCGAAATTCTCTGAGTAAAGCTCCTGACTTCTTTCAACGGCTTCGTAGGCCTCTTCTTTTCCGCCCCAGCCTTCGATCTCTACTTCTTTCTTCGGTTCCAGATTCTTGTATGTCTTGAAGAACTCAGCGATCTCCTTCTTCTTGTGCTCATTCAGATCTTCCAGATCTTCCACGTTATCCCATCTAGGATCCTCACTTGGCACTGCGATAATGTTGTCATCCTGTTCTCCACCGTCGTCCATGTACATGATTCCGATAGGCTTTACTTCCATCACGCATCCTGGGAACGTAGCATGTGTGGTGACAACTAGGATATCCATTGGATCTCCGTCTTCATAGTAGGCCTGTGGAATAAATCCGTAGTCGCCAGGATAGTTTACTGACGAATGAAGTACTCTGTCAAGTACTACACTCTCTTTTTCCTTGTCGTATTCGTATTTGTTCTGTGTCCCGGTAGGATTTTCGATTACTGCGTAGATTTCTTCCGGTGCATTGGGACCGGTTTCATAGTCATGCCACTTGTTTACCATAACTTCACAGTCACCGCAAGATATTTAATATTTCCGAAAACTAGTAGGAGAGGCCTTCTATTAGGCAGTTAGGCTTAAATAGGGCCGTTGGTAAATAGGTGATACGAGGACGAAAAATTCAAATGGCTCCAGAATGCGAAGAATGCGGGAACGACCTACATGTCAACAGCGTGGATAAACCTAACGTCGATTGGGTGAAGGTAGTCTGCAGTGACTGTGGTAATATCACCAATGTCTCAATGGTAAGACTGGTATCCGTAAAAAAGAACACTAAATAAGCACTGGCTACATATCTTATTGATTTTCTTATCTCACTTCGCATCTTTAACGTACAAAAAAGTATCCGCCCATAACAGTCTTTACAGCAGTGAAGGGTTCGTGGTCTAGCTCGGTTATGACACCTCCTTGACGTGGAGGAGATCCCCAGTTCAAATCTGGGCGAACCCATCCAAATTCTTTCAAGCCTCTAAATACTTCTTTACAACTTAGATTAATTCTACAGACCCCTACCAAAACCCTAACCACTATCTCATTCTATCTCCTAAATAGACTCAATATACATCAAAAAGACATAAATAGAGATAATTTAACTAAAAAATAGCCTTCAGCCATTATTAATCTAAAAAACTGTTTTTGAGTTAATTTTATTAGATTAATTAGCCATTTATTGCTTGGTGATTAAAATGAAGCATGATGAAAGGCTTCCGGACACAAGACTTGGAGCAGGCCTGCTCAACAGGTTGGAAGATGACGTCCTAGTCCTGCCGATAAGAGATGCAGGTGCACCAAGTCAACCGAAGAGACTTGACGGTCAGATGGGTATCAAGGAAAAAGATGAATCAATTGAGGAAGCTCAGGCAAGAGAAGGAACAGAAGAAACAGTCTTCATCAGAGAAAAGGATGAAACAGCGTTAGGCATCCCTGAAACGATAAGAGACACAGAATTGGAGTACAATCTAGTGAGGAAATACAGGAAGGCCTCTGAAGATCAGGAAAGCACTCTACCGGAGGCAGAAGACGTCTTTTACTACGAGGCCTCACAGGAAGCACCTGAAGGGATGCCAGTCATGGAGACAGAGGCAGGAGGATACTCCACAGCCTACACATGGGAGGTAACAGAAGATGTCAGCAAAGAGTTGATGAATGATCACGTAGTAGAGATAGATTCAGATAGTGTCAAGTCGGGAGAACTGAAAGTCTATGACTTGGAGCACATGGAGACGGAAGATGGAGTGATCCACTTCGATAGGCCTACAGCCCTGCTTGAACCTGAAGAGGACAGGATAACAGTCTTCCGATCAGGAGAACTACAGTATCAGGGAGACGTTGAAGGTCTGGAAGACTTCCTCAGCGAGGAGTACGGCTGGGAGATGGATGAAGTAGATACAATGGCAACCGCTAAAGTAGGAGCAAGACTCGACGCCTACGAAGAAATAGGCTGGCAGACGGAACAGGCCTTCATTAATGACGAATACATGGAGGCACTCGATGAGATTGGAGAGTCCTTCCAGGACTTACCTGCTCCATAATCTCCTTATTTCTTTTTCCCAGAGATCAGTTGAACAATTCATAAAACTTGACTTCAAACAAAGTAAATATGCCCTGATGGGAAAGTAGCTCAGGGGTTAGAGCGCTGCGCTCATAACATTCCGTTGTGAGTAATGAGGACTTAAGGCCTTTTTTCTGGAGAGGCCTCTGTCCAATGATTAAAGTACAAATCCAGAAAAAATTGTGAGATACGCAGAGGTCCCGGGTTCGATTCCCGGCTTTCCCATCACTGCTTTTTGAAGAATTTGAAAGAGAGCTCTCTGCAGCTTTATGCTTTAAGACTATCTGTATTTTTTTGTGTAGTGACGCATTCTTTACAGCAGTATCCCTCAGCTGACCTCACGTAATCCTTATCAGAATAGATTCTTTCACCACATACAACGCAGTTGCCAAGTTTGTAAGTCATCAAGTTCAAAGTTTCAATCCCCTCCTCCTTGTGGATAATAGTCCTAGATTCTCAGCATAAAAACAATTCATGTACTACAGAACAAGAAAAAAGAGGAACAGAAAGCAGAAATACCTGTAAAAACCTATTGAAAAGAGGAAAAGTAATTTAGAGGCCTCCACATCTAGTTATGTGCGTAGTAAAAGACGTTTTCCCCGGATGAATCGTATCTGACAAAGCCAAATCTCTCGAACTGGACGACCTCATCTTCTTTGATGCTGTTCGGCTCGATCAGGCCTTCTACAGTCCTGCCATCCGGCATTTTGACGGAGGCCTCTTCACTGTATTCTGGTGTCCAGTGGATGAAGTCAGCGTCTTTATCTAAAGCGACTTTGTGATCTCCTTCCATGTACTCCGCTGTTTCTCCGTTGATTTCGATGTTGCAGAGGCCTTTCAGTCTGTAGAAGCCGTCTTCAAAGTCTTCAGCGTCTATGAATATCTCCAGCTCTCCATCCTCGATATCCAGTTTAGGGCTTCGAGTGCCTCTTTCAGGATGCTCTGGATGTACCTGCATATCAGCTTCAATGTCTTCTGGCAGGCCTTTGATCTTCAGCTTTTCAGGCTGTGCGACGAAGAAGTATCTGTCTGCGTCATCGTCTATTACACGTGTATTGGCTTTTTCCAGGCCTTCGATACTGGCCTCGAT
>JALDAN010000038.1 GCA_022729355.1 Candidatus Nanohalarchaeota archaeon | reverse complement strand
CCTTTACTTTTTCTCTCTACTATTTCGATTCCTCCGACTTCTCCTGTAGAGTCAACGTGCGTGCCGCCACAGGGACATATATCGATTTGGCCTATCTCCACAGCTCGAAGTGGATCAATGTGACTAGGGATCAAGTCAAGATTTGTCCTGCCGTCCTCTGTTTCCTCCTCTAACTCGGTTCTAGGCCTTTCAGTTTTCTCAAGCTCCAGATCCTCCTCAATCAGTTGATTCGATTTCCTCTCTATCTTTTCAATATCGTCTTCATCAAAGTCCGCGGGCTCAAAGTCGATTCTGCTCCGATCCTCATGAATCTGATTTCCTGCTGTAGAGGCCTCATACTCTTCAAGTACTACTTTGGAGATTATGTGTTGAGCGGTGTGCATCTTCATATGCTTGTATCTGCGCTCCCAGTCAATTACTCCGTTCACTTCAGTTCCCTCTTCAGGTATCGGGCCTTCTATGTAGTGACGTATCTCTCCATGATTTTTCTGTACGTCAGTCACCGAGGCCTCATTTTCTCCCCATTTTATTTTTCCGTGATCAGGCGGCTGGCCTCCTCCCTCTTTGTAGAAAAGAGTACGATCAAGTACGATGTAAGAGGCCTCTTCATCTGATTTAATTACTTGTGCCTTGAATTCCTTCTGGTACTCGTTACTAGGACTGTACAGGAGTTCTGTCATATACTGGAAAAGGCCTCCTCTATTTTTGTATATGTAAGTGTTCTGCTGTAGAATAAATAGATAAAATGATATGTGATAAAAAATGTTGAATCGTTTTTGGTGGGCTTACTGTGGTAAACCTCGTGTCTGTATAAGAAATCTGATTTCTTATAGTTCTACGACGTTTACTGCTTCAGGACCTCGGTCTCCTTCTTCGGTCTCGAATTCCACTTCTGTACCTTCTTCTACGTCGTCGCCGTCAAGGCTGCTGACGTGGAAAAAGACGTCATCATCTTCTTCTTCTGTTTCGATGAATCCGTATCCCTTCTTGTCGTGGAAAAACGTTACTGTTCCTTCCATACTCTAAAACACCTCCTTGTATACAACAATATAAAGGCAAAACCTTTTATAAGCGACATATAATTTAACTGTCTTCTGATGACCGTTGATCTTCAGAGACCTCCCGCTATTTGGTAGGGGTTTAAGAAATTTATCTGCCAGTGTATGGTATATGAGTAAGGTAAGACAGACATACATCAAGAGGCTTGCCAAGGATCTTGTAGAGGCAGAGCCAGAAAAGTTTTCAGAGGATTTCGATGAGAACAAGGAAGTTCTTAGGGAAACTGACGAGTTCGAATCAAAGAAATTAAGGAATCGAGTTGCAGGCTACATCGTCAGAGTCGTCGGTAATAGAAGAGAGTAGCCGCCATCAGAAGAAACATTACATGTATAAAACCGATTCCCGGTACTTCAGGCGTCGTAGTTCCTGGATGTCTGGCGAATACCTCCATTGAATCTTCATTCGTTATATCGAAATTTTCATTCTCAGTTACAACTGTCAGTACATCCTGTCCGGCGGAATTAGGCTCCAAACGGATTTCAAAGACTTCGGACTCATCCGGCGGGAGGCTGTAGCTTATTTGATTACTCTCCTCACGAACAAAAACAGCATTAGCTCCGCTAACAGTCGAAGTTAACTCCTTTGACTGATCATGATTATTGGCGACTTCATATCTTACAGTCTTTGCTCCATCAGCCGGCATCACAACCGAGGAGTACCTGTGAACGAACTCCGTCACTGCACGTACCTCTGAAGCCACGATATTACGGAATTCAAAAGTCTCTGAAACATTCTCAAAACCATCAGTTACATTGATAGTCCACTGATAGTCCTGCATCGATTCAAGATCCTCCCATTCACACTCTACTGTACCTTCGAAAAGAGTCTCAGTACATATCTCCTCCGGAGAGGCCTGTTCACTGTAGAAAGTAACATTCATTTCATCACCGTCTCTGTCGAAAAAGTTGGCCTGAAGCTCTATATCGCTTCCCGAAGTCCTGCTATCATCTTCAGGCCTCACTTCAAATATCTCAGGGGGATTATTAGGGACAACGTTTGTATCAGAGGCGTTGCCCAGATTACCGTGATGATCCTCAACAGTCAAATTAAGCTCCAGATTTTGAAGTACCGGGAAGTCATTAAGAGAGATGTTGCTTTGAAAACACTCCGCCTGAGTATCATCTCCGACACTCTCATCTATATCCATGTCGAAGACTTCTGTATGAGTATCGTTGGAGGCCTCTAATCTACATTCCTCGAGTACATCTGTTCCTTCGCGATCCATTATCAAAGCTGAAGTATTGAAGGCGTGCTGATCGCTGTAGTTGTGGAATTCGTATTCTTGGACTTCCGGTACCGCTGATTCAACTCTTGTATCAGCCAAAGTACTGTTTTCACCAAAGTTATTCTCAACAATCACTTCACAGGCCAGGTAGTCATCGAACTCGAAGTTCGAGGAGTCAAGAGTATCCTCAACATTTGTGTCCGGTGGAACGTTCTCATAACTATTCAGCTCTATCTGGAACTGGTCCTCAACAGTCCAGTTGAAACTGACTGTGCCCTGCTCTGTTTCCTGCTCCTGATAGTATCCCTGACAGACAGCATCCTCAGTACTGACAGGTGTCTCAAGCACAATACCTGGCTCATAAGGAGGAGCCGCTAACGAAAGGCCTGTGAAAATCAGCAGTACGGAGAACAGTGCGAGGCCTTTTGTCTTCATATAAGAATACTGGGAGTGACGAGTAGAAAAAAGTGATTGTTCAGAATATCGGTGCCTTCTTCATCTTTTCCAGAAACTTCTGCTGATTATCTCTCTCCTTCATCCTGAAGGCATCTTTCTCTCCAAGCTCCTCCACAAGTTTCTCCGGAGAAACCCATTTCACATCCGAAAGATCGCTTGAGGCCTCTGCTTCCCGGCTTTCAGCTTCCGTATGGTAGAGTATCTGAAGTGAATCTTTCTCTCCATCTGTCCAGGAGAAAGTGCTTACGTCCACTATCTGATGGACTTCTACTTCAAGGCCTGTCTCCTCCTCTACTTCTCTTTCCACGGCTTCTTCCGGATGTTCGCCGATTTCCAGATGGCCTCCAAGTATATGCCATTCGCCGGCTATAGGATGATCTCCGTCCTCTTTACGGCCTATCAGTACTTTCCCATTATTAGTTATCAACGCCTTCACAACAGTTCTGAATTCTTCACTCATGATACCAGTTTAAGGCCTCCGAACAAGTATTCGTAGGCAATGCTTGAATAAGTTTTTACTTCAGTAATCAACGCCGAGAGAATCAAGATTCCTCTCAAGATCATCCACACCATCCAACTCAGAAATCTCAGAGGCCTCCATCCAGGCATAATCAGAATGCTCTTTATTCAAGAATACTTCTCCATTTACGATAACAAGGAATGGATGGACTTTGAAAGTTTTTCCAGCAGAGTTTGATTCGAAAGTTTCACCACTGCGAACAAGTTCTCCCTTGAGGCCTGTCTCCTCCTCCAGCTCTCTCAGAGCTGCCTCGGAGGCCTTCTCTCCAGCCTCTATTTTTCCCGATGGAAAGTTCCATTTCCCCGGATTCAATTCACAGAAGTCAGAACGCTTCAATACAAGGAATTTCTCTTTTTCAGGATTATAGGCCACAGCTACAGCAACATCTACAGGCATAATCGATATGCAGGAATCAGATTTCAAGTGGCTTTTGGAGACAGCCAAAAAACATTTAAATTGTTGTTACTATAAAGTAAATATGATATCTGTTATCAGTCAGGATTATCGATCGATGTGTGAACAGTCTCTTTCAGAAGTTGTGGAAGAGCTTCCTGAAAACGATGTTGAATTGAAGAAAGTCAGTATCAGTCTAAACTGAAGAGTCAATGAGCAACTTACTTTATGAAGCCGCAAAGGCAGAGCAGCCTTTCTCAAGCCACGAAGACGTTATGGAAGAGGCCTTTACAGCCGTTGAATATCTTTCACAGTTCGGCGACGCATACGAATTATGGGATGAGATAAGTGAGCAAGGATATGAAGCAGGAAACTGTCATCTAGACGACATATATACTGGAAAAAGTCTTGACTGCCATGGACGTACCAAAGCAGTTGTACTGCATGAAGAAGTATTTCAGACAGGCCTCGACATAGACTTACTATTTCAATACGACAGGAGAAAATCTTACTGGATTGAGACAGCAGAAGGAAGTCATGTAACTCCAGTGATAGATGGAAGGCCTATGGACGCACTTAACAGAGAGGAAAATGAGAAGGCCTGTGTAGATAGACTTCCTCACATACAGACACTGTCCTTGGCACATGATACATTCGAGAAAGATAGAGGGAATGATATCCCTACATCATATCTTGAGGAACAGGCAGATAGAATACTTGAAGAAGAGGATCAGAGACCTCCGGAAGAAAGTTCGGAACTGATGCGTACACAGGCGGAAGCAGTGAAGACAGCTATCAGAATAGATTCTCTGCTAGGGCCTCTTTCAAGAGCTCTGGACTTCCTCTAGGCCTACTTGATACTACTGCCTTTCTCCATTTCTGTATCCGGAGTCAGTAAGGACACGTTTTCTTCTTCGTCCTCTGCTGCCAGCATCATACATTCACTTGTCTCTCCTCGTAGCTCTGTAGGCTCAAGATTTGCAAGCACTACGACCTGCTTCCCTTCAAGCTCGTCTTCCGAGTAGTGATTTTTGAGGCCTGCACATGTCTGCAGAACAGTTTCTCCTACGTCTATCCGTACCTTGTAAAGTCTGTCTGCGTTCGAATGATCCTCAACACTGATGACTTCTCCGACACGCATATCCATATCCTGGAAATCCTCAAAGCTTACAGTCTCCATATTGAATACGTTATCAGAAGGCTCCTCTTCCTCTTCTTTTTCTTGATCGTCGATGTGTTCGGAGACATCGATCTTCTCGAAAAGGATCTTCCGTTCTCCAAGCTCGTGGCCAGGCTCCAGGCCTCCAAGCATAGGATCCAGTAACTCATCTACTCCTTCAGAAGTATGTATATCTGCGTTCAGCATCTCCGCTATTCTTTCGGAAGTATTCGGGGTGAAAGGGTAGAGTGTGACACCAAGTGCACGGATTATCTGTAAGGCAACATGGATAGTCTCCTCTCTTCTATCCTCATTGTTCCACGGTTCCTCACTGCTCAAGTACTGATCTCCCAGCCTTGCAAGGCCTACAGCATGCTCCAGGGCCTCACTCAACTCCTTGTTTTCAAAGGCCTCTATGTAGTCCTCTGCCAGTGTCTCTGCTTCTTCAACTGTTTCTCTGTCTTTCTCTGTAAGTTCTCCGACAGGAACTTCTCCGTCAAACCATTTGTCTGAAAGTGATAGTGTACGGTTGACGAAGTTTCCGACTGTGTCGTTCAGGACATTGTTGATCTCGCTTTCGAAGTCTTTCCATGCGAAGTTTGTGTCGTGGTCTGTTGGGAGCATCTTTGCGATGTAGAAGCGCCAGTAATCTGCAGGATAATGCTGTACTGCTTCATCGATGAAGACTCCTCTGTTCCGGCTCTTTGAGAAAGCTCCTTCCTCCCACATCAGGTACTGCTGGATGAACTCGTAATCCGGGAGAGAGTACTCAATATCATCGTTAGAGGCCCCGAGAAGCATCGTCGGGAAGATCACAGTATGGAAGATAGTGTTATCTTTTCCGATCGAGTAAGTTACCTCGGCATCTTTGTTCCAGTGCTGTCTCCATTCTTCATCATCGTCTAAAAGCTCTCTAGTGAACCCGATGTATCCGATAGGAGCGTCAAACCAGACATACAGAACCTTACCATCGTAAACCTCTGGATCCAGCTTTTCAACGTCAAGGCCTTCCTCTTCTATTCTTTCATTTACTCTTTCGACCGGAACATCGAATCCCCAATCCTGATCACGTGTAATAGAACGATCCTCGGCCTCCTCAATATCGTGGAGAACCTGACTCTCCATATTATCTGGCACAGGACTCTCCTCTTCAATCCACTCCTTTAATTCGTCCTTGTACTCTGTGAGATCAAGGAAAAGATGCTTTGTATCTCTGAACTCTATATTATTTCCTTCACATATCTGGCATTCAGGATCGATGATATCCTCAGGATCCATCAACTTGCCGCAGTCATCACACTGATCTCCTCTCGCAAGGCCTCCGCACTCTGGACACTCTCCCTCGATGTATCTGTCCGGAAGGAATCTTTCGTCGTCAAGACAGTAAGGCATCGTCTGCTGCTTCTGACGGATCAGGCCTTTACAGTAAAGCTCCTCGAACATTTCATGCGTCTGCTTCCTGTTGTACTCACTGTGTGTATCTGAGAAGATGGAGAAGTCTACGTCAAGGCTTTCATAGGCCTCCTTAACTTTCTTGTTCTGCCTGTCCTTGATATCACGTGGATCCTCTCCTCTCTCCAGGGCCTCCAGTTCCAGAGGTGTTCCGTGGACGTCTCCTCCACATATGAACTCGTTTTTCACTCCTCTCAGGTCGAGGTATCTATGGTAAAGTTCTGCCGGTAGAACACTTCCTGCAAAGTTTCCAAGATGCGGCACTCCATGCACATACGGCAATGCAGAAGTCACAGTAACGATCCTGTCCTCAGTAATTTTTGATTCACCTAGAAAACAACACGGATTGAGAATCTTATAAAAATACAGAAAACTGGCTGGGGAAAGATTCACAAATAAAGGCCTCCACAAAAACTTGTATGGAGAAAGTCTTCATCGCCACAGGCAACGAAGGAAAGTACAGAGAGATGAAACCAAGATTCAACGACAGAGGCCTCGAACTCGAAAGAATCGAAGTCGATATACACGAGATACACGCACCTGACGTAGAAGATGTGGCCAGACAGAAAGCACTGGACTCCTACAGAGCAGCAGAGGCCTCCGGAAAAATAAACAGCGACGCAAAGCTTGTAGTTGAAGACACAGGATTCTTCGTCGAAACACTGGACGGCTTTCCCGGTGCAGAGGCCTCATTCTTCGCATCAACAGCCGGAGTAAGCAAACTACTGGACATGATGAAGGACGAAAACAGTAGAGAGGCCTACTTCAAGACAGCAGTAGCAGTGATTCAGGAAGGCGAAGTAGAAGTCTTCACAGGAAAAATGAAAGGCCGAATCCCACAGAAAAAGAAAGGAGAATC
Source organism: Candidatus Nanohalarchaeota archaeon (assembly GCA_022729355.1). Classification (GTDB taxonomy): domain Archaea; phylum Nanohalarchaeota; class Nanosalinia; order Nanosalinales; family Nanosalinaceae; genus Nanosalina. The sequence continues at coordinate 121 of JALDAN010000038.1, read as the reverse complement.
ACATCCACACCTCCCCTACAACAGCTACTTCATACCTGAAGGAGAAGAAAAAACACTGGCACAGGACCAGGAACTGAAACAGGGAGAGTTCCACAGAAACGAAGCCACCGACAAACTACTG
>JALDAN010000008.1 GCA_022729355.1 Candidatus Nanohalarchaeota archaeon | reverse complement strand
CGATACTTTCAGGGGTGAATGGAAAAACCCGCTTGTTTGCAGGTTTTGCTCCTTTTAGCCTTTGATGTTGCTGGCGGAACATAGTTGAGAGTCGAAAAAATTAGAGGTGAATCAAGTTTGACAGCAGAATCTGAAATTGAATCTGAGTACCCGGTAAAAGGAGGAACATTTGTTGGTAGAGTTATATCTAATAAGATGGATAAGTCAGCTACTGTCCGCTGGGAGTACGCTGAGAAAGTCCCGAAGTTCGAGAGGTATGAAAGACGTAATACTAAGATCTCCGTACACGTTCCTGAAGGCGTGGAGCTAGAGGAAGGTGACCGTGTAAAGGTCGGAGAAACAAGGCCTATCTCCAAAACCAAGAGCCATGTCGTCCTGAACGTTTTGGACGAAGAGGAAGAAGTAGAGGAGTAAAGGTGTAAAACTGTAATGAAGCCTATCGGAGCAAATATTACAAGGACGCTGGACATCGGCGCAGAACTTGAATGTGCTGATAACTCCGGAGCAAAGAGACTGAAGATAATCGGAGTGAAAAGTCAGGCAAGCCGAAGAAGCAGAAGAAACTCTGCAGGAGTCGGCGACGTAGTCATAGTCAAAATCCTTAAAGGAGACGAAGAAGTCAAAGGACAGGTATTCGAAGCAGTCATCGTAAGACAACGCAAAGAATACCAGAGGCCTAACGGGATGCGCGTGAAATTTGAAGACAACGCTGCAGTACTTGTTGAAGAAGGAGGCCTTCCAAAGGGTTCTGTAACAAAAGGTCCTATTGCAAAAGAAGTTGTCCAACGCTTCAGTCCTGTAGGAAAAATTGCTTCAAAGGTAGTATAGAGGTATAAAATCAATGAGACAGACAAGTAACTGGAGTAGTTCATGGAAATCAAGTACTGATCCTCAGAAGCAGAGGAAGTACAGGCAGAACGCTCCGAACCACGTAAAAGATAATTTTATTTCAGCAAATCTTTCCGAAGTAATTAGAGAAGAACTTGATACACGCAACTTGGGCCTGAGAAACGGAGATCGTATCAAAGTAATGCGTGGAGATCATAAAGGCAGGGAAGGCATCGTAAACCGTATCGATAGAGATAATCAGAAAGTATATGTAAACGGCATCACGGAAACAGCCGTAGATGGATCAAAGAACCAAGTCCCTCTGAGGCCTTCAAATCTTCAGATTCAGGGACTGAATCTTTCAGACGAGAAAAGAGTATCAGAGTTCGCAATCGACGACTTTGAATCCATCAAGGTATCAGAGGATGAAGTCGAGGAAGCTCTTGAACAGGATGAAGAAGCAGAAATGATTGAGCAGTTACAGGACGGAGACGACACAGAAGAAGACGAAGAGAAGGAAGATGAAGGAGTCTCCGAAGAAGAGCTCAAGAAGATTGAGGAAGAAATCGAAGAAGAACTTGATCAAGAAGCCTCAGATCAGGAAGATGATTCAGAGGCAGAAAAGGAGTCTGAAGAGGAAGAGGATGAGGCCTCAACTGATTATGACGGTATTGTTTCCGGCACTATCGGTGAGGCAAAGGATGCTATTGAGGAGATTGATAGTCCTGACTACGAGGCCTTGATTGAGGCGGAGAAGTCTGGAAAGAATCGTAAAACCATGATAGAGTATTTAGAAGGTAAAAAGGAGGATTGAAAAATTAATGAGCAATCACCAGAAGAGGCTTTCAGCACCAAAGCATTACCCGGTTGAGAGGAAAGAGACGACTTACGTCTCAACTATTAAAGGTTCAAGAAACGCTGATACAGCTGTTCCTGCAGTCCTGTTTCTAAGGGATGTAGTTGGATACGCTGACAGCAGTAAAGAAGCAACAGAGATTGTTACGAACGGCGATCTACTGAGAAATGGAGATAGAATCGGAGATATCCAGGAAGGCCTGGGAATCCTTGACCTGATTGAGCTCCCGGAAACTGGAGAGGCCTTCCGGGTTCTCAAGAACAGAGATAATCTGGATTTCGTCCGGGTAGAAAACGATACAGTGTTTGCCAAGGTGGTTGACAAGTCTGTTGAAGGAGATGAATTTGTTTACAGGCTTCACAACGGAGAGAACTACAGGACAGGAGACAGTTTTTCAACAGGAAACACTCTCGTCTTCGGAGATGGAGTTGAGGAAGTAGAGTTTGAGGAGGGTGCAGAGGCCCTAGTAGTAAAAGGTAGTCACGCAGGAGAGACAGCTGAAGTCAAGGAACTTAACGACAGAGGCATGAATCCGAACACTGCACTGATTGAGAATGAGGAAGGAGTGGAATACGAAACCCAGCAAGAAAACCTTGTCGCCGTTACAGGCGTCAACTACAGGTGAATAATAGAATGGCTGAAAACGTGATGAAGGAAATAGAGATCGCAAAAGTAGTAATCAATATTGGAACAGGCCAAGTAGGAGATGAAGTAGAGAAATCCTATAAGCTGATTGAGAAACTGACAGGAAACCAGCCTGTGAGAACAGAGTCAGGAGAAGATGCCAAGAGCTTCGGAAAAAGAGCAGGCCTGAATCTCGGAGTAATGACTACTTTGAGAGGAGAAGAGGCCCGTGAATTCCTTGAAAAAGTACTTCCGGCAGCTGACAATGAAATAAGTGGAGAGGCCTTTGACGGCAACGGCAACTTCGCATTCGGTATCTCAGAGTACATCGATGTGCCGGGTGTTGACTACGACTCTGATATCGGTATGCGTGGTTTCGAGGTTGCTGTGAAGTTGGAGAGGCCTGGTTACAGGGTTAAGAAGAGAGATCACAAGCCTCGTGATATTGGTAAGGATCATTTGATAAGTGATGATGAGGCCCGTGAGTTCGTCGAGGAAGAGCTCGGCGTAGAGGTGAATTAAATTATGTCATATGAAGAAGTACTTGATCAGATTAAGCACAAGGAAGGTAAGAGGAAGAAGTTTGAGAAGCATAATACTCCGAAGGAGAGAGATTACGGAAAATCCAAGAAAGAATGCAGAAGATGCGGAAGAACAGGTAGAGGAGTCATCTCGAAGTACGGGCTTGACTACTGCCGACAGTGCTTCCGTGAAATCGCAGAAGAACTTGGCTTCGAGCAGCTGAGTTAGAACGGAGGAGAAAAACATGACTAAAATCGAAGATTTTATGAATTCACAGAAAACACAGGGTGTTTTCGAATAATGACACAGGACACACTGAGCGATGCACTTTCATCGATTAACAATGCTGCAAGATCAGATAATGAGTACGCAGTGATTTCCCCGACAAGCAATCTTGTGAAGAACGTGCTTGTCCAGCTTCAGCAGGAAGGTTACATCGGTGTATTCGAACTTGTTGAAGACGGTAAAGGAGGCAAGTTCAAGGTAGAAGTAACAGAGAAAATCAATGAATGCCAGCCGATCAAGCCAAGGTTCTCGATGAGCAATAACGAATATCAGAAATGGGCTCAAAGATACCTTCCGGCACGAGGATTCGGCAAACTTATCGTTACAACCCCTCAGGGCGTCATGACACATGAAGAAGCCCGAGAAGAACAGATCGGAGGCAAACTCCTCGGATACGTCTACTAAAAAGGTGTGAAGAAAAAGATGCAGATTACAAAAGATATTCCGGAAGACTTCCAGGCAAAATACGAAGGGGGAATCCTCACGGTATCTGACGGCTCTCAGGAAGTAGAGAAGAAACTGGAACACGCACAGATTGATATAGACGTACAGGACGACGAAATAGTATTCTCAACAGACAGAGACAAGGCCAATATCGAAAGCATCGTCAAGACTTTCAGCAGACACTACGACAACATGATTGAAGGCCTTGAAGAAGAACACGTCTACCGACTGAAAGGAGTATACGCACACTTCCCGATGACAATCAAGACACAGGGAGATAAGCTGGTTGTCGAAAACTTCATGGGAGAAAGGAAGCCACGAGAAGCAGAGATAATGGATGGAGTTGACGTACAGGTAGACGGCGAAGAAATCACAGTGTCGGGGCCTGATAAAGACAAGGTATCACAGACAGCAGCTAGAATAGAACAGTTGTCTAAAAAAGGAAATAGAGATCCAAGAACGTTTCAGGACGGGATCTACATTGTAGAAGGTGATCAATAAAATATGAGCTTCAAAAGACAGGATACTCACAAGATAAAGAGCGCACCGGAGTCATGGAGAAGGCCTAAAGGCCGTCACTCCAGATCAAGACTGGAAAAGAAAGGTGCTGCACCTAGACCAAAGGCAGGATATAGAAAGCCTTCGGAAATCAGAGGGCTACATCCATCAGGCCTTGAAGAAGTACTTGTACACAACGTTTCAGAAGTTGAGGAACTTGAAGAGGATCAGGCCGCAAGGATCTCCTCGAATGTAGGAGGCCGTAAAAAAGCTGAGATGGTTGAAAAAGCTGACGAAATGGATGTTAAAGTACTTAATAGAGGTGATCTTTAATGGATTTGAAGAGTCAGAGAAGAATGGCTGCAGATATAATGGATGTTGGCGAAGATCGTGTATGGATGAATCCGGATGAACTGCAGCAGATTGATGAAGCTCTTACACGCAAAGATATCCGCAATCTTATTGAAGGAGGAGCTATTCAAAAGAGGAAGGTTAAGGGAACTTCGAAAGGCCGTGCACGTAAGAATAAGAAACAGAAGGAGAAAGGAAGAAGGAAAGGCCAGGGAAGCAGAAAAGGTTCACGTTCAGCCCGCAAATCCGATAAGGATAAGTGGATGGAGACAATCAGAGCTCTAAGATCAGATCTTAAAGAAATGAAAGAGGAAGAAGAAATCACTAATGAGCAATACAGAGAGCTCTACAAGAAGGCTAAAGGCGGTTTCTTCAGAAATCGTAAACACTTACACAACTATGTAGAAGACGAGGTAAAGTAATATGGGAGACACAGCAAACTATCAAAAGCCTTTCAAGAGAAGAAAGGAGCAGAAGACCGACTACGAGCAAAGACTTCAGCTTATCAAATCAGATAAGCCTAGAGTAGTAGTAAGAACATCAAACAATCATACAAGAGTACATCTCTCCAGATACAATCCGGAGGGAGATGAAAACAGTGCTCAAACAATAAGTAAAGAACTGGAAGAGTACGGATGGGAACACCACACCGGCAACCTTCCAGCAGCATACCTCACAGGATTCCTTGCAGGAAAAAGAACAGACACAGACGAAGCAGTACTTGACATAGGCCTCAGAAAGGACGCACGCAAAGGAAGAATCTTCGCAGCAGTCCAAGGCCTCAGAGACGCAGGAGTACAGGTTCCTGCAGGAGAAGACGCACTTCCTGAAGAATCAAGGATGAAAGGAGAACACATCAAGGAAATGTCAGATAAAGATGTGCCTTCAAATCTTGAACAGGTAAAGGAAAATATCGAAGGTGATTTCAAATGATCGAAAATCTAAGATTTTCTGGTCTTACAGAAATCTATGGTGATTTCAAATGAGTGAACAGGAAATGGAGGAAGAAATCTGGACTCCGAAGACCAAGTTAGGAAAGCAGGTTGCAAAAGGCCAGATAACAGATATAGTTGAGGCCCTGCGATCTGACAGGAAGATCATGGAACCAGAGCTAGTTGATCAACTTGTAGATCTTGACGAAGAAGTCGTACTTATCGGAGGAACTCCTGGAAAAGGAGGAGGAAAGTCAAGAACAGTGTCAAAGAGAACAGTCCGTATGCACAAGTCAGGAGCACGATACAACTCCAAAGCGATGGCAATCCTCGGCGACAGAAACAAGGTAATCGGAATCGGCATGGGAGAAAGCGACGACACCCGTGCAGCAATAGACGACGCTACAAGAAACGCAAAACTAAACCTTATTGAAGTACAGAGAGGAAACGGATCCTGGGAAGACAGAGGAGACACAGAAACCTCAATCCCGTTCAAAGTAACAGGGAAATCAGGATCAGTTGAAGTAGAACTTAAACCTGCACCGAAAGGAACAGGCCTTGCAGCAGGAGAAGCAATCCAGAAGATGTGCGAACTAGCAGGAATCGAAGACATCTGGGCAACTTCAAGAGGAAGCACACGCACACGTGAGAACATGGTGAAGGCAACATTCGAGGCCTTCAAAAAACTGAATGAATACCAGACAGAAGAAAGTGATAACGAATGACAGATATGATCGCAGCAGTAAGAGTCAGAGGGCCTGTAGACGTATCAGGAGACGTTGAGTCCACAATGGAGAGTCTAGGCCTCAATTCAAGAAACAGTTGCGTACTTGTGGATTCTGAAAACGATGCAGTAGTAGGGATGCTGAATAAAGTTAGTGACTACATTACTTTCGGAGTTATAAGTGAGGAAACAGTAAGCAAAATCGAGGAAAAGCATGGAGAGGCCTCTCCAGGATTGACTGTAGGTCTTCATCCTCCAAAAGGAGGATTTAAGGATACGAAGGCGCATGTTAATGCTGGAGGAGCTTTGGGCAGAAGACAGGATATGGATGAGCTTCTGCATAAAATGCTTTGAGTTTAACGAGGTTACTAGATAATGGTTAAGAGAAGAAAGAGCAAGAATCGGTCAGGTAGTCATGGATACGGCAGCTCCAAGAAGAACAGGGGAGCAGGTAATCGTGGAGGCCGTGGAAATGCTGGAAGCGGTAAAAAAGCCCAGTCCAAGAACATGAGGAAAGATGGAGTCAATAAGCTTGGAGAAGAAGGTTTCAACTCCAGAAAAGATCCTCAGACAGGCATTAATTTGAGAGATATAGATGAAAAGCTTGACTCTTTTGTTGCAGAGGGTGTTGCAGAGGAGACTGAAGACGGTTACGTTTTCCACGCAGACAAAGCCGGTTTTGACAAAGTTTTGGGATCCGGAAGGATCACAAGGTCTGTAGAGATAAGAGCTGAGAAATTTTCATCTTCAGCTGAAAACAAGATTGAAGAATCTGACGCTGAAATGGTCGTACTAGAGGAAAAGTAGAGGACTTTAAACATGGTCTCGGTCGTAACAATAGCCAGCTATCTTCCAAGTATCAAGGAGCCGGAGAAAGAGCAATCACTGAAACAGATGCTTATATGGACCGGTATAGTCCTCCTTGTATATTTCTTACTTTCCGAGGTACCTGTTTACGGAGCTGAAGATGCTGCTGTAGAGCAAGCACTACAAAGGCTTGCTACCTTCCAAACAATTCTTGGAGCAGAAATAGGATCGATCATAACTTTGGGAATTGGACCTATCGTCACATCATCAATTCTCCTTCAGATGCTTGTAGGATCAGAACTACTCAAATGGGATACTAATACACAGGCAGGGAAACAGAAGTTCCAAGCAGCACAGAAAGTACTTGCATACGCACTCGCCGTAGTTACAGGCCTAGGATGGGTACTATCCGGAAACTTCGGGCCTGTAGTAGGAGACTGGGGCATGGTAGCATTCTTATCAGGACAGATAATCATAGGAGGCTGGCTCATAATCATGATGGACGACCTCGTTCAGAAATGGGGATTCGGAAGCGGAACAGGCCTCTTCATCGCTGCAGGAGTATCCAAGTCCATATACATCGGAATTCTATCACCTCTAACAGAAACAGGAGAAATATTCTGGCAAGTAGGAGGCGGAGACGCAGCACCTGTAGGAGCATTCCTGCAATTTGTCAACACTTTCGAACTGACAGCACTAATGCCTATGATAGCCACAATGGCCGTATTTGCCGTAGTTGTATACATGCAGGCAATGAAAGTAGAGATTCCGCTCACATTCGGAAATGTAAGAGGCTTCGGACAGAAATGGCCTCTCAAATTCCTTTACACATCTGTTATGCCTGTTATCCTGATCGCAGCCATGATTACAAACTTCCAGATCCTAGGATCATCTCTAGCAGGGGAAAGCGGATGCTCAATTCTTGGATGCTTCCAGGGAGGAGAGGCAACTTCAGGCCTTGTAGCGCTTCTACAGCCACCTGCTGAAGCAGTATCAGCATTTATAAGCACGGGAACCATTGTAACAGGAGATATATTCCACATACTGTTCTACGTATTATTCTACGCACTTGGATCAACACTGTTCTCAATTTTCTGGATGCGTACATCAGGACAGGATCCTGACTCAGTAGCAGAACAGATCCAGAGAACAGGCATGAAAGTACCAGGATTCAGAAAGGACAAGAGAGTTATCAAAAAAGTACTCAACAGATACATTCCAGCACTAACAATACTATCCGGATTCCTTGTAGGCCTAGTAGCAGCACTTGCAGAAATGACACAGGCAGCAGGAGGAGGAACAGGAATCCTTCTAACAGTCATGATCCTGTACAGACTCTACGAACAGCTGGCGCAGAAGCACATGGAAGAACTACACCCAGCACTCAAGGATTTCATGCAATAATAAGTGAAATCAGAAGGCCTCCAAGAAAGAAGGAAGATTATATAGTCGAAGAACAAAGAGTTGATTAACACAAAGATGTCCGGTATAACAGCAATACTCAGCCCACTTTTCGCATTCTATGATGCAGTATTCCAGCCAGTATTGGCTTTTGGCCCTTATATTTCGCTGTTTTTCTTCTCTACACTGCTGGCAGCTCTTTTCTCAGTTATTTACTGGTGGCTACTTGATATTGAAAGAGCTGACAGAATTAAGAACAAGATAAGTAAGTATCAGGATAGAATGAAGGAGGCCCGTGAAAACGATGAAGAGGAGAAGGCCTCTGAGCACTTCAAGAAGACTTTGCAGCTTAATCAGAAGTTCATGATGCTGAATATGAAGCCTATGCTAGTTACAATGATCTTCGTGGCGCTTTTATTCCCATGGCTGGGAGCTACCTACGGTCCAACAATACAGATGGATCAAATCAACGAAACATCTTTTGAAGGCACAATGACTTTCGCAGGTCAAGATGAAGTTATACAGGCATTTGAAACAGAGGACAGCATGGAGTACAGAATAGCAGGAGAAACATTTACGGATAACATCATAAGAGCTTATGGTATGGACTGGCAGATCACAAGTTTCGAGAAGACAGATACAGGTGCAGAACTACGTGCCAACGGCCGTTTCGTTGATCTCCCTGTAACACTGCCTTTGATTGGGGACGCATTCAACTGGCTGGGCTTCTACATACTGATAGTGATGCCTATGACATTCGCATTCAGGAAACTACTTGGAGTACACTAACAACTTCCTCCGACTCTTTTTTCTACTGAATTAAAAAGACTCACCGGTAAAACACTGGATACAATGACAGAGTGGTACGTAAGGCAAGAATCAGAAACAGATCCTGAATTCGGCTGCATACCGGAGAAAAGACCTGTGGAAGAACTCCTTCAGAAAGGTATAGTGATAATTGACAAGCCTTACGGACCAACAAGCAATCAGGTATCCGCATGGATAAAGAAAGAACTAGACCTGAAGAAGACAGGACACTTCGGCACACTGGACCCCAACGCCACAGGAATACTGCCTGTAGGCCTCAACTCCGGAACACGGATAAACAAAGCCATGGCAAAAGCCGACAAAGAATACGTATTCGAGGCAGAACTGAAAAAAGAAAAAAGTAAAGAAGCAGTCGAGGTGGCACTGGAAACGTTCAAAGGAGTGAACAAGCAGGTTCCTCCGGAGAAAAGCGCTGTCAAAAGAGAGGAACGGGAAAGAGAAGTATATGAAATCGAATTCCTCGATAAAAAAGGAACGAAGATACTTGGAAGAGTCAAATGCGAATCAGGATTCTACGTCAGAGTCCTCATACAGCAACTTGGAGAAAAACTTGAAACCGAGGCCTCAATGACAGAACTACGTAGAACAAGACAGGCCTCTCTGGAAGAATCACAGGCCTCTACTATACAGGAAGTAGTAGATGCCTATCACTTCTACAACGAAGGTGATGAAGAGAAGATACGTGAAGTACTTCATCCGATTGAGAAAGGAGTCAATCACTTGAAGAAAGTGGCTATCAAGGATTCAGCTGTTAACGCTGTCGCCAACGGCGCAAACCTCGGGGCAACAGGGATATCGAAACTACAGGATGGCATAGAGGAAGGAGAAAGAATAGCAATAACTACTCTCAAGGGAGAGCTTGTTGCGATTGCAGAGGCCTCGATGACTTCGGAAAAAATGTTTGACTCTGATGGTACCGCAGCCGAGCTTGAATCAGTTCACATGGATCCAGAGACTTATCCGAAGAGATGGAAACAGTAGGCCTCCATATTATCTGAGGTCAATTAAAAAAGTCTATCGACGAATTCTATTTACACGTAAACTGCTTGCCGAGGTGACTGAGTGGCTAAAGGTGCCACCCTGGAAAGGTGGTGGGACATTACGCTCCCTCCTGGGTTCAAATCCCAGCCTCGGCGCTCTACCTGTCAACTCACTTTTCCTGTATGTGTGATATAAGGAGTTCCCTACGTAAGTAGTATTCTTCTCTGTACAGGGCTGAAAAGTAAAGTGCCACAACATATAGTACAAGCAGTATAGATACGCCGAAATAAGATGCTATTCTATTTAAAACACGGATTTGTGGGAAGCCTAGAGCCACAGCTACAGAAGTAATAACACTAGCATAAAGAAGCACTTTAACAACTATCTCGAACAGCTTTCTATTCCTGAACTTTTTCCTTGAGGCCTCGTAAGCTTTGTATTCATCCGCTTCAATGAAGGCCTCATCATCAAAATATTCCCTCAGTTCTACGTCCGCTCTTCCCAGCGGTGTGAGTTTGAAGAGCTTCTCCTTCCAAGTTTTCACAAACAAAGTTTACGGTTTACTGTCTTATTACCTTTCTCCCCAGTTAGTAGGCCTCTTGAAAGCTATAAAATAATTCAGGCATATTCTCCTAACTGTGGTAAGCGAAAGAAAGATCGATATCTTTGCAGTATCTGCAATTCTACTTTTCGGAGCAGTTATAGGATCTTTCGCTATGTATCAGCATATGGATGACAGGTTTCAAGAACTGGAAGGGAGCTCTACTCCCCAGATAATGTATGTGAATGATTCTCAAGGTACTGAAGGCTTCACGGAGATTTTTGAGGGCGTCCATAATTCTGTAGTATCTGTAGCGGCTATAGGAGGAGAAAGTGCAGAGGGATCAGGCTTTGTTTACTCTGAAGATGGACATATTGTTACAAATGAGCATGTTGTTGAAGGTGCTGAACGTGTTAGAGTTACTTTCACAGAGGGCAAATCGTATGATGCTGAAGTGGTCGGTGCAGATGCAAACTCGGATCTTGCTGTACTGAAGGTCGATAGAGACAATCTTGATCCACTTGAACTCGGAAATGTTTCTGAAGTTGATGTAGGAGAAACGGCCATAGCAATTGGAAATCCTTTTGGACTTAGAGGAACTATGACATCAGGTATAGTCTCACAGAAGGGAAGAACAATACCTACTGAAACAGGATTCTCAATTCCAAACGTTATCCAGACCGACGCTGCAATTAATCCTGGAAACTCTGGAGGGCCGCTTCTGAATCGTGAAGGAAAAGTAATAGGAGTTAATACAGCAATAGAAACACGTACAGGAGCTTTCTCCGGCATAGGATTTGCCGTACCTGTCAGCCAGGTAGAGATAGTCGTACCTGATATAATAGAAGACGATGATATCAACTATCCGTGGCTAGGAGTCTCAGGAACTACTGTAACGCCTGCAGTAGCAGATGCTATGAATATTTCTGAGGCCTCAGGATTCCTCATAGCAGAGGTAGTCGAGGACAGCCCGGCGGATGAAGCAGGAATGATAGAAAGCAATGAAACAGTAGAGATAGACGGCTTTGACACTCTTGTAGGCGGTGACATTATCAGAGAGATCGATGGAAGAACGGTAGAGGGCACAGGTGATCTACTAAGCTTCCTTCCTAGATATCACAGTCCTGATGAGGAGATAAATGTTACAGTACTTAGAGAAGGAGAGGAAATTGAATTACCTGTAACTCTTGGGAGCAGAGCTGCTAGCCAGGATGATAACGTAGAATAGCTGCCTTGCCGCCAAAATTATCAATTCTTTCCCCGGCTTCGTGATCGGTATGAACAATCTGAACTTCTCCACCCATCTCCTCTGTCTTACGGGCAAGTTCTGGTTGGTTCCTGTAAGTCTTTGCAGTCAGTACAAGTTTTTCCACGGCACCCTGAATAACAAGATCATCGACAGGCTCTCCGTATGATACATTCTCATCTTCTCTCAAGGCCTCCATTACTTCTTCAACTACTTCAGATTCCTCTGATATACGTGAACTCTCCACAACTTTATCTAGTGCTCCTCTCTTTATCGCCTCGTTGAGGCCTGTCATCCCAGTTACAGATGTATCCTGTACAAAAGTCTTCTCCAAGGTTTCATCTTCAAGCATGTTCTTTATCTTGTTCTTCTCAAATCCAGGCCCGCAAAGAACGATGTTATCGACGTCACGGCTTGAACGCTTGATTACTTCAGTCACCTGATTGTGGAAGTCTCCACTATCAATTTGGTCGCTGTAAAGCTTGCCAGGTATATTTACATCTATTTTTGAGAGATTCTTGATGCCTGATTCCTCTACGACATAGAAATCTGCTTCTCCTTTCTGAACCAGAACGAAAAGCACTCTGTAACATCTATGGGATTCGGCCTCCTGCAAACGTTTCCAGGACTCCTCTGAGAAGTCCTTCCACAGTTCAAACTCTTTACCAGGCTCAAGATTGAACGTATGATACCCCATCTCGATATCTTCGTCTCCTTGCGTGATTTCCCCTGTGACTCGGAGACGGTTCTCCTGATACTCTACTTTCTCAGCCTCTAATTTCAAAGTAGTCGCCTTCTTCTCACGGCCATCAAGCTTTGTCCTTTGTGTAAAGGCCTTCATTACGTCGCCTTCACTGATTATGTCCTTTAAGTACCAGAGATCGTCCTCGTTTTCTATACGGAGCTTTACGTAGCCATCTTCCTTATTTGATTTGAGTATATCCATGGTGTTCAGTCACCGGCCTACAAATAAAAACCTGCAAAACACAGTGATTTTCATATGGCAGAGCGTTTCGGAGTGGTACTTGCAATAGGCCTCACATTCTTTGGTCTAATGCTTATAGCAGCCCAAGAGATAGATCTAGGGTTCGACTTCGGTGATGATGGAGAAGAACCACTGGTTATGGCCTCAGAAAGCTTTGGAGAGATAGGAGGGGCTACAGAGGACGTAAGAACAACACAGTTTGGATCATTCAACGTAGGTGAAGGCCTGGGAGACATAAGAGCTTATAGAGCTGATAGGCTAGAATTAAGAAGAGCATTGTTCTCTGAAAGAAGTACAACGTTTGATTATAATGCTACTCAGCCAGAATACGCTGAAATATCATTTAATGTTTTAGGAAGAGATGGGACTGGGGCTTTGTATGTAGAGGCAAATGGTGAAAGAGTATTTGAAGAACCTTTGGTCTCATCGGCAGAGGAGACGATTAATATTTCCTCAGATTTTCTCAACACAGGAATGAACGAATTTAAGATAGGGACAAACAGAGGAGGCCTTCTCAGCTCAACTGAATATGTTATTCGGGATGTCGAAATGAATGTGAGGGATAGAAGGTTTAATGATCATGTGGATGATTTCAGACTGTTTCAGTATGAGGTTGAGGATTTTGTAGGCGCTAATCTAAGCTTTTCGATACCTGTAGATGGTTCTGTGGTTACTGAGCCACTTGAAATAGAAGTAAATGACAATCAGGTGTTCCGTCAAGATCCTGTAAGATCGGATCAGACAGTGGAGTTAACGCCTTCTAACGCTGATCTATCACCAGGCCTCAACACTGTAAGGTTCTCTACTGAAGCAGATGGCAGTTATGAGCTGGAAAACGCGCAGTTAGCTGTCAGATATATTGGCACTACGCAGGGAGCCGAAAGATCTTTGGATTTTGAGCTTGCTGAGGAAGAACTTTCATTTATACAAAGAGAAGACACAGAAGAGACAGTATCGTTCAACTTTCAGGCCCTGTCCGGAAACCGTGATATAGATCTTACTATAAACGATTATGAGACTACTATTACTGCCAGAAATGGTGAGAATACAGAAGTACTGCCAGAAGATATATTCGAAGAAGAGAATACTGTAAACATACAGGGCGCTGGAGCATTCGTAATGGATGATTTCACACTAGAGTCCGAGGTGGTTGAAAGATGAGTTTGAAGGGCTGGGGAATAGCCTTATTGCTTTCACCTTTTACTATCGGCATATCTCTGATTCTGTACTTCTACTACTGGTTCTTCAAGAAAATTGGAAAATGGTACGTAAGAGCCCTCAAAATATTTTTCCTGATGCCTCTGGCTATAGTACTTTACATAATTGCAACGATAGTAGAAGCAGTCATAGGTGATGCTAAGTGGATTGTATCAATTTTTACAGGAGGAATCAAGAACATGGAAGTCCCGGAAGGAAAAAGTCCTGCAATATCAATTCCGGGCTTAAGCCAGTTCAAATTAAGATACCTCTTTGCATTAACCGGTGCACTAGCAATCTCCGCAATCTACTTTATCCAGCCATTAGTTCAAGGAGGAATCCCGGAATTTTCTATACATACATTCACTAACTTCTTCGCTGTAGGCCTCCCTTTCTTCATACTAGTAGTATTCAGCGGGATCTGGAATAAATACCAGAAAACAGGCAGCTTAACAGGTTCTGCAAAAGAGGCCTCTGGCAAAGGAATAGCTGTAGGAGCGGGAGCAGCAGGAGCAGCAGCTGCAGCTCCGGCAGCCGCCGCAGCCCAAGGTAAAGAAGCAGCTGAACTGGCAGAAAGTGGAGTAGGAATGTATGAAGATTTGCAAGCTGCAGGCTCTGCTTTAGAAGGAGCTGAAGCTGCAGGTGCTGCGGCAGAGGGAGCTGAAGGAATACTGGCTGCAGTAGGTGGTGGAGCTGCCTCTAGTGTGGCTGGTCCTATTATTGTAGGAGCTATAGCGTCATGGTTATTCTTCAGTGCTTTAGCTATTTTCATTTCCGGCATTCTGTTTATATTAACATGGGGATATGTTACAGAATTAATTCCTGTAATAGGAGGCCCAATACTTGCTTTCTTAGGACTAGGACAGGCTTATGGAGAATGGATAGGTGGTGCGGCAGAGGATAGAGTAGGCCCGCAGGTAGATAGTGCCTTTGAGGAAGAGAGACAGGCTATATCTCAAGTTACTGCAAGAGTGGGATGTATGCTTGAAGGTCCTCAATGCATGAGAGAGTGGAGAATGAATAATACAGTACGACCGGGATCTGAGGAAGTAGGTCAGACTTACGAGTTGCGTATAGAAGAGTTTGGTATGGGAACTGATAGGTTAGACACCGCTTTCAAGGAAAGTGACTTCACTATACCGATTAATTTCCTAGTTGCTAATACTAGACACGGCATAAGAGGTATTACTGCTGAAGACGTACATTACAGAATCAGGATGATGGATAGTGACGAGGTTTACTGTAGTACTGATGGCACTAACGGTGATGACTGGGTTTCAATTAATTCTCAAGGAATAGAGGCCACAGAGGATTTGGATCCTGATGATAATGAGATACTTCCGGGATTAGGAGTAACTCCTACCGAATCATTGGATGAGTTAAACTTGGCAGATTGTGAGTTACTGCAACCAGCTATGGGCCTTAACAGAGTTTTAGAAATGCAGTTAAGATATAATTATTCATCGCAAGCCACTTTAGACTTTGAAGCAATGTCCAGAGAACACAGACGTGATGTAGGCATAGAACCAGGTTTCCAGCAGTCCGAAACAGCCAGAACACCTGTACAGTCCTATATTAATGTTGAGAGCCCGGCGACATTCTATGAAACACAGTCTGGCAGAAATTCTGTCCCGTTCTCAGTAAGAGTAGGATTTGAAACGGACATGGGTGTTGAATACAGAGTAAACCCTGAGTCAATCAGAGTAATTAAATCAGATCTTACTGAACCAATAGACGGATCTTGCTCTGGCCTGAGGCCTGTTGAAGATGAAGGTGAAAACGTTTACACTATATCAGAGGATGCAAAGGAAAGAATACAGTTAAGACAGGAAGACCAGTGGTTCTCTGGCCAAGTCTCTCCTTCACCTCTAAGATGTACAATGGAGCTTTCTGATCCTGACCAGATCAGTGAGACTGGAGAACAGCTTTTAATGAGAGTGGATGCTGATTATCAGATAAGACGCTCTGAAGAAATGGAGGCCTTCTCAGTATGGAATACTGCATGCGAGCGACAGACGTGTCCAATGCTTGTAACAGAGCAGTATGCAAATGAGTATGAGGATGAAACTCCAGGCCTATTTTACGAATGTTCGGGAAGCTCATCAATTGATTCGAGAGATGGTTGTTCCATCAGAGTTCCGGATGATGAGGGAGAGGAAATTGATTGGCAGCTTGTAAGTCTTGCTGAAAGAGATGATCCTATTAGAGGAGAAGAAGAAATAACTATAGAGGAGGATACAAAGGCTGTTAGAGGCCATGAATATTTCCAGGAAAGAATAGAGGCCTTTGATGGACAGGATACTGACGGCGGGGCTTTTGTAGGGATGATTACTCCTTATACTGAGAATGATATTGGAAATCTTCCTGTAGGTGTTAATGAAGAGGAACTTCAAAGAGTTGAAGAAAGGCAGGATGCCTTTGTAGCGTATGAGCCTAGGGACAACCCGAATAATGTGCGTTTCGAAGGCCTCCCTGGGCGCCTCTGTGAATTAAATGCTGACGAGACTGACACAATAGGCAGCCATAGCGAAGCAGTTGAAGAATATTTGATAAAATGGGGGGAAACTAAACCCGGAGAATTATACACTGAGGGAGACATCCCATATATGATAGTAGCTGAGATGAGCGACTGTGAAAGAGGATTAGGAGAATGGGTGGAGGATCAGGCCTCTTGTGGAGCATCTAACTCACTAAGCACTCTAGACGCTATTGGAAGCGCAATACTGACAGGAAATCTGGAAGAATTTGAAGAAGACGAAGACTGTATGGACCATAAAGAAAGAGCACTAGCATGTGTATCTGGAGAAACAGAGGGTGATAGAGGCATCCTCATTGAGTCAGGAGGAGATCTGCAATGCTATCAAGGTCAGTACGGATGAATAAGTCATAGACCTGCCAGTATTACAAGGACATTTCTAACTGTTATTCCAAGGCCTAAAGCAGCTATTATGAAGAAATAGAACAGCTTCTCCTTTTCATCATTTATTTTCAACTCAATTAAGTAAACAACAGGAATTATGACTACTGTTTTCAAAATAAATATCGCATAAGGTCCTAAAACATCTATAAGACGAGCTGCTACTAACTGTTGTTCTGTGCCGCCTAAAGAAAGGGCAACGACAGTAGATGTTGCATCCAAGTAATGAGCCGCTATTGGAGAAATGAACCCCCAAGTCAGTAGTTCGGGTTTCAACATTCTCAAAATCAGGATCCCGGGAATAGCCCAGATAACAGTGAGAGAAACTAAAGGCCCTAAGGCCTCTAAATTTTGGAAATCAAATAACAGAAGCAGAGGAATAAAAACTGTAAAGCCTGATAACATAATTAATTTTAAAGGATTTATTCTAGATTCTACAGACGTTTTTTCTAAAGCCCTCAGTAAAACTATCAATGAAACTATCAGGCCCAGGCCTATTAAAGGAGAGCTGAAGAGAGCTGTATCTATTATCTGCAGTTCATGTATTGCAGATACTGCTCCTGCCGCCATAATCCATGGAGTAAAAGATAGATAGAAGTTAATATCCTTCTCTAATTCCAGTTTCTCCAGAGCTGGAATAAGTAGATACACTGTAATTCCTGCAAATGCTAAGGCGTACAGAAGCGTGTTGTATACGTTGTAGGGCTCTGTGCCTGGTAACAGAGGGATGTAAAAGGCCTCAAGTATAAAGTTTTTAACCTCGGAGAACATAGTAATATAATATGGCTAGAAGGCGCACAGTAATAATTTTGTTGTTTGCTGCTTTTGTTGTTTCAGGATGTGCCGGTAATGGAGGTGGAGGAAGTTCTGGTGCTGTAACTGTCGATTCTCTTCAGGTTGAGCCTAATGAAATATTCGCAGGTTCCAATGTTCGTGTTACAATGGGTATTTCAAATACAGGAGAATTGCCTGCTGAACTGCTTGTTGGAGAGGAAGGAGAGGATATAATGGTTAGTCCTTGTAGAGATATTTTTGATATTGAGAGCTTTTCTGCTTCAACATCAAACGTTTCTACAACTGAATCTTCTTATTATCTGGATCCGGGCTATGAAACAAGTTTGAGCTGGAATTTAGATCAGCCAGGTGATAGTGTTCCACTGAATGGTCTGCAATGTAATCTCAGGTTTGAGGTTCCGTTCAATTATACTGTTGATGCATTCCAGCAAGTACAAATAAAAGAAGATTCGGATGTGGAAGGTTCTGAAGTATTTGCACAAAGTTCTGAAGGCCCTCTAGATATAGAAATTGAGATGATAGGTACAAGTGCTCCAAGCGGAGCCCCAACATTTCTAGAGGATGATGGTGGTGAGGCTTTAATCCGTTTAGTGAATAGACAGCAAGAAGAAAGCAGGTTCCAAGGTAATATTTATTTAGAGCCTCCTGTAATGAGTGCTAGAGGAGGAATCGAATTCGGCGAAGTTGAAATAACGGAAGATAACGAAGAGGCAGCGGAATTCATAGCCGACAGAACGCCAAATCTTGATGCCTCGGATATAGAAGAAGGCGAGAATGTTAGAATGTGTCCGGACCCGAGTGATTTAGAAGATGAAGCTGAACTTTCTCTGACTGACGGAGAGTCAACAGTATTAAGATGTGATATTGATTGGGAATTAGACGGTCCGAGTATGCAAGGTGAAGTTTATGCAAGTTCAGACTACACATTTGTTAAAAGGGCAGGAACACAAACAGTAGATGTGAGGTACCGTGGAGAATAACAAGATTTTAGTTACATTGCTTACCGCAGTAATAATAACATCAGGATGCGCAGGAATGGATGATATATTAGGGGAAAGCGAAGAAGACACACAACCGGAACAGCTTCCAGGACAAGGTTTAGAAGTCAATAGTTTTCAGATGAGTGACGAAACACTTTCACCAGGGCAAACAGCACAATTAACTCTTGAACTACAGAACTATCATAGAGAGGAAATAGAACTTAACGAAATCAACTTGTACAACACCGGGCCTAATCTTGAAGTAGATAAACAGGGCTGTACGCCTTCAGAAGAAGACTTGGAGCCAGCAACTGAACAAACTAATCCTATTATAGAATGTAGCTGGAACGTACAGGCCTTGGAAGAAGATGAGCTTGGCTTCTCACAAGTTAGTGAATCATTCAGTGCAAATATTGAGTACGAGACAGGCATACAAAATCTTGAGGCCTTAGAAATAGAGTTCATGCCTCTCGATGACATAGACAACACCAATGAAAGATCAATATCTTTCACTAATGGTGAGGTAGAAGTAGATGTAATCACGGAGTCACCAGTAGCTTTTGGAGAGGAACAGTCCATAGAATATAATATTAGAAACGCAGGTGATGGAAGTCTCGGAGATGATATAGAGTTCGACTATGAGCCTGTTGAACTATTCGACTTGACAGGAAATGATGAGGTGACAGGTGAAGACGGAGAATGTCCGACTGAAGAGGTAATCGTTCTTGGATCAAGTCTAGAGTTTGAGTGTGATATAAGCTTAGATGGCTCAACAAGCGAAACAAGAAATCTATTCTTTACCGCAGATTATAAATACGTCAAATCTCCAACTATGGGTATAACAATCGTGAGTTAATTAATGAGTATAGCTAAAAACAAGTTGGTATTAGCGGTTCTTTTCATTACAATAATAGTATCAGGATGTGCTGGAGGAGATGGAGAAGAAACTTCTGATACTGCGGCCATAGACGTTAATGAATTATCTGCTTTTCCAAATCCAGCACCAGGAGATCAGAATGTCCGTTTTAGAATGCAGCTTGAAAACGTAGGAGACCATGATGCTGAAGACGTCTACGCAAGATTATACAATCCGCCTTTTGCAGATAGTAGTGCAGATACTAACAGCTGGAGAAGTGAAAGCGGAGACGGAGTTGACACAGCAGAAAGAACATTAGAATTCTCAGATCTTGACGCTCCAGGAGACACGCCAGCAACACCATCTACAAGAACAGTCACATTCCAGTCTCCAGAAGTAGATGATGGTAGAACAGTTGACTACACCATGAGGGCAGATATACTATATAGATACGGCACTTCAGCAACAACTGAACTAGAAGTCATGGGAGATGATGCATATAGAGATGCAGGAAGTCCACAAGGCTCAGCATCAATCCAGAACGATGTTGGTCCTATACAGATGGAGATAAGAACCCCTACTCCGATAGCGATCTACGATACAGATCAAGACACAGTTGAAGAGGAACTCTGTGTGATCGTGAGGAATCAAGGAGATGGAGTACCTTTCGCAGATGAAGATGATGAAGCGCTTGTAGGAGGAGATGAAGGATATGACCTTGATGAAGTGTCAGACAACACCAACAAAGTCAAACTATCAATAGAGAACGTAGGAAGACTATCCTTCAGAGAAGATGACAGTGGAGACTACAGTGAAAGAGTCAGTTCACAAGAAGCAGAAATAATTGGAGGAAGAGCAGTAGTCTGCTGGGACATGGAAATAGAGACTGACGGATCTTCATCCCTCGAAACAACAATTCCTGTAGACATAGATAGCACCTACTTCTACAAACAGGAAGACGCAACGACAGTCTCAGTAGAAGGCCGATAAGGCCTCAAGCCACGTATTCATCAACCCTATTTTATTTTCCTTCACTACTTCTCCGGAGTCGAAGCACTGCTATCGCCCACACAATATTTAATTGTTGTTATCCAATAAGGGTAACATGACTGATGATGAAAATGAAAGCTCTGGAGTACCAAGAAGACATTTTTTCTATCTTCTTACACCGCCAATTGTAGCTACTGCGGGAGCAGGAGCATGGGGATGGCCGTATTTCAGAGAAATACTGGGCGGAAGAAATGAGCCAGGAAACTTCAGAGAAGACACAGAGGAACCTGCAGAACCGGATGTAGATCCTGATAATGGATACAGCACATGGCAGGATGCAGTACCGGAGGGATGTGATATATCTGCGTATGAAGATGATATAGAGGCCTATGTGCGAGATGATCTTGGAATGGAAGATGATCTAACAGGATACGTTAATTCCGGCAGAATAGAATTCAGGGCTGAAAGTGATGGAGAGCTTCTTTTATTGGCTGATACTAATGCAAGTGGCCAGTATGACACTGATGATTATTTGCCGGACGTATGTGGGTGATGCAATGAAAAAAGGCCTTCTGATTTCACTAACACTCCTGATAATATTCCCGTTAGCGTCGGCAAGCTCAGTTGACAACGTAGAATTTGAGGAAGTGCCGAGCGCATGGGAAGTAGGAGAGGACCTTGAATTCAATATGGAGGCCTCAGGAAATAATCTTGACAACGTACGTTTCCAGTCACGTGAATCAGGAGGAGCTTTCTTCTCCACTCAGGACACGATTTACTGTCAGACAAGGGATACTTGTGACGGCATTGTTAGTCACACTGAGCATTCTGAAGGAACATGGGAGTACCGCTTCAGAGGATTTGCAGGGGATGATAGAGAGAACTCCAGAGTACAGGAAGTAAAATATGTGAGAGATCTTGACTACTCTGTTTCATGGAGTGAAAGGCCTCCATCAGAAGCTGAAAGAGATGAAAGTATCCAGATGACTGTACGTGCATTAGATGACGGTGAAAGACTGAGTAGTGAAGGCCTTTTACAGCTTCAATACTGGGATGGAAGCGAATGGACTACTTTTGATACACGTGACTGCTCAACATCCTCATCTGTAGACAGTTGCTCGAATACAGGATCGATTACTCTTGAAGGAGACGTTGTACACGATGGAGAGGCAGAATTCAGAGGATTTATAGAGTTCCGTGGAGGAGTAACAGCAGAATCATCGTCCGAGTTCACTTCTATCATTGAGACTGAAAGAGTTGACGATGTAGAACTTGATTCTCTACCTGACAGCCATGAAATAGATACTGAACTTGAGATAACAGGAGAGGCCTCCGGACGTAATCTTGATGAGATAAAGTTGCAGAAAAGAGTAGAAGGTGGTGACTGGGAAAGAGTCACTGATACAGGATGCAGCGGCAGCCAATGTACTTTTGAACACGAATATGAACATGGAGAGCCAGAAGAAGTCGACTTCCGACTACGTGCAGAAGCAGGTGACGATTTTGATTTCAGCGATGTTGAAACAGTAGAATTCTTTGAGAAAGCAGAGATAGATAATGTAATACTTGAAGATCTGCCAAGCGAATGGTCTGTCGATGAAAGCCTTGAACTGGAGGCCTCCGCAGAAGGTACAAGACTTGAAGAACTCGCAATACAACGTTCGGAGAGAGGAGAAGACGACTGGACAGAAATCGAAAGCACATCATGCAACGAAGACTGCAGCCTTGAGACAGATTACACAGCTTCTGAAGAAGAAGACAAGGATTTCCGAGCAAAAGCCTTCGCAGAAGATGATTTAGAAGAGGCCTCCGATATACAGGAAGTTGACTTCAAAGATGATTCCGACAGTATCGACAGCGTTACAATAAACGATCTGCCCTCAGAAGTTGAAGTAGAAGAAGAAGTTGATATAGAGGGAGATGCCTCTGGAAACAATCTTGAATCGATTGAGATCCAGTTCAGGGAAGAAGATGACTGGGACGTACTTGAAGAAGAGAGCTGTGACTCCACATCGTGTGAAGTGGAAGGCTCCTACAGTTCTGACGAGGAAAGGGAAGTAGAGTTCCGTATCAAGGCCTTTACAGAAGATCTCGAAGATGAATCAGGCATCGAGACAGTAAACTTTTTCGATCCAGTAGATGAGATTGACAGCGTAACTCTTGATAATCTGCCGTCCAATCATCCTCTTGAAACAGAACTGGAGATATCGGGGCAGGCCTCTGGCGACGAACTTACAAGAATAGTTTTACAGGAACGAGAGCCAGGAGATTCATGGAGCCAGGTATCCTCAAGGGACTGTAACAGGCAGAGCACATGCAGTATAGACGAAACTTATGAGGCCTTCAGCGAAAAAGATGTAGAGTTCCGTATCAAGGCAGAGACAGATGATGGAGAAAGATTCAGTTCTTCACAGACGGTCAGCTTCCGGAAGGAGAGAAGAGTGGATTCAGTGAGTCTGGATACTCTTCCATCGAATCATCCTGTCGGTGAAAGCCTTGAACTAGAGGGAGAGGCCTCTGGCAGCAATCTGGAGGAGATAAAGATACTTACAAGAAGAGTGGACAGGATTGGGTGGCAGACTGTTGAGGAGAAAACCTGTTCTGGCAGTAGCTGTGAGATTTCAGGGAGCTTTACTGCTTCTGAGGCCGAGGGCCGGGAGTTCGTTGTAAGAGCGAGATCAGGGGGAGATGAAAGATTATCTGCTACGAGGTTTGTTGATTTCCGTGAAGTACAGGAGCCTGAAGTTGATTCAGTATTCCTCTCTAATCTCCCTGCTGAGCATGATGTTGACGATCCTCTTACAGTCTCTGCAGATGCATCCGGGACAGAACTTGACTCACTTGAAATACAGTATCGTGAGAACGGGGATTGGAATACACTTGACTCGACCAGCTGTGCTGGTTCAAGCTGTTCATTCGACACTGACTTCGAGGCAGATACGGAAGGAGAAGTCGACTTCAGGGCGAAAGCTGACGCAGGCGATGACACAAAGTTCAGCGACACACAGACCGTACTCTTCACAGAGGCACCTGAACCAGGAGTAACAGACGTCACGATAGAAGAACTACCTGACACACATCCCGTTGATACGGAATTACAGATAGATGGAGAGGCCTCAGGAACAGAACTTGACAGCCTAGAGGTACAGGAAAGAAAAGATGATGACTGGGAAACAGTGGAACAGGACTCCTGTGCCGGAAGCACATGCATAATCCAGATTTCCGTCATGGAGGACGAAGAAACAACAGTTGACTACAGAGTAAAGGCAGAAGCCGGAGATGAAGAAGGATTCTCAGATGTAGAGACAGTACAGTATCTGGAGCCAGAAGAAGATCCAAGAGTAGATTCAGTCACACTTGAATCACTTCCTGATACGTATGAAGTAGATAAAGAGCTGGATCTAGAGGCAGAGGCCTCTGGAAACGAGCTTGAAGAGCTCAGAATTCTTTCACGTGAAGTATCAAAGATTGCATGGAATGAAGTAGATTCAACTGATTGTTCCGGCAGCAGCTGCGCACTCGATGCTACTTACACCTCTGAAAAGGAGGAGACACGGGAGTTCGTGGCTGAGGCCTCTGCTGGCGATGATGAAGCACAGTCTGTTACGAGAGTAGTTACTTTCCAGAAAGAAGATGATGACGATGATAAGGATGACGACGCCGAAGACGCAGAGCTCGATATAAAAGTGATGGATAGGGACGAAAACAGTATTAGAAATGCCAGAGTGGAGGCCTCCAACGGCGAGAACAAGGTAAAGTATACTGACAGCAGTGGAGAGACATCCTTTAATCTTAAGGCAGATACTTACGATGTGGAGGCCTCGAGAGAAGGCTATGAATCAGAGACTCAGAGAGTGACTCTTGACGAAGGAGATGAGGATAGTCTGGAGTTCAGGCTTCGACAGGATGGCTTCCCTGTTAATATTGTGTCTGTAGATGCTCCTGAAACGATCTGCGAGGGAGATGGATTTACTGTGGATGCGGCAGCCTCCAATCTGAGAAGCACCGGTCAGACAGTAGCTGTCCATGTAGGAGGGGACGCAAGTTCTCCTGCAAAGATCATAGATATAGAGGCCTCCGGCGTGAAAGAGTTCTCACTTGACGTTGAAAGAGTTGAAGGCCTCGGAGAGAAAGAGTTCTTCGTCAAAGCTGAGAACGATGGATCCAATCAGAGAGACTTCACGGTAGAAGTAGAGGACTGTGATAGAGAGGTAGAGGCTCCTGAGAGAACACCTTCGGGAATCACAATCAACGCAAGGCCTTCAGTTTTGACAGGTGAGACAGTACGTGTACGTGGAGAAGTCGCAGGCACAAGGGAGCCGAGAGAGGTAACTGTCAAGGCTGACGGCAGGGAACTGGAGACAGTAACATCTTCAAGGAGAGGACAGTATCAGGCCTTCATCAGCTTCAATGAGCCAGGCAGAAAGTCCGTACAGGTTTCAACTGACGGTGGCAGAACAGCCCGTCAAAGCGTAAATGTTAATCCAAGGGCAAGTGTAAATCCGATACAGGCACCACACACAGTCGTACAGGGACAGGAGTTCGATGTATGTGCAGAAGTCGAGTCTGAGGTGGAGCCAAGAGTAGTCCTTGAGAGAGATGGCAAAGTACAGGCCTCCAGAGATGCATCAGGAGAAGTATGCTTCACACAGAGAGCCTCCTCACCAGGACAGCACAGATACCTGATAAGAGCAGTGACTTCAGGAGCAGGATCATCAGCATCCAAAACAGTAAACGTGATAGCAGACGACAACGAAGTTGAAAGCTTCCCTGACTCAGTCACAACAGTCAAGACAGAATCAGGCCTCTCCAGAGTATCGCTCTACAACAGAGGAACAGAAGTATCACGATACGACATAGAGATTTCAGGAGTTAACACGAGGGAAGTATCACAGACTTCAAAGACAGAAGTACTTGCACCAGGCCAGAGAGAAACAGTATACTTCTACTTCAGTCCGACAGAAAGTTCACAGGCCTCGATCCAGATATCACGGGACGGTGAAGTACTTGAAACCAGAAACGTTGATATCAGAGCTGTTGAAAGTCCTCAAAGGCGTGGAGGAATCCGTGCCTGGCTAGGCCTATAAAGTAATGGCTCTAGGTGTCACTATCAAATGATATATAAAAATAAATGTTTGTGTTATTGACAGGTGACAATAAATTGATGCGTTTTGACAAAATGGTATTCGTGGCATTAATCTCTCTGGCTTTTGCTTCTACAGCTGCAGCCAGCCCGGCAGAACTTGATATTTTTCCCCAACAGTCTACAGCAGTGGTAGATAGCTACACTGCGTATGAAGTTACTGTAGAGAACGTTGGAACTACAGAGGATCGTTATACTCTTTCATCATCTCATCCTGGCGAGATTGATATCGCTCCTACACGAATACCAGAGACCGGAAATCTTGCGCCTGGAGAGTCAAAGACGGCACAGGTATGGTTCAACCCGGACCTTGACAGAGAGGAAGGACAGTATGATTTTACTATTACAGCTACATCGAGAGCTTCTGGAGAAAGATATGATGTAAGCGGAGTTGTCAATGTGGTCAGGGAACACGACGTCAACCTTGACGTTCAAAATCCTGGTCCGGTATGCCGTGGAGAAGACGCAGTATATGAAGTATTCGTATCAAATGATGGAACCCAGCAGGAAACATTCAGACTCTCAGCTGAAGGAGGAGATCTTTCAGAGAGACGAGTTACGGTTCCATCAGGAGACACAGCAACAGTACAGCTTACAAGGTCATCTGATATAGCTGTAGAAGATAGATCCTTCAACATTAATGCTGAGTCAACGAGTAGCTACGCACGAGATACAGTCTCAACATCATTTATAGTAGAGAACTGCTTCGAGACAAGTACAAGCATAGAGCCAAGTGAGCAGGAGACAGCAGCATTCACAGAGGCCTCCTTCGATGTAACAGTCGAGAATGAGGGAACTAGATCAGTGAACGTTCCTCTTGAAACCAGTCACGGAACTCTTGATGATCAGGAGTTCAATATTGCATCCGGCGACTCAAAGACTACAACAGTACGTTACACGCCTGAAGAACTTGGAACAGAAACAATTAATGTAGAGGCGGGAGGAGAAGCACCTAGCTCCGCTTCAGCAACACTTGACACGTTCAACGGACAGGACGCAGAATTGAGCTTCTCACAACAGGAAAGAACAGTCTGTGAGAACGAAAGATTCCAGAAACAGTTAACACTTGAAAACACAGGAGAATCATCAGATACATTCCAGCTTGAAGTCGATGAAGGAGAACTGTCTGAAGATGAAGTACAGCTTGACGTAGGAGAGTTCAGAACAGTAGACGTCAGCTTTGATGCCTCTGAATACAGTGAAGGAAGCAACTACGATGTAGAGGCCTCTGCAGAGGCACAGAAGTTCGGAGAGCCGGTAGTCACAGATACTGCCAGTTTCACTGTGGAGAACTGCTACGATCTTGAAATGGATGTAGTGGAAGATGTAGCGAGTGCTGGTGAGAACAGATCAGTGATTTACGAAGTCAACCTTGAGAATACAGGCACCAAGGCAAACACGTACACTCTATCAGTTGATGCACCTGAATGGATCACTGTAAGACCTGAACAGGTATCAGTAGCACCTGGTGAAACAGGCAAGGCATTCATCTACGCTGGCATCCCATTCAATCAGAGTGATGCCTCGATTGATATCACTGCCACAGCAACAGGAGAACAGGTTGAAAGATCAGAAACTGTTCAACTGATTATTGGCGATGAGGTAAGAGATGCAGTGGAAAGCCCTGAAGGAAGACTGACAGGAAACTTCTTCGCTTCAATTGGGGAAGTCTTTGATAGAATCGCAGCAACAGGAAATACCACAAAAGTACTGATATCAATCCTTGTAGGCCTTATGCTCTCAGCTGCCATTCTATATAGAGAATGGTAAAGGCCTCTTACTTCTCTCTTATTTTATTGTAATTTCAGTAGAAAGGTATCAGGCCCGAAAGGAATAATCTTGTGAATACTCTGAACAGGTTCTCCGGCTCATGAGGGCCTTGTTCTACTATCCTGAATTCAACGGTGTCGCTGAAGATTATTTCGCCGTCTGTCTCTACTTCAAGCACTGCTGAGAAATCTCCGGAGGCCATTGGATTGGCGTAGAAGAAGACGCTCTTCTGCTCTCCCATGGAAAGAGTTTCATGCTGTGTACTGTTGTCAACCCAGTCCTCAGGGAACTCTCTCAAACGCACAGTGTAGTCTCTGTCTTCTTCATGAGTATTGTACAGGCCGACGCGCAGCAGGCCCGGCTCTGAAACAACTGTCTGAATCTGACTAGGGAAGGCCTCTACTTCACTTCCCTGCTCCAGTATATTTACAGATGCCTCTCTGGAGTCGCTCTGTCCGTAAGTTAACGCCCGCATCTTGTAGTCGCGTGTCCCCGGATCATTCGATCTCACATCAAAGCATACTTCTCCGTTGGCATGTCTTGTCTCGATGACTTCGTTATCCTGTAACAAAACGATCTCCGGCTCTATATCCGAGTCAACGTAGCCGCATACCTGGAAATCCTCTCCTGCGAAGGCCTGTTCTGGCGCATTCATCCATTCAATCTTTGCTACAGGCACAACGTTGAGATCTCTGGATTTGAATTCCTCTCCTGAGCTTGCTGTAACTGTTTTTAGGCCTGAGCTCTGAGGCCTGAAATATGTTTCGAAGAATCCTCCTCTGTCAGTATTTATTTCAGCAACTGTTCTCCCGTCAACTTCTATATCTACAGGAACGGAGCCACGTGCACCGTCTGCAAATCCTCTTATGCGCACCAATTCGTTCACGGAGGCCTTTTCGTTTCCTCTATTAGGGTGAAGCTTCATATCCACGTTATCCACGCTTATTTCGTCTCCAGGAATGTCGCAGTCCTCCAGTCTGATGCTTTCTGAGATTGATTCATTACGGTTATCGAGCTCGATTGTGAAGTCTTTGAGTCCGAGACCTGAGAAGTCTGTGAAAGTGAATCTGTGTATTCTTGATTCTCCGGCAGGTATTATGAAAGTCTGTCCTTTCAGTATTTTTCCGAATCCTTTACCTGTAAGGCTTACTATTTCATCTGTTTCACCGCTGTTAACGATCTCGGTGTCGACATCAAAGCTTGTACGTGTGCAGACAGATTCCGGACTGTTTACATTTCCGAAAGAGACTTCCGACTCCTGTCTCTCCGGCTCCGACATCGTAAAGCGATACTCGGAACTGCCTTCAACAATAATCGTTCGCTGAATAGAATCATGATCTGGATGTTCAATAAGAACCTCGTAAGTGCCATCCTCCAGATCAAAAACCGCTCTATCAGTACCTTCAACAGAATGATCTGTATCAAGGACGGAAATATCGAGATCATCGAGCGCTACTCCTGCCGGAGACTGTGTCTCGATTACCGTATCAGCTGACACAGCTCCTGCTAGACCCATTATGAGTCCTGTCAGAAACATGTATTTCAGGAGCCTTTGGCTTACACGTCTTTTCACGTCTACAGTATTGTAACTGCCTACTTAAACGAGTTATTCCTCTACACGGAACTCGACCGCAACCTTCCTCTTCGACGGAGAAAAATCAGCGACGACACGCCTCTTCAATACATCGACCTTCAGGCCTTCCCTTGAGGCCTCTTCCCCAACTTTTTCGATTACAGGCCTGTAAAGATCCTCTTTATCGGAGACACTGTATACGACGAGCTTTCCGCCGCTTTTGACACAGTTCAGGGCCTCTCCTAGGAATTCCAGAGCATTTGTCGGTGAAGGCATCAGGACGTGATCAAACTTTCCTAGTTCCGGACAGATCTCTCTTACATCTCCCTGAATCATCTGTACTTTATCCGCTACGTTATTCCTCCGGATGTTTTCCTCAGCGTACTTTACTGCTTCAGGGTTCTTCTCTACACCGGTCACTGAGGCCTTGCTGTGTTTTGCTATCGTTACAGGGAAAGGTGCTGCACCTGCAAACATTACAAGCACTTCATCATTCTTATCGACTGTTGTGAATATCCTTTTCCTTTCCGTGCCTTCTCTTTCCGAGAAAAACATCTCTGTAGGATCAACTTTCAACTCCACGCCGTGCTCTCTGTGCACTGTCTCTGTCTTATCTCCGTAAAGCTTTCTGTATCCTCCTACACGGAACTCTCCGCTCAGATTCTCCTCCTTCAACAGTATTGAATCAAGGCCTGGATTATGCTCCAGTACAGCTTCAACAGCTTCATCCTCAGATACGTCGTCAAGCTCACTGATCACAACAATATCTCCAATCCTCTCATACGAAGGCATACTGTATTCTCTGTCTGAGGCCTCCTCAAGAACAGAAACATCGTTCCCAACTCCTTCCTTCAACTCTTCAAGACCTTCATCTACGAAAACTTTCTCCCCTGCTTGAATCAGTTCGGAGGCCTCTTCCATGCTGTATTTCTCTGAGGAAAGGATCCGGATCTCCAGTTCTGTATCATCTTTGACGGCTTTGTAGAGGCCTTCATCTTTCTCTTTAATCCTGAAGTCCTGTTGCCTGAAAAGTTCCAGGGCTTTCTCTTCCAGCTTTTCCTGTTCCATAATATTATTTGGAGGCGGTTCAAGGAGTTAAATTGGTAAGGGTGCCAGAAAATTACTGTATGCTGTACATTGTAGGCCTCGGACTTGACGACGGAGAAGTAACTCAGAAAGGAATGAATGCGATAAAAGAGAGTGAAGAAGTATTCGCAGAGTTCTACACTAACACAGAAACAATTGATCTACAGGAACTAGGCGAAGAAACAGGAACAAATATTCAGAAGCTTTCAAGAGAGGAAGTAGAGCAGAAGGATCTCATACTGGAGTCCGCCAGAGAAAAAGATACAGCCTTCCTTGTTTCCGGCGATCCATTGACAGCCACCACACATTACGATATAAAACACAGAGCAGAACAGAAAGGCCTTGAAGTAGAAGTAGTACATGCACCTTCAATATTTACTTCAGTCGCTGAAACAGGCCTTAACGTCTACAAGTTCGGAAGAACAGTGACGCTTCCGGAGAACGCCTCCCCGGAGTCTATAATTGGACATATCGAAGGAAATGACTCTATAGGCCTTCACACACTTGTACTTCTGGATATAGACTATGATGCAGGGGAGGCCTCAGAGAAGCTTATCGAGATGGATGAGGGGCTTAAAGGCCGTGAAGCCGTTATACTTGAAAGAGCAAATCTTGAAGGCCAGAAAATCGTGCACGGGGAGCTAGGGGAGATCGAAGCTGAAGGTCCGACGCCACACTGTATAATCCTTGTAGGCGATAAATCACACAAGGAAGAGGAGAATCTGGATTTTTATGACTGAGCTTGATGAGACGCAGAGAAATCTGAAAGAGGAGACTGAGAAATGGCTTCAGAAGCTAGAGGATCGTATAGAGGAGAAAGATAGCTCTGTGGAGCAGATGGAGAACGTTGAGGCCTACAGGGATGATACTTATCACTTCCTTGAAGAACAGGACTTCATCAGGGCATGGGAGGCAGTCATCTACGCATGGGGCATACTTGAGACGCTGGAGAGACTGGACAAGTTCGACTAAATCCTTTTTTTACTGCAAGGTAATAAATAAAAGTTTTTGGTGTCTAAGTAGATTACATGAACCGATTTGAAGATTTAACACCTGTTCAGCAGGAGGCCCTGACAGATGCTTTCGGCCATCCGGATAGCTACGAAGGAGCCTCTCTCTCACAGATAGATGACTATGGAGAGGCCTCAAGATACGATGCCTTCCAGGATACTCTTGAAGGGGAAATCGTATCTAAAGGGGATATGCCGGAGGAGAAAATAGAGTCATACAAAGACATAGGGTTCCTCAGGGATGGAGAGGAAGGCCTAGAGATAAACTCTGTCTGGGATGATTGGCAGGTAGCGGCCCTAGAAGAGAACAACATGTTCGACTTCAACAGATTCGATGTATACGTTACGGAGGCCTCTGACACGCCTGAAGTCGCCGTGGTAACTGATAAGAATACAGCAAGACTGGATATCGGCGACTCACTTCGTTATGAGGTAGAGGGTTTCGGTTCACGCAGTGAAGCAGAACAAGCCTCTGATGATAGAATCGAGGATCTTTCACAGGAGTTTATAGAGTTTTTCACAGGCGAGGAATCAGATGATTTCATTTATAGGAGTAAAAGATCAAAATCAAGATCAAGCACTCAAGGAGGTGAAAACAATATGACAGAAGACACAGCAGATTTCGAGTTCAGCGGAGAAGAAGTCAGACACGCAGGATCTCTGGAACATTACGAAAACGAAGATGAGTACGGAGAACTGGAACAGGATGAGATAGAAGCTCTTGGAACAGCTCTCTACGTCGAAGAAGTCGTATCAGGAGAAAGAGACGATACGACTCTGGACGATGTTGCAGGATACATTGCCGGACAGGATGAGTTCAACTTCGGAGCAATGGTCGAATACAAGGCAAATCTTGGAGGAAGAGATTACGACCAGTTCGTTGACGGAGTAAACGACGTTGTCTCAACAGCAAACAATCTGACTCAGGAAGTAGAGGCCAAAGGAGCAATCTTTGAAGGCCTTGCCAGAGAAGTCCAGAACGACAGAGATCAAGCTCATGATGCAATAGGAGGAATCATGGACGCAGTCTCAGGGCTTCAAAGGGATTCTGACTGGCTTGACCAGGCAGCAGATCTTCAGGACGCTGAACAGCAGGAGCAGGAAGCAGCTGACACATTCAGCGACCTAGAAGGCAAGCTTGAGGACTTGTAAAAAAACCCTCAACATTTTCCATTTCCTTATTCTTCACGCTAAAAATCAAACGATACAACCAAAACACTTTTAACTTGTTGTCACTATAAAGTGAATAAAGGCCTCTTTTTGAGGCATTTCAGGTGATACAAATATGCCTAATGAAGAAGCGTTGAGCTACGAGGATCTTGAGGCCCGTGCAGAGGCCTATGCGGATGATGTCTCTGCAGTGGATGAAGAGGCCTTAGGTGCAGCTCTGTACGTCGAGGATATCGTATCCGGTGAAGCTGATGAAAGTCTTGAAGATGTAGCACGCTACATCGCAGATGCGGAGGACTTCGGTTTTGAAGATTTCATTGATCACAAGGCAGGAATGGGCAGAAGCTACGACAGATTCGCAGAAGGAATAGGAGACGTAATTTCAGAAGTAGATGAGCAGCGCAGAAAAGCAGAGGCCACAGGAGCAATATACGAAGGCCTTTTCAGAGAGACACAGAACGAAAGAGACAGCGCAATGGATGCTATAAACAGCCTCATGGATCAAACCTCAGATATTGACACAGATTTCTCATGGCCTAACGGCTTCGGACAGATAGATCCATCAGAAAATCCTGGTACTACGGGCAGAAGAGGGTTCTCCACGTGGTCAAACTATAACTTTGGAACACAAGTAGTAGGAGACAACTTCTCCACGTGGTCAAACTACAATTTCGGGACACAGGCCTC
This sequence comes from Candidatus Nanohalarchaeota archaeon, assembly GCA_022729355.1. Taxonomy (GTDB): domain Archaea; phylum Nanohalarchaeota; class Nanosalinia; order Nanosalinales; family Nanosalinaceae; genus Nanosalina. The sequence continues at coordinate 1,404 of JALDAN010000008.1, read as the reverse complement.
TAAGTTCTCTGATGTAGAGGTAACTGAAGGAGAGCTGAACGAGGATATACTTGAAAACGATGAAGAAGTAGAGGGAGAGCAAACTCCATGGATCTACAATCCACAGATCAACTTTGCCCCAACTATCAATATCACATCAGGAGATAGCAGTTTCAATCTTGAAAATGCCTCTTGATTCTGCTCTCAGAGGCCTTTCCCAACGTTAACTTATAATTAGCTTTAAAACAAAACTTTAGTTCATGCAGGAGGCCTTACCTGAGGATCTCTGGTTCTACATACTTCTAATGGCCTTACTGATCCTCGCATACCTCTGGAATGATAAGATGGGATCACGGAGCGGTGGCGATACCGGGCCAACAGGAACTACCGGCGGCGGAGATGATACTGGTGGAACTTCGGATCCGGATAGGCCTCCAACTATACACGTCCATAGTAAGGGATCACAGGACGTCGGAGAAGAGTTCTGGCTGAAGGCCTCATTTGATCCAGGTACAGGAAATGTACAGGATCTGAAAGCTGAGATAAACGGAGAGGAAGTCGGAGTCAGAGAACATAATGAACAGGAAAACTACTTCATATCCCAGCCTTCAACAGTACAACAAGGAAGAAACGTGCTTAAGGCCTCTATACTGACGGATGTCGCAGAAAAATCGGATGTAACAGGATTTAGGGCCTCAGAGCCGACTCCTGAAGATGAACAAGGCCCAACAGTCAGAGCAGAGTACAGTATAATCGATGAGCAACAAGGACATGTCCGTATCGAGGCCGAGTCCTCACCTGGTACAGCATCTGTTGTAAAAACTGTAATTCAGCTATCCTCTAACGGAGAAACAGTCGGAGGAAACAGTGAAGACGATGAAACATGTGTGTTCGAGGCAGAAGGCCTCCCGCCTGGTAATTATTTGATAACAGCAGTAGCGAAAGATAAAAACAATCTCACAGATGAGTATACAGAGGCCTTCACTCTTGGTGGTTCGGGAGGAGGCCCCACAGGACAGGGACCAAGAGGAGGCGGTGGAGGCCTTCCTCAGGGTATTTTCAATCCTCAGATTAATTTTGAGCCGGAGATTAATGTAGATTTGGGGAATCAGGGTTCGGGTTCTGGAGGTTCAGGCCCTGGTTCAGGTTATTCGGGTGATAACTGGAGTATTTTCTTACAGGCCTTGAGGGATTCTCAGATGAATCCGAATGTGAAGAGTATAGTTCTTGATATACTGGATGGTAACTCCAGTGATTATCCGGTTTCGATTCTGTGGGTTGTGCGTTTGATGCAGATAGTTGAAAGTATGCAGACTGATCAGGTTCCACAGGCAGCTCAGGAAGTAGCTGCGTACACTAGAACAAATGATGTCCGGAATATTTCTGGAGGATATTTCAACAGTCTTGTGAATATCTTGGAGAGAT
>JALDAN010000032.1 GCA_022729355.1 Candidatus Nanohalarchaeota archaeon | reverse complement strand
GTAATCCATGTTGAGGTACTCTGACTCTGACTGTGTCCAGACCTCTATCTCCTGACTATCTCCTGAGAAGATATCCTCCTGCGTGTCCGTACTTATGTTAATATCCACAGGCCCGAGTTCCGCATCCTCTTCTACTCCAAGCACAGGACTGTTCTCACTCCAGTCGCCTGGCTCCAGAGTTCCGATACTTGAATCGTATACTTCCCGGCTCCATCTATCCGGCTCCTCATAATTCAGAGATGTATCAAACACAGGCAGAGGATTTCTTTCATCAGCACTAAGATTATCAGTGAACTCAACTTCTCCTCCTCTGTAAACCTGATTGTCGCCCTGACCTGTCCCGTCAATTACTTCAAAATCATCTATAACAGCTGTCAGATTAAACACCTGAAGATCAGTAGTATTTATTCCCTGAATACCGTTCTCATCCACATACTCGAGGCCTACAGTCTTGTTGCCCGGCTCATCGAATCCGATATCTCCAGTGTACTCTCCCTCACTTACAGGGAAACTACCGATCGTACTACCGTCGAGGGAGGCCTCAAGATCCTCGCCGCCTATATCTTCATCGAAAGGCCTCAATACGACGTTTCCGGATATCTCTGTTTCCTCTTCTACACTGATGTTTTCATCTTCGATTACAGAGTCTACTGTCACGTTTTCGACAAAGAATTCATCTTCAACAACGTTGCTTGAGAGGCCTCCTGTGGATGTGGCAGTGAAGGCGACAGTGTATTCTCCCATGTTGTCTGAGAACTCTTCAGGCACGTCTTCAACTGTGAACCATGTTCTGTCTTCGTTTTCTGCCAGTTCAAAGTTTTCTGTACCTCCTTCAGGCCCTTCCACTTCCGCCTCTACAGTATCAACTGAATCATCTACAGGCTCCTGAATCCGTGCGGAGAGATTCAGATCTTTATCCTCGGCTTCAACATCGATGTGTGAATTATCAGTATCCTCAAATACTGTATCGGAGGCCTCTATCTCAAGGTTGACATCTATTGACTCACTGGATTCTCCGCTTATATCATCTTCATTCGTCGTATTGATCAGTATATCGTAGCTTCCAGCAGTTTCTATATCGGTTTCTAGGCTGAAGTCTCCGTCATCAGGACTGACGGTGCCAAGCTCGAACCAGTCGACAGCCGAGGCCCAGATCTCTATCTCAGAACTAACTGCATCATTGTAAGGAAGAAGCTCCACATCTCCAAATACTTCAAAGGCCTCACTCGTATTCACTGCTGGATCGCTTACATCCGACTGTATCTCTATATCCTGGAAGGATACTACACCGTTTTCAGAGTCAACGTTTCCACTCTCATCCTCTGCATAAACCGTGAAATGTACTTCAGATGGCTCTGAGGCCTCAATATCTGTCTCATATAAATTTGTACTTGTTTCAGGCACAGAAGTGTTATCCATATTTCCTGTGGAGTTTTCCTCTAGTGTTACGGATGCTACTCCTGTTTCATCGTCTGATGCACTGATCATTACGTCAGTAGAGCCAACTTCTATGTCCACTATCTCTTCAAAGTCCAAGATTTCAATATCTGGAGGACTGCCATCCACTTCAAAGCTTTCTGTTTCTGTCGAATCCCAGTTCCCGGCAGCATCACGGAACCAGATCTCCCACTCAATCTCATCGAATACTCCATCAAAACTGCTGTTACTCCACTCGAAAGAAGGAGTTTGCTGCCCGAAAACATTGGGATAGGCCTCAGTATATACAGTGTTGTTCTGCAGTTCTCCTGTCTCATTCGTCGCCAGTACTGCCTGACTCAGGCCCGAGAACTCGTCCTGGCCTTCAGCTGAAAGCTGATTGCTTTCACTGGCAGGAATCAGTTCATCGCTTTGCTGAGCGTTCTCCACTTCAGGCCTATTAGTCTCTCCCAATTCAAAGCTATGGCTTCCATCTAATACTCTGCTGAATTCTATTAGTCCAGAATCTCCTGGCGGATTATAGCCTAATTCTACTTCAGATACAGAAGGCGTAAAAGTTGTATCTGAAGTATTCAGTTCTATCTTAGTTCTTAAAAACTGTGAGTCTGGCATTTCGGCTATATTGCTGTAATATGTCCATTCTTCTGATGTAGAATTTTCTCCATATAATATTTCGATTTCGGTGTCTGTAGGTATGCTTTTTTCACTTATAGACTCTGTCCATTCAACCTCTTCATCAGTACCTATTGGCTTAGAGAAAAATACTCCATCCTCCTTATAATCATCAATTATGGTAAGACCCATGGTCCAGACATCTCCGCCGGCTTGATTATCTTTCCAAGTAATGCCATTATCTTCTATGGTTCCCGATTCATCTGATCTATAAGGCTCATCGTTGTCATAATCTACCCTCATTTCATATTCCTTGCCGCCTTCCAATAGAATTGGCTCTATAGCTTCCTGTTCAAAATCATTTCCTTCGTGATCATAACTCCCGTCAAAGATTCTATTAAGGTCCGAATCGAAAAATATATAATCTATAGATCCTTCTGATTCCTTATACAGCTGAACACCTTCTATCCAAATATCTTCGGAAGGTTCAACACTATTCTTAACTGTTACTGCTTCTCCGTCAACAGTTCTATCTGCATCTACTTTTGAACTGCTAGTTGAAGAGGCCTCTAATTGTACGGAGTCCTCGAATGTGACGTTTTCTCCTTCTCCTTCGCTGAAGTCGTCTATTGTCTCAAAAGTCAAATTTATTTCTGAGTCAACTTCGTTGAGTAGGCCTCCGTCTTCTTTTATTTCGAATTCTGTTTCTTCTACGAGGCCTGATGCTCTGTAGTCTACTTCTACGGCGTCGAATTCTTCGTCGAGTTCAACTGTCTGGGATACGTTGTCTGTCCAGTTCAGGTATCCTCGTGTCCAGTCGTCTTCTATCGTTCTGTATACGAATCGGTCTTCACTAATATTGTAGCTTGTATCAAGAGCTACTTCTCCGGATGAGGCCTCACATGTTGTGCTCTCGGTCCGTTCACAGAGGTAGAAGTTTCCAGGTGTTCCTGGTTCTATATCCAGATTATTGAATCCTTCAAATTCCTCTGCAAGTATGTCGCCTCCACCGTCAAGGACTGCATCTGATTCAAAGGTTACAGTACCTGAAAAGTTTAGTTCGTACGTCCCAGAAGAAGTCAGCGTAGCATCTAGCACAAGGTTCTCCCCTTCCAGTTCATCTCCGTCTTCAAGCGTCTTATCGCTGTTAACGAAACAGGTATCCTCTGTACCTCCTTCATCACATAGCTCCTCACCTGTAAGCGCTAAACCTGCTGTTGAAAACAGTAAAAGTGATAAAAGCAGGAGGCCTGCGGAGTATGTTATCAGTCTCTTTCTATTCATGCAGCGCTACACGTAATTAATTATCGGTTCTCCTATTTGAAGTATGTTGGGTCCATTCCGCCAATTATAGTAAAGATAAAAAAAGAAGAAACTCAAGGAATAGGCCTTTCTGTTTTTAGTTGCTTCTGGCCAGAATTTCAACTTCATATCCTTCCGGGTCTTTCACGAATGCGTAATTCCCCGGACATTCTTCTGGAGGCCTGTAATCTTCTCCTCCTGCCTCGACGGCTTTCCTGTAGGCCTCTTCCAGTTTCTGATCTTCGTCTGTGTGGATGGCGATATGGCCGAATCCTTCACCTTTCTCGTATTCTCCGTCTTCGCCGTGATTGTAAGTCAGTTCGATCTCTGCGGTTTGATCTTCAGCTCTGAGGAAGTAAAGAGTAAAGGTATCCATCTCCTTTTTCTCCCTGAGTTCAAAGCCGAAGGCCTTTCTGTAGAAATCGATCATATCTTCCGGTGATCCTGTCCGGAGCATCGTATGAGCTAGCTTCATAATTAACCTGTTAGTATGGAAGGCCTTTAATTTTTATACTGAGATATCCACGTCTGTAACGTTTCTCTCAGCTTCAAGGCTCTGCTTCATATCCACAATATCCTCCAAGGAACCTTCCAAGATGAAGACCTGTAGGCAGTCTCCTTCCATGTCGTGGCTGTGGAGCTGTGACTTAATCAAGTCCTGAAACCTGTGAGTATCGAGGCCTGTATCGTGCTCATAGTTCACAGTCATTACTGCTGAGGCCTCTCCCTCCAGTTCATCCAGCTCCTTCCTGTCATCTATAAAGTTTCGTATGGCGGTTCTCATTACTTCGCTTCTCCCTGAAAAGCCCTGTTCTTCCTCGATTTCCTCCAGCTTCTCAAGGAGCGTCTCATTCAAAGATATACTGACAACAGTCATGGTTAATAATTGTTATTAAAATCTTAAGTATTCTGCACCCATTTAAAATATTTGTTAACTATTGATGTAGTATTATGAATTTTGATTTCGAATTTCAGCAGAAACATTTGATAATCGGCGCAGGAATACTATTCTTAACAGGAGCAATAGCTTTTTCACAGCTGGCAGACACAGGCCTTGAGCCGCAGGATGAGGGAACTGATGTGGTCGCAACTTTCTATCCTCTGTATACTTTATCAGAGGAGGTGGCTGGCGAGGAGACCTCTGTATCTTCACTCGTTCCTCCAGGAACTGATCCACACAGCTTTGAGCCAAGCCCACAGGATATACAGCGACTAAATGATGCAGATATTTTCGTTGTAACAGGAGCAGAGTTCGAGGAATGGGAGAAAAATCTTGTAGAATCAGTTGATGAGAGTGTTGAAATCGTCAGGCCTGCAGAATCAATCGAACTTATAGAGATCGATGACTCACACGGAGAAGAACATCATGAAGAAGAGCATCATGGAAATGAAACTCATGGAGAAGAACACCATGAAGAGGAACACCATGAGGAAGAACATCACGGAGAGGATCATCATGAAGGACATGATCACGGGCCTTATGATCCTCACTACTGGCTTTCACCGGCAAACGCTGAAGTAATCGCCGAGGAAGTATCACAGGCACTGCAGAACGAAGATCCTGAGAATTCAGAGGCCTACAGCTCTAATCTTGAAGACTTCAGATCAGAAGTTCAAAGTCTTGACTCTGATTTCCAGGAAGGCCTACAGGGCTGTGAGCTGGATAGTATTCTGGTTACTCACGCCGCCTTCAGTTATCTTGGAGAGGATTATGGATTTTCACAGGTGCAGATAACAGGCCTTGGCCATCTGACAGAGCCTACTGCACAGGAGCTTGAGAATCTTCAGGAACAGGCCTCTGAACACGGAATCGAGCACATCTTCTACGATTCGATGGTGGATTCCTCAGTAGCAGACACAATCGCTGAAGGTGTAGATGCGGAAGTAATGGTTCTGAATTCGATTGAAGGGGCGAAGGAAGAGCCTTACATCGATTTGATGAGGGAAAACCTGGATAATCTTGAGACAGCTCTACAATGCCGCTGATCAAGGTTTCCGACCTCTGTTTTTCATATTCTGACGAGCCTGTACTTACAGATATAGATCTGGAGATAGAGAAAGGCGACTTCATAGGGATTGTAGGGCCAAACGGCTCAGGCAAGACTACTCTAATGAAGATAATCGCAGGCCTTGAATCTCCTGATGAAGGAGCAGTTGAAGTCGATGGGAAGGCCTCGGGATACAACGGCCTGATCGGTTACGTCCCACAGAAATATGAGAGAGATCCTCATTTCCCTGCAACTGTAGAAGAATTATTGAATATATCAGCTACTCAGGAAATAGATTATGATTTACTGGAGGAACTTGAAGTAGATAATCTGCTCGACAGGAAATTTGTGGAGCTGTCAGGAGGCCAGCAGCAGAGAATAATGGCGGCATTCGCACTGATGAAAGATCCAGAGATACTTATACTTGATGAGCCATCTGTAGGAGTCGATATACAGGCGCAGGAGAAATTCTACAACCTACTTGAGCGACTCAACACTGAAGAAGAACTCACAGTGCTCTTTGTCTCGCACGACGTTGGAGTAGTATCTGATAAAACCAATAAAGTAGCCTTGATCAATAGAGAGATCTGTTGCACGGGAACAACTGACGAGCTCCCGGAACTCATGGAAACAGCATATGGAGATGAATTCAAGGCCTTCAAACATCTTCACGAACACAGCCACTGATAGTATGATGGATATACTAGGCCTCCAGTTTATGCAGAACGCATACATCGCAGGAATAATGATAGCAGTAATCACATCAGTCCTCGGAGTTTTTCTGGTGCTCAGACAGCTTTCACTGATTGGAGACGGACTGGCCCACGCCTCGTTTGCAGGAGTAGCAGCAGGCCTCATGACAGGCACAAATCCTCTTATAGCAGCTCTAGTCGTCGCAACTATAGGATCTATAGGAATCCATGAATTGATGGAGAGAGCAAAGGCCTACGGAGATTCAGCTATAGCATTGATACTTTCCACAGGTATGGGATTGGCTGTAGTTATGATAGGATACACAGGCGGTTTTACTGTTGATCTGTTCTCCTATCTTTTCGGGAGCATTCTTACTCTTGGGACGCTGGATCTATGGATAATATCAGGAGTCTTCGGTCTTACGATGGTTTCTGTATATGTTTTTTATGATCAACTGGTGCTTGACAGTTTCAATAAGGAGCTTGCACAGCTTGAAGGAAGAATGAATCGTTTTGCGCATTATGTTTTCATAGTTTTGACAGCCATGGCTGTAGTAGTGTCGATAAGAGCGGTAGGAGTGCTTCTTGTAACTGCCTTAATCGTGATTCCGGCTCTCACGTCTTTACAGTTCGCAGAGTCATTCAAAGAGGCCTTGATTTATTCTTCAGCTGTAAGCGTTTTATCTGTTTTAACTGGTGTAACTGCTGCTTACAGTCTTGATCTGCCGCCTAGCGGGGTTATTGTAATGATTATGGTAGGTATGTTTGCAGTATCGCTTCTGAGTGAGAAAATTGCAAAATAGTTCTTTAGCCTTCCATGTAGGCCTGTATCTCTGCTCCTGATATCAATGGGCCTCCGGTGTTATGGCTCATCTCCTCGTCAACTTCGTGGATGCCTCCACAGTTCCCGCAAGCATGGAAGTAATCATCCTCCTCAATGTTCTCAGTCCCATAATCTGAGATCGCTTCATCCATGTCAAATCCGTCCAAAGTATCTTCAAGATCGAATGAGGTGAATGAATCATTGTTGTCCTGCTCTCTTTCATGCCTCATGTTAGATGAGACGCCCAGATCTAGTTCTCCTTTCTGACCTTCACTCATTTGAGTTAATTCATCTGCATACGCGCTTTCCATATCTGAGCCATCGTATCCGACTTCTCCATCAAAATCTACTCCTAACTGTTCGCCTCCGCTATAATTGCTCTCTCCTTCACTAATCAATGCTCCTGCCAGCTCTCCTTCAGAATCGAGGGCATCATACTCTGAAAACTCGCTTAATGTATCTGCAAGTGCCTCGTATGAGGCCTCTCCTATAGTTTCCTCCTCGTATCCTTCAACTATATTACTTACAAGCTCGTACGTCTGTTCAGTACTTATTTCGTATCCCTGATCTGCAAGGCTTTCAGAAAGGCCATAGGCCACAGCCTCCATCAACTGATCAGGATCATCCTCAAAGGCCTCCAGAATCTCTCTCGACTCATCTTCCAGAAGTGCATCCAGAATACTTCCTTCTTCGTCATCCTCGTCTGAATCTGAGCTCTTTATCTCTGCCTCATCTAGATCCACTTCTTCCTGCTCTATCGACTTCAGAAGCTCTTCTATAAGTTCTTCAGTTGCAACACTTTCTTCTACTCCTTCTTCATCTGTTTCCAAGGCCTCCCCTACTTCTCCAAGGCTGGGTATCTCCGGGCTCTCAGGAGATACTGTTCCTGTAGAATCTGATTTTTTGACGTCGGCTTCCATAATCATAACTTTACATCGGTTAATTATTAAAGATGTGTTATTGTTTAGCGGAGTTATAATAAAGCAAGAGCATAAACTGCTGCTCCTATAGCACCAAAGGCTCCGCCTGCTCCAGCTCCCTCTGCAGTATTGTAACTTTCTTCGGTGTCATATCCCTCATCCTCTAAATCGCTCTCAACTGTCTCCATGTCCTCGCTTTCTCCTTCAAGTGCTTCATCAACATCATCGAGATCTGTATCTGGTTCTTCGGATGTATCATCCTCCTCTGGGTACTCTGTTTCTTCGCCCATGTGATCGTGATTGTGTTCGTGTGTATGATCGTGGCTGTGATCCTCTTCCTCGTACTCGTCTTCAGAACCTGTTTCTACAGCATATACTGAGAAAGAATCGCTTTCATAATCTGAACTGATAGTCTCTTCTCTATCTGAAATAATATGTTCGAGGCCTGTTTCTCCTTCGTTCTTTGCTTCTAAATAAACCTGATATGCTTCTTCGCCCAGTTCTTCTACTTCTACATCCAGAATATCGTTTCCTGAGGCTTCCTTAACTTCAAGATCCTCAACGGTTTCATCTACCTCAATCCGGTATTCGTACTCTTCACCTAACTCTATATCCGGAAACGGGCTATGAAAGTTGGGAGGACTGTGATCAAAACACAGGTAACTATCAAAATCATCTGACTCAATGGTTACTGAGGGCTCCCATACCTCATCTTCTCCGTCATCTGCTGTTTCAAACGCATCAGGATCAAAAGCAGTTGACATTTTCCCTTTATCTGAGACTAAAAGTTTGTGTGCGGGGTTTGAAACTCTCTTTCCACATCTAAAGTCGCCTCGACTTCATCCCAGCCATCCTCCGCTCTTAATCTTACTGTTGCACCGATCAAAGAATCACCTTCAGGATCTACAATACCTACAATATAATCTCCGTCAGGATGCTCTGCCTTTAAGGCCTCCAAGTTTCCCGAGGCCTCCGCATAGAGCTCATCAACTCCGCTAGCTTTGTATACGGGCACTTCATCAAGTGAGGATGCTCCTGGATGTCCTGTATAAATAGTAGGGTTTTCTCCGCCTCGTGTGTGAAGACCACAGGTTCCACATTCAACAAGATTTCTCGAAATGTCTGACGTATTATCGGTTCCTTGATATTGAAACTCCATAATTATTAACTATACAACAAGTTTTATTAAACTATGTTGTTATACTCGAATAGTAAGAAATTTTGAAGAACTGTGGCCAAGTTGAGGTGATGCTTAAAAGTCCTGGCTAATCAATTGATGAAGTCTTTAACTGATTCAAAGAACGACTTAGAGCTCTCCGGCTTTCTTCGGAGGCCTTCAAATACTTCTCTTTCTTTTTCAGATATTTCTTCTGGTATGTCCACGTCCACTTTGATGTATAAATCTCCGTTTCCGAAACGTTCTGGCATACCCTTTCCGGAGACTCTTAGAACTTGTCCTGGCTGCGTACCTGAAGGTACATCGACTTCTATCTCTCCCTCTGGATGCTGAACCTTAATTTCGCATCCGAGTGCTGCATCTCCTACACCTATCTTCTTCGCGGTGTATAGATCACTGCCTCTTCTTTCTAGAGACTCGTGCTCTTCAACAGTTACGAAGACGTATAGATCTCCGCTTCTTCCTTTACGATTCTCATGGCCTTTTCCTTCGAGACGTAATCTCTGGCCGTCCTGAATTCCGGCAGGGACTTCAAAACTGATTTTATCTTCCTCTTCTTTGATGCCATCGCCGCTGCACTCTTTACAGGCCTCTTCCGGGATCTGTCCTGTTCCATTGCACTCTGGGCATTCTTTGACTACCTGTTTTCTTCCAAAAACCGATCTTTCAATAGTACGAATACGTCCCTGGCCATTACATTTTGAACATGTAGTTGTATTGCCGTTCTCTGCTCCGGAACCACTACACGCATCACACTTCGTATTTCTTGAAACTTTGACAGTCTTCTCTACTCCTTTATAGGCCTCTTCCAGAGATACTGTAGTTGTTATTTTCAGGTCTTTTCCACGGCTTTTTCTCCTTCTTGAGCCTCCACCGAATATTTCCTCGAATATATCCTGGAAATTAGATGCTGCTCTCCTCTGCCCTCTGCCGGCATGTCCTTCTACGCCTTCCTTGCCGAATCTGTCGTATTTCTTCCGTTTATCCTCGTCTGATAGGACATCGTAGGCCTTGTTTATCTTCTTGAACTTCTCCTCGTCAGCAGTTTCAGAATTACTGTCAGGATGATACTTTTTCGCCTTTTTTCTGTAGGCCTTCTTGATTTCATCCTGAGAAGCGTCTTCCGATACTCCGAGAAGTTCGTAGTATTCCTTGGCCATCTCTGTTAGTATTTACTATCTGTAAAATCTTTTAATTTCAGGAGAAAGTCACTTCCGGTTTAGTTACTACTAACCGATAACAATTTAAATCTGGTTTGTTTAATTGTTGATATGAGTTCTGATACCTCTGTTTGGCCGGATAACTTGATTAAGTCCGATAATCCTGGTGTTGTTCCTGCGGAGGTAGCAGCTCAGGGGCTTGATTTCCAGGATGTTTCTGAGGAGGGTTTTGCCAGAATTGATACAAGTGACTGTTTCGGAACCAGTTGGGGAAGTGTGGTAGAGTATGATTCTGACAAGAGGTATGATGTGGTTGGAGATATTCCGGTTTCCTCAGATGAGCTTATGATTCATGTGCATGGCTGGAGGAATTCTGAGGAGAAAGGGTCTGAAAGATTGGATTCGATGAGAGAGGTTTATGAACATGCTGGCTATGAGGAACCGGTCATAGGATTGACATGGGGTTCTGATTACTCATGGTGGAATGCTAAAGAATTGCGGATAGAAGTGCTGAAAGGTTAGCTGAATTTGTATCTGACTATTCGGAGGAATTACCTGATACAGATATAAGACTACAGGGCCATTCTCTCGGTTGCAGACTGGTAGCAGAAACTGTACAGAGCCTTGAAGAAGATGAACAGGT
>JALDAN010000021.1 GCA_022729355.1 Candidatus Nanohalarchaeota archaeon | reverse complement strand
GTTCTAGAAGAACTGTTCCATTGATTTCTGGCCTTTTCTTTTCTTGAGATCTGATGCTCTGAGGCCTACGCGGCGTATTGTGGAGTTTGAGGCCTCAAGGAATTCTTCAAGTAGTTTTTCCCCTTTTTCTTTGAGTGTTTCGTTGTTTCTTACTCTGGTTTTGAGGGATGTGGAGCGTGTGTGCATCTGTATTTCTGTGTCGATGACGATGAGCTGGACTGAGCCGTAGTCCATGTTTTCTTCTTCGAGTTTTTCGATTATGTCTGATGCGAGTTCGGGGAAAACCTGTTTTATCTTACTGGAGTTGCGGGAGTTCTCTTCCAGCGTTGTGATGCGTGTTACCTGTTTCTGCTGTGACTCCTCTACCTCTGAATCGTCTTCGCCTCTGGCTTTCTCTCTAAGCTTCAATCCCTGTTTCTCGCCGAATTCTCTCACAAGCAGAGCAGGATCGGCCTCCGCTAACTCCTGTACAGATTCGATTCCCCGTTCACTGAGTTTTTCCTCTGTTCTGTCGCCTATGCCGTGTATATCGCTGATCTCAAGACCGTACATGAATTCCTGTACTTCTTCGGGCTTCACTTTTGTGAGGCCTTCTGGCTTATCTCTATCTGAGGCGATCTTGGCTACAAGTTTGTTCGGCCCTACTCCTATGGAGCAAGTGACCTCGAATTCTTCTTTTATGGAGGCCTGTATTTCCTTCGCTACGTTTTCTGCCTGTTTGTAGTTTTCTGTTTTCAGTTCGATGTAGAATTCGTCTATTGAGGCCTTCTCTATTTTTTCAGCGCGTTCCTGAAGTATCTCCTCTTGTATTCTATCGGAGAAGCTGTCGTAGTATTCTTTGTCCATAGGAACGAAGCTGACTTCTTTGTCTGAGTTGTCCGCCTTCTTTTTGGCTGTCTTGATAGGCATCGCTGCGTGTATCCCTATTTCACGGGCCTCGTAGCTACATGTGGAGACTGCTCCTGAGTCCTCTGTTCTGCCTGAGTATACTCCGACTACAAGTGGCTCTCCTTCCAGGCCTCTTCTCTGGGCCTCTACTGATGCGTAGAAAGCATCCATGTCGACGTGGAGGATCACTCCCATAAACTATTTTGTCAGGCCTGAATTCATTTATCTGCTGTGGAACTGAAGTGATTACCCGTAGTGTTTTAAAGTGGTGATGTATTACAATGTATTATCTGGTATGAAAGCGATAATTCTAGCTGGCGGTCATGCCACACGTCTGTGGCCTGTTACGAAGCACCGTGCGAAGCCTCTTCTTCCGCTCGGTGAGAAACCGATAATCGAATACATAATCGAGGAGATAGAGGATGAAGTCGATGAAATAGTGATAGCCACGAATGAAAAGTTCGCAGCGGATTTCAAGGAGTATATCAGGGCCTCCGGCTTTGAGGACGTGACTGTGGTCTCTGAGGATCAGGATAATGAGCATGATAAGCCAGGTACTATCGGCGCCATCATCAACTTGATCGAGGGTGAGGAATTAGAGGACGACCTTGTGATCGTTGGCGGGGATAATTATCAGAGCTTTGATGGTTCTGATTTCATCGAGTTCTGTCGTGAGAAAGAGGCTCCGGCCAACGTTGTTTACGACGTCGAGAGTGAGGAGATGGCCTCTGAATTCGGGATAGTAGACGTTGACGATGACAGAATTGTTGGCTTCAAGGAGAAGCCTGAGGTGCCGCCTTCGACACTGGCCTCTATCGCATGGTACTTCTTCCCGGAGAACGATCTTGACTTATTCGAGAAATACGAGAGACATTTCTCAGGAACCAATATACCTGAGGATCAGTATCTTGATGAGCCAGGACGTTTGATCGAGTGGGCGCACGAGAAACAGGAGATGTACGCCTACAGCTTTGAAGGAGAATGGTTCGACGTGGGAACACCACAGGGATACCTGAAGGCAACAGCCAGCATCACAGACCAGAAAATAGTGAACGGGACAGTAGAGAACTCGGAGATAGATGAAAACACAGTAGTCATGGAAGGAGCCCAAGTAGAAAACTCCAAACTGGAGAACACTATCGTATTCCCGAACTCCAAAATCAAGAACTCCGAAGTAAGAAACTCCATACTTGACAGACATTCAAAGATCGAGGAAGTGGACCTCAATGACGCACTGATAGGAGAACACACAGAACTGTAGAAAAAATTTACATTCCTTCAGTGTACTCCAGCTTCTCATCCCATCCACTCCAGTTAATCGAATTATCCTCAGCAAGGCCTCCCTCCTCAAGTCCATAGACACCGTCTTTCATATAGTTCGCGATCTCTCCGAGATACTCATTCACAACTTCTTCTCCGTAGGCCTCTGCTCCATCTGCCATAATCGTTATATCGTATTCAAGGCCTGCGAACTCTCCCTGCTCCCTGTAAACGCCACTATCGACTTCCACGTCGTAGACTTCTGTATAATGATCCAGTAGCTCATGCTTGAGGCCTCTGATGTCCTCCACAAGTTCAGTATCCGCGTCTAGCTCCTGTTCGACCGCTTCCAGCTGCCTTGGATAGAACATTTTTCCGACTTTCTCGCTTTCAGGATCAAGCATATGTGTCAGGAACTCTGTAGCTCCTTCAACAAGCTCTTCATCGCCGGAATTGAGGAAGCTGTACAGTTTCTTTGCGTCTTCACCGTAGATGCCGGCCTCCTGTACAGGCCTTTCCTGTTCTCCGCTGAAGTAGTGGCCGTGTACTCCTTCATGTATTAATGCGTGATTTCTTTCCTCTTCAGGCCTTTCAAGTATCTCCGGGTCAGCCAGAAGCCTTGTATTATCGTATACTTCTCCAGTCAATGGATGCCTGTAAGTATCGTTTAAAGTTGCTGCCCAGACACCTGGAGGCAAATCCACAAGTTCTTTGCTGTCAAATACATCGAAATCGAGGCCTGAAGCTTCTTCAGCTTGCTCTGTAGAGATCTCAAGTTCTTCCTGTAGATCATCCTGTCCGTAGGTCGATCCCTGTGTTTCCTGCAGTAGCTCCGGCTTGAAAGGGTCTACAGGTGCATCATTATTGTTTTCTGTATTTGTCTGGTTCATAGTGTTGTGGATTCGATGTTCTGGATTCTTTCATCCAGCGGCGGGTGTGTTGAGAAGTATTTGGTGATGTTGTCGCTGGCGAACGGATTTTCTATGAATAGATTGGCTCCTGCCTCCTGTGATCTTGATGCGTGTCTGTCCAAAGGCTTTGAGGCCTCACGGTTTATTGTTCGAAGTGCGGAGGATAGGCCTTCCGGTTTACCTGTCAGCCTTACTGCCTCTGAGTCTGCGCGGAACTCCATGCTTCTGGATACAGCCATCCGGATAAGCGTTGCTATTATAGGCGTGAGCACCATTAGTACGAGTGCTGATGCGAGTTCTCCTTGATCTTCTCTTCCTCCGAACATGGCTCCCCAGAAAGCCAGTTCAGCGATTATTCCGACTGCTCCTGCAACTGTGGCTACTACAGAGTTGATCAACGTATCTCTGTTCTTGATATGTGCCAGTTCATGTGCTATAACTCCTTCTATCTCCTCTTGATTCAGGGACTGCATGAGGCCTTCTGTTACGCAGACTACTCCTTTCTCTGGATTGCGGCCTGTGGCAAAGGCGTTCGGAGTTGACATGTCGTTGATGTAGAGCCGTGGCTTCGGTATCTCGGCTTTTTCAGAGAGTCTTTCCAGCATTTCGTGAAGCTGTGGATACTCCTCCTGTGAGGCCTCCTCTGCCCTGTACATCTTCAGGACGATTTTATCGGAGTACCAGTAAGAAGCAAAGTTCATCAGGCCTGCGAACGCGAGGCCTATAATCATTCCTGCTCGGCCTCCTACCACGAATCCTACTGCTATGAATAGGCCTGTCAGTACGCTTAGAAGTGTGAATATCTTGAAGTTGGCTGCGATGTTTCTGGTGTTCATAATTTTAGAGATGTGCTGTGAAAATTTATTTAGGCCTTGGCTTTTTTGATGAGTGATTCGATGTCTCTGTTCCAGCGCCACTTTCTGTCGTAGGCCTCTTCCAGCGGAATGTACTTTGGTGTGCCTTCCCATGAGGATTCGAGTTTTCCGCCTTCTACTGTTGCTGTGAAGACTTTTTCCACTCCTCCGAACTCTTTGATGTATTCGTGTATCTCTTCAAGGACTTCTATTTCGAGGCCTGTCTCCTCCTTTGCTTCTCTTTCTGCTGCCTGTTCGAAGCTTTCGTTTCTGTCCAGAAGGCCACCCGGAAGCATCAGATAGTCTCCCTTCTCTATAGCAAGTATTTTATCGCCGTCAAGTATGACTGTGGAGGCACTGCACGGCGGCCAGATAAATCTGGAGATAATCCTTGTACCCAGTTTCTCTCCACGCCAAAGTATCCATGAAGTCAGGCCCATAAAAATATGTTCGGAGGCCTAAAGATTTAATTTCAATGGTATTCGGCAAGAATAAATTCTTCAGATAAATGAAAATGAGAGAAAAGTAGTCTGGCAACGTCCTGATTTTCCCGCCGAAAGGCAGTACCGGTCAGATCGCTGAGAAGCTTAACTTCCGTGTTCGGAATGGGTACGGGTGTTGCCTCCTCGCTTTGGTCGCCAGTATCCAAGAAACAGTGGTTAAAACTTATAAACCCTTTACCACTGCAGGAACTAGGCCTCCCGGTATAGGGTAATGTTTAATTTAAGCGGATTCAATTGAAGATTATTGATGGCATTATTGAAGGAAAGAAAAGGCTCTTCACTTGGTGGAAGAAGTTCAAAAGGAAAGCTGAAGAAGTTACTTGAAGGATCTACTCTAGTCGATCTGCTTACCATCGGAGTACTTGTCTACAACTTCATGCTGCTGCGCGATGCTGGCGCCACAGGATACAACGCATCTCTTCTACAGGCGCCTGGAAGTCAGGAAATGCTGGCTGCACAACTAACAGGCCTCGTCATAGGAATATACATAATTGAAGCCATCATCGATAGTGCAGGTGACTAGAGAAGACTTGAAAGCTCTCCTGCACGGCCTCTGGAAACTCTTGAAGAAACCACTCCATCCATATATAATCCGCAGCCGATAACTCTGCCTTCATATTTAATAGCGACGTAGCCTTTGGAGGAGGCCTCTACTTCAATCATATCTTCCTCATCAAGTATGGCTTTCAGTTCTTCTTTTTCCAGTTCCACGACGTTTTTCTCAAGCTCATCGTCGAATAGCTGGAGGACGTAGGTAGTTGGCTTAAGATACTTTCCTGTATCCCTTAATGCTCTGAGGCCTCTTGTCTCAGTTTCAAGTTCCTGTTCTGTATCTGATACAAGCCAGAAATCTCCTGAAATTCTTTCAAGCCTGAACCCCTCCATCTGCTTCACGTCAAGGCCGAATCTTTCTCTGAAGAATTTGTAGGCCTTTTCCACTTCTATCTGTCTATTTTCCGAGCCTGGCAACGAAGATCCCTCCTGAATTCATGTGATGTGGATACACTCTTACGGTTTTAGACATCTCCTCTCCGTACTCTGTGCCTTCAAATTCTTCCACGCCTCTGCGATGTGGAGCATCTGTATTGATATCCTGAAGCTCTAATCCCAGTTCATCTACACCCCTTCTGATCACAGCCTCATTCTCCTCCGGTGCAAAAGTACACGTCGAGTAGACTACTGTGCCCTCTTCTTTGATTAGCTGTGAGGCCTTTTCCAGTAACTGGAACTGTAGATCAGACAAGTGATCTCTTTCCTCCTTGCTGGAGGCCTTGAAGCTTCTTCTAGCATTGTTTCCTTCTCCACTGCACGGAGCATCTACTAGAACACGATCAAAACTGTCTGTTCCCGGTACTCTCCTTCCATCGTAATTAGTTACATCTATGATTGCAGATCCTGTCCTGTAGATATTGGCGTGGAGACTCTGCAGCCTCTTAGAAGAATCATCATTCGCAACTACCAGGCCCTCGTTATCCATTTTTTCAGCTATCTGTGTCGCCTTTCCACCTGGAGCAGCACACATATCCATAACTTTCTCACCAGGTCGAGGATTCAGTATTTCCACCGGTAATGAGGCAGATTCCTCCTGCACGTAGTACTCTCCTCTCCAGTGAAGCATGTTTTTACCGGGAGATGCATTTCTTGGCAGCCTGTACACATCTCTGTTCCATGGGCTTTTTGAGGCCTCCGGAAAATCTTTTTTCAGTTTTTCTTCAAAATCGTCACAAGTTTTCAGGGAATTCTTTCTAACTGCCTGAACTGCCTCTTTCTGACACTCATCTCGAAAGGCCTTAAAATTAGGTATTATAGATTTGTAGCGTTCCATACAGAATTCTTTGCAGTAAAGTTTTTTCTATTGGAAGCCTATGTCACGAGTATCCGATATTTCTTCTTGAAGCTGATCAACTAAATCCTGTGTAGTGAGTCTTAGGGCGTCTTCATAATTACGGAAGTTGACCTGTTCAATATGATTTATGTCTTCTTCTCTCATCAAGTCCGCAATACTTTGTTGAGAGGCCTCTTCAATCAGTTCTCTTATATCTGCCCCCACATACCCATTGGTTTTTCGAGCTAGCTCATTATAGTCAATTTCTGCAACTGCAGGAGTTCCTCTGCTTTCACCTGGCTCCGCTAAATGGACATCGAAGATATCTCTTCTTGAATTTCTGTCAGGCTCAGCAATCTCATATTGACTTCCAAATCTTCCTGGCCTTACGAATGCTCTATCAAGATTGTCCATCTTATTAGTAGCTCCTATAGCTGTAACTTGATTATTTCTTGTAAGACCATCTAATTCAGAAAGAAATGCTCCTACAACATTTTTACCGGTTGAAGTAGTTTGATCATCCCTATCTCTTCCAAAGGCCTCTATTTCATCGATGAAAAGTATCGAAGGTGCATTTTCACGTGCTTGCTGGAAAAGCTGGTGCACATTTTGTTCAGATTCTCCAACGTATTTATCGATCATTTCGCCAATTTCAACCCTGTAGAACTCTGCATCAGTTTGATCTGCGATTACCTGTCCAAGTAAAGTTTTTCCTGTGCCTGGAGGCCCATACAACATGACATGATCACTCTCCATCCCCATATCATCGAAAAGCTGAGGGTTGCGCATCGGCCAAACCACATCTCTTCTAACCTCTTCTTTTACTTTCGGGTACCCAGCAAAGTCATCCCAGGTATAAGACCTGTCTAGCTCCTCAGAGTCTTCAAGCCCAAGATGATCAGATATTTGTCTAAGGGCTTCCCTCCCCTTATCCTGATAAGCAGCGGACGCAACCTCATACCACATCTTACCTCTATCAGCAGATACGTTTACAGTAACCGGCGGGCCAGCACCGTTCAACTCAATACTAGCGTCAACCACGACAGTTTAAGTTCCAGTCCAGTTCTGACCAGGCCCATCATAATCAACCTCCTCATAAACAGGCCCAGTCAATGTCGCAGATGATTCGAGCTCCTCCATAGCATCACGAAGATCCGACATCGCAACCGGCTCAAAATATCTCTCCCCGCCTTCCATAACAATAGAAAACCACATACAAATTTTTATGTCACACGGGTGACGACACTTAGATATCACTCAACTTCTGTTGACCAGTATCCTCTTTCCCGAAGGCCTTTCTCAAGTCTTTCTCCAGATCCGGTGTTTTGGATTGATCGTACAGTGTAGCCGCAGGATGATATATCGGCATGATTTTCAGGCCTTCACGCGTGAAAATCCTTCCATGAATCTGGGAGATACCTTTGCTGGAGTCAAGCATGTATTTAGAGGCAAAGTTACCAAGAGTCAGTACGATGTCAGGATCAACATTTTCTAACTCCTGATCAAGTAACGGAGCCCAAGCCTCTATCTCATCTTTCTTCGGATCACGATTATCCGGAGGCCTTATCTTGACAAGATTCGTGATGTATATATCGGAGCGTTCAACTCCAATGTCTCTCAGTACTTTGTTGAGCTTGTCGCCTGCTCTTCCGACGAAAGGCTCTCCCTGCTCTACTTCATTGGCTCCAGGCGCCTCTCCGACCATCACAACTTTTGCGTCTTCCGGGCCTACAGAAGGAACGAATCGGCTTCTATCCATGTATGTCTTGTCAAGCTGTTCGAAGAACTCGCTGTATTTCTCAATAAACTCCATATATAAAGAACAGATAGAGGCCTGAGATTTTAATAGAAAATGGAGGATACAGGAAGGCCTCCAGATTTTTTTGTTCTACTTGTAGCTTTCATGGAGGAGCGATATTGATGCCGCTGCAACGAACAGATCAGGCAGATAGGTGAAAGGTCCAATAGATATTACGTTGTAACCGAATATCACGTGGAGAAGCGGATTAGCTGATACTGCATAGAGCGTAAGGGCAGCACTGAAGATAAGTAGGGAGCGTGAAGTGGATGAAGGTATATCCCTGTATATTCTCAGGTAGTTGACTGTCAGGCCTGAAAGTATTATAGTGTTGAAAGTTGTAAGGAATACTTTGACTGTGAAAAGTGTCTGTGTAGGATCATCTGGCAACGATACGGATGTTCCTGTTATTACTGTGGTTATTGTTGCGAATACGATGCTTGCTATGATTGTTAACTTTAGTTCTGTTTCTTTATTCAAAGTTGGACACCTGCTTTTTCTTTGATCTCTTCCAATCTTCCTTTGTTCTCCTCCATTTGATCTGTGAGGAAATAGTTTTTGCCGTAACCATCCCCCATAGAGTTTACGACGTTATGCTCCTCCATCAATTCAATATGGTGCATTATCGTCTTGTAGTCAAGATCCAGTTCCTCTGCCAGATTGTTAGCGTTCATAGGCCTGTTATCGAGCGCCATGATTATCCTCAACCTGTTCTTGCCTCCTCTGGTACCTCCGATAAGCCACCAGAGCATTTTCTCAAAGTTCTGCATCTTGATTTCATCTAACTCTAGGGATTTTTTCTACAGGGATTTTTTCTCTAGCTCAATTCAAATCCTGCACAGAACTTGTATTGAAACCGAACAAAGAAAAAACCGATCCAAGAAAAAAACCGGGATCGGAGGCCTCCGGTATTACTATATCATCCACCGGGGCACGTCCTCTTTAGGATAATACCCTTCTTTATTAACTCTGTCAAGGCCTCTATCCATGTGCATCTCTCCTTTCTCGAAAGACTCAAACTCCAGTGCCTGTTCCACAGCATCGATCCATGTATCACGGACAGACTCATTATCACAGGCCTCTCCTAGCAGCATCTTGTGTCCTTCTATCTCAGATTCCTCAGATTTTACCTCCTCTTTTCTTGAACCTGTTGGTTCACGTCGCACCTGCACAGCAGCACAATCCATTTTTGATCGCCTCTACCCATACAATACTTCTCCTACTTAAAACCCGTATTCCGAACTCCCTCTCAAAACAGTTCTTAAACAGACCCAAATTCATTCCAAAAAAGACTCTGGCTGAATACCTGTTCAGTGTATTTAAGTTTTGAGAGGACAGAGATTTCCTGTGACGAAACTTATACTTGAGGAAATCGCAGAGTTACAGATATCTCATCCAGGTAAAATAGTTCTGGCCGGAGCACTGGCGTTTCTGATACTGGGGACAGGACTTCCAAGTATACAGCTGGAGACTGATTTCCAGGACAGTCTTCCAGACGATCTTCCTCCAATAGAAACTCAGGAAAAAGTGGAGGCTAATTTCGGCGCGGCAAACTCCATAATAATACTTTTTCAGATAGATGATTCCTCTCTCAGAGAATCCTCCGTGGGCGACACACGGGAACCTGATGTAATAGATATGCTTTCAAGCCTTGAAAGAGAACTTGAATCGGAGCCTATCGTTGAAGAAGTGGATTCACCGGCCTCACTGTTCAATGAAAGTCCTGAAAGCCAGGATGAAGTAGAGGAGATGGTGAAACAAGGAGGAGCAAGTTTCTACAACAGAGACTTCACCGGTGTACAGATGTTTGTCGACATAGAAGAGGAGATGACAGAAGAAAATATCAGGAAAGCCACACAGACGATAAATGAAAATATTGAAAGGACACCTATAGAACCAGGCCTAGACGTAACAGTCACCGGGAACCCAGTCATCAGAACAGACATAGGAGACACCATGATCGAGGACTCTGTTACCACGATTGCTGCGGCCTCACTACTGATACTTGCACTCTTGATAGTGGCAAGAGGCCGTATCTACGGCCCTATAACTTTTGTACCGCTTTTCATGGGGCTTGTATGGACTCTTGGAACAATGGGGCATCTCGGCATACCTCTGACTATCGCAACGATTGCTCTCGGCGCCATGATACTGGGACTGGGAGTGGAGTACGGATCATTCATAACTGAGAGAATACTTGAGGAGAAGGAGAAAAAGGGAAGCGTGGAAGCCGGAGTCAAAGAAGCAGTACCTACCACAGGCCTCGCCATACTTGGCTCCTCGACAACTACTATAGTAGGATTCTCAGCACTTCTGATAGCTTCGATATCCTTCATAAGGAATCTGGGCCTGACACTTGCACTGGGCATAGGCCTTACGGTGACTTCAGCGCTTGTTGTAACTCCTGCCTTGATAGTGAAGTATGAGAGGTGGAAGAGATGAAAGAAAGAATGGTTGAAAGTTACGCCGGTCTTCTAAGCCGGAGGCCTGTTTCAGTCCTTGGCTTCATGATTTTACTGGCAATAGTTCTGGCTTCAGGAGCTAGTCAGGTGGAGACAGTTGAGCAGAACGAGGAGGATCTTCTGCCCGATACTATTGATTCAATCGCTGCCTTCGATGTTATTGGTGCAGAGTTCGGACAGGAATCAGGAGGTGCCACGTACACCGTGCTTTTCCAGGCTGATCCAAGCTACAGCAACTCCAGTGAAATCAGAGATGTAAGAAACCCGGAGATGCTGAACTATGTGAAAACCGTTTCCAACGACTTATCCGAGATGAAGGACGTTGTAACAGTATCCTCTGCCGCAGACCTTGTTGACAGACCAGCTACTTTAAGACAGGCATCAAACCAGTTAGAGGATAATCCTCAGACCTCTCGATTTGTTTCAGACGACTACAGATCTACAGTGATGCGGATAACTTCCACAGATCTTTCAGCAGAAGAGCAAAACGAGTTAGCTGAAAGAATAGAGGAATCCGTAGAGCTTAATGAAAGGCCTTCAGGAGTAGAAGTAGGATTTACAGGAGATACTTTCATAGATCAGGCCTTTGAGGAGCAGACAGAAGATACAATGAACAGGACTTCCACTCTTTCACTCATCGGTGTTTTCATAGTTGTAGTGGCTCTATTCGGATCAATATTCTACGGCCTATCCTCTTTACTGGCACTAGTATACGGTATTATAGCCGGATTCGGTCTTTACGGATGGCTCGGCTTTAATATGAGCCCTGCCACTTCCGGAGCAGTATCCATGGGTATGGGAATCGCGATAGACTTCGGAATACAGATGGTATCAAGATACAGAGAGGAACGCAGCCAGATGAATATAGAGGCCTCACTGAAGGAAAGCATAGGAGGAGTACTGAATCCAATGTCAATCGCACTAATCGCAGCACTGATAGGATTCACATCTCTTTCACTCGGAAGAATCACTTTCCTATCAGACATGGGAACAATGCTTACTTTAACGACTTTATCAGCATACATAGCTGCCTTAACAGTTATTCCATCGGCTCTCGTGATACACGATCGCTATATTAAATCAATATTAAAGGTGAAACAACAATGAACAGAATCAAACTTGCGACTTTAATCGTGCTTACAGGCCTATTGATAGGTGCTGGAGCAGCACAAACAACACAGACAGATCGATCATCGACTAACTTACAGGCCTCCTTCATCAACTCCGATCCCGTTCCCCTACAGTCAGGAGAGTCCGGAGATATCACGTTCAAATTGATGAATAGAGGCGACTCAGTTGCAGAGGACGTTGAAGTGGAGCTTGTCGACAACTATCCTTTCGAGATAAAGCCTGACAGGCAGACAAGTTACTCTCTCGGAGACTTGACGAGAGGTCAGGAGTACCAGATTCATACAGAGGTGATGGTGGCTGACGATGCACCTGACGGATCCAACGACTTCAAGTTCAGGATTATCCACGGCGATACGAATATCACACGCAATATTCCTGTAGAGGTTCAGAGCCGTGACATAGAGCTGAACGTAGCGAATCTGAGGACGGAGCCGCGTACACTGATGCCAGATACAAAAGACGCGTTTTTGAGCGTTGACGTAGTTAACAACGGAGAGAAGACAGCTGAAAACGTTGTTATGAATCTGGACTTGCCTGAGCACTTCGAGAGAACATCAAGTTTCTCTACACGCCAAGCACTTGGAAATGTTCAGGCCGGAGAAGTCAAGACAGCAGAATTCAGATTTGACGTAGAAGAAGATGCACCTGCCGGCGAAACATCTATCACCGGAGACATCACCTACTCGGCAGACGACTCGACAACAGAACTGAAGGAGGAAGTAGACTTCAACCTGCATATATCAGGGAAACCTCAGTTCCGTATCACCGACGTTGAAAGCCAATTAGAGACAGACAGTACGGAAGAACTACGGCTGACAGTTGAAAACCGTGGAGAGGAAAAATCATCTGCAACAAGAGTCCGTGTACTGGAGTCAAGCGATCAACCATTCAGCTACAGCTCATCCAACACACACGTCGGCACACTTGAACCCGGAGAAACAGGACAGGCCGTCTTCGAAGTAGAAACCGAGCCAGAAGCAGCTATCAAAGACTACCTGATCGACTTCGAAATCAGAGGAGTTAAAGACACAGAAGTATTCGTCGAAGACAAAACAACAACAGTCAACATAGAAGACGGAGAAACAGGAAACATCCCGGTACCGATCACAGGAATCATCCTCCTACTCCTCGGAATAGCAGCATACATCCTCCAGAAAAAACACGAGAGACCTGAAACAGCGAAAGAAGAGGAACAAACAGAGGAAGAATAGGCCTCCACCACACATTTATCTTTTATTCTCTTCAAGTAACAACATGGAAGATGTGTATGAGCGGATGACGGATTCGGAGCTAGAATACGCCGTTGAAAGAAGCTACGAAGAGGCCTCTCATGCAGTAGACGTATACGCAGCTGGACTTATCCTAGATCATTACGGAGAATCAGATTTATTCGACAGACTCGTTCTCGGATTCAACAAAGACGTTCTCACACAGGCAGAAAACTACTTCGACAAAGCCATCAACGAACACAGTAAAGGAATGGAAGAAGCAGAAAAAAGAGGCCTAGAACTCGACGAATACAGATTCGATATGGACGAGGAAATAGAGGAAACAGTCAGCACACTTTCAGAACTAATGTTCGACCGTGTAGGCCTATATACCACAAATAAGAGTACAGACAAACGACGGAATAAAATCCGTCGCCACATCACTAACGTTGGAGACAAGCATCACTTTAGACTTCTCACTCAACGATCAAAACGCCACACTAACAGTATTTGAGGACTTGAATGGAAATGGGGAGGCAGATAATACTGAAACGGTAGAGCTACAGGAAGGCACAACATCATACGACTTAACTGAGTTGCAGGGCGGAGAAAACAACGAATACTGGATACAAGTAAGCTTCGAAAACCCAGACATCGAAAAAACAGCAGAAATACAAGAAATAAACCTAAGATTAGGAGAATCTGAAATACCTGAGAGCGTAGGGAATCCGATACATAGATGGGTATTTAAGGAGGGCTCGGGTTCGAGCGTTGAAGATATTATTAATGACGAAAATGGTTCTATTGAAGGCAACACGACATGGATTAGCGACAATACGATGGCGGGGGGACAAGCCCTTGATAGTTCTAGCGGAGAAGAATCTTTCGTTGAAACTACGACACTCAATGATTTCGGCAGCAACATTCAAGATGGCGTGTCAATAATTTTTACAATTGAAAATTATACACCAAGTAGTACTGGACACCGTTTGTGGGGAACAGCCAACGATTATGATGGTACTGTCTTTGAACTAAATTATCACGACACCGATCCTGATCAATGGCGTTTCTATGTTGGAGGAGAAGGTAATGAAGAAAGTCGATACTTGGCGCAATTAGGTATAGCAGATGGAGAAAGACATAGAGTTTGCCTTGCTAACGATGGAGAGGGTGGAGGTCAAGCTTTCATTGACGGCGAGCCAGTTCCAACCAGTTTTGTGAATACAAGTGACGTGAGTACAGTGAATTTTAATGGCCCATTCACTATATTTGGCCATAATAGTACAGACGGTAATCCAGCTCAGTTTTCAAATTTTATTGTTGATGACGTAATTCTATATCTAGATGTTCTTGAAGCGGAAGAAATAGAGGAAGATTTTGAAAACCAACCTTGGTCATAACTAATTTATTTAGGCAATATATCTTTATTTGAGCCAGCATTATCTGCGGGTCTAAGATAGAATCTAAACTCGTTGATATGGATAAGATAATAATTTTGTAAAAGTCCCGCCTCCCCGATTTGAACGGGGGACAAGTCGATCTACAGTCGACCGCTCTGCCAGGCTGAGCTAAGGCGGGGAAATAATTTTTGTGGATACAATTTTTTTGTATCCTGTAGAACTTTGTTGGTGTAAAAATATTTAATAGGCTTGCAGGCCTGAAGATTTCTTCAGTGTTTTTTATTGTCTGATTTTGCTACTTTGTCTCCTTTTATTATGATTTCTGCTGGTGGGAGATCGATTCCGTCTTCGACTTCTATTTTTGGCTTTACACGGTACTGAACTATTCTTTTCTCTCCTGGTTTGAAGTCTTCCAGTGTCCATTCGATTTTTGTGCCGTCTGTTGTCTTCCGTGTCTCTGGAGCTGCCATTTCGAAGTCTTCGTCCAGTTCTGCAACGTTGGGAACGAAGTCGCGGACAGTGATCTGAGGCCTGAACTTCTCTGTATCGTTGATTATCTCCAGTGATACTTTGAGGCCTTCTTTTTCTTCTTCGACTTCTTTACTTATCTTCATGTTTCCTGATATTCTGCTGAGTGCTGAGAGGCCTGCGATTATGATTACTGCGAGTAGTAGCGGTATCCAGTAGTTTATGCTGTAGGAGAACTGGATGTCTTCTCCCGGCCGTAGTGAGGCCTCCCATATGTACGTGTTTTCCTCATTTTCCGTTACTTGGTCTGGCTCTGGCTCGAAGTCGAGGATCGGGTCAAGATATGATGGGAGTGTGACGTTTTCTGTTATCTCTGCAGGACTGTTTCCGTTGTTTTCCACTGTTTTAGTTCCTGAGACTATCAGGACTCTGTCGTCTACTTCCTGGCTTCTGTTGATTTCTCTGACTTCCTCTACCTGTACTGTATCGTGATATACTTTTTCAACTTCGTCTTGAATCACTGTAAGCGATAGATTGTATGTTTCAGGTGAGGCCTCTACAGGTATATCGTATGTGAAGTCGTATTCTCTTACTGCTCCGGGTGCAAGTGGCTCTGTGTCTGCATCTCTTGTCTCGTCATTGAAGCTTGATGTTACAGTGTATTCATCTACTATTGTTGGAAGAATGTTCTGTACTGTGACCGAGGCCTGTACTGATTCACCAGGCATAACTGAGCCTGACTGTATGTCCACGCTCTGAACGTTCAAGGTGTGATCGCGTGTTACCCTCATTGTTTCTGATAGTTGCTTTGATTCACCTGTTTCAAAGTCTGTTACATAGATCGTGAAGCCGTAGTTCTGTTGAATAGCATCCTCTCCCGGAATCAATGTAACATTGAACGTCTCTGTTTCTCCTGCAGGCACTACTCCGGAAGTATCGAAGTATATCCATCCTGCTTCATGGAAACTGTAATCCAGCGTGAAACGCTTGTCCTCCGAGGCATTATTGAATACTTCTACCTCATAAGTCGCCTGTTCTCCCGGAGAGGCCTCTCTTTCCACTGGCTCTATAGATGCTTCAAAAGCTGCGACTGAAAACGTCATTGCAATAGCCAGGAACAGTACAAGTATTTTGCGCATACCTATTTTCCTACCGTAATAAAAACTGCACAGGCCTTCTTTATATTATATTACACCTACTCCCACGATACATTTCAAAAATATATGGACATAAATGTAGTGGCAGTTTTTCAATCAAGATGTTTGCCGAGTTCCTGTCCGAGTATTCTGGAGACTGTGCCTCCATCTGCTTCTACACGTCCCATGACTATACCCATTAATGCGCCTTGAGCGTGTTCTCCCTGTTCCTCGATCATATCCTGCTTCTCATCTATCACTGAATTTACTACTTCCCTGATTTCTTCTTCAGAGGCCTTTCCTGCAGCCACTTCTTCAATTGCCTCCTGTACAAGGCCTTTCTCCGCCATCTCTGTCAGCACTTCCTCAAAGTCACCTTTGGCAATCTCCTCATCTTCAAAGGCCTCCAGCAACGCTCTGAAATGCTTTTCTTCTAGATTGTCTACAGGGAAGTTGTCTGATTCGAGGCCTGCGTAAGTGTTTGTGAGGAGGTTGGCTACTGTTCTGTCGTCGAAGTCTTCTCTAAGTGATTCGTAGAGGTCCAGTCTTTTCGACGAGATTATCTGTCGGGCGAGTTCTTCTCCTATCTCATCTGCATATCTCTCCTTTCGTTCATCAAGTGTATCCGGGAGTTCTTCCTCTATACTCTCTACTTTTTCATCTGTTACTCTGATCGGAGGGATATCTGTCTCCGGATACATTCGTGCTGCGCCCGGTAGAGGCCTTGAATAAGATGTGGTGAAGTCTTGTTCTGCGTTCCTTGTTTCTTCAGGCACTTCTCCTTCGTAAATTTTCTTTGCTCTTTGCTTTACTGCTTTAGCTGCCTCCTTCGCTTTTTCTCTCGGGCCTGCGAGCACTGCTATTACGTCATCTTCTGAGGCCTTGAATATTTCTCTTATCTCGTCGAATTCCTCCTGTATTCCATAGTCCTGCTCCTCGTCTGTGTGGAGGATTCCCTGGATGCCTCGTGTCTTCGCATAGTCTACTAGTTCAAGTGCGAGGTATCTGTCGCCAGAGATATTCTGTTTCATTTTTCCTGCGAGGCCTGGTAGTTTGAATCCGTAGACTGCGCCGTCGTTTTCAAGTACTGTGGAGATTATCTGGTTCTCCGAGTCCTCGAAAAGGTGTGTGACATTGTCTCCAAGTACTTCGTCCTCCGGCTCCAGTTGTTCCCCGAGTTCGACAAGATTCTTCTGTCTTTCCACTTCGTTTTCTATCAGTTTGTCAATGTTGCGGACATCCTGGAATCCCTTGATCTCGACACGTGCTCCATCCTTGATGGAGACGTTCACATCCTGCCTTATAGTTCCGAGGCCTCTCCTGGCTTTTCCGGTTGAGCGCAGAAGCATTCCGAGCTCCTCTGCGACTTCTCTGGCGTGCTCCGGATCCTGTATGGAGGCGTCCGTTCCGACTTCGATCAACGGCACTCCAAGACGTGAAAGATCGTACACTGCTTTATCATCCGTACGTTCGTTGATTCCTGCGGATTCCTCTTCAAGTTCGATATCCTCGATGCTTACCGTTCCTGTCTCTGTTTCCACTTCTCCATCGAGGCCTATCATCGATGTTCTCTGGAATCCTGAGGTATTGGATCCGTCGACAACCATTTTACGCATGACCTGTATCTCTGCAGGAATCTCAGCACCCACCATTCTCGCAAAAGTTAATGCAGTATCAAGTGCCTCTCTGTTCATGCGGTGAGGTGGCTCCTCATCGAGCTCCACCAGACAGTTGTTTCTTTCGTGGTAATGGTAGACGAACTTTCTCTCCTTCATCGATTCCACTTCTGCAGCTTTATCCTGTTCTCCTGTCTCTCCCGCTACAGATCTCAGTCTTCTTTCAACTTTTACATCCGGGTTTTCATCCTCAAGATCTACCGGGCAGCGGCAGAAAAGCTTTGTCTCCGTATCCAGCTGCTGATGAATCTCTATCCCGCATTTAAATCCAAGCCTGTCGTAATCCATTATTTTTTCTTCAATCCTCCATTAATGATTCAATCTTTTCCTGTGCTTTTTCCCTGTAGGCCTCTAATTCGCTTCCGTTCTTTATGATGGCCTCTCTAGGCCCATCGTAAGCTGCTGCTATCGAGTTCATCTCCTGAAATCTGTAGTCAAGAGAATTCGAGGCCTTCTTTATCACTTCTCTCGCCGTTTCACTGTCTTCAAATCTGTATGTTTTCTTTATATCCTGTTCCTCAAGATTCAATTAACTGTTTCACCCTCTGCTCAAGTTCCTGCTCTGTAATATCTTCATTCCTGATCAAGTGGTCGCTTAACGCCATCAGTTTGCCGACTCCGTTCTCAACTTCCCTTAAATCTCGTTCATGGAATCTGTCTCCCTTTACGTCCTCCTCTCTCTTTCTTTCCTTTCTCCTTCTTTTTCTTGTCTCTCTGGAGCTCCAGACCGCCACTACATCGATTTCGAGGCCTGTCTCCTTTTCGAATCGTTGTTTTTCACTCCAGCCTCTCATTCCTGTGATAACGATGTCTCTTTCTTCCTCTATCATCTCCTGTAGATACGGGAGTGAGAGCTGTGCTATCGCATCCATGCCATGGACCTCCCTCATATCGTTGACCCAGTTCCCTGTGTCCTCTGTTCCTACACCTCTTTTATCCATCTCAATCCTGACGACGTCACCCATGTCCAGCAGTGCAAATCCTTCATCCTCCATGAACTCTGCTACAGTCGTCTTCCCGGACAGAGGCATCCCTGTGACGCCGTATACTTCAGTCAAAGTAGCTCGACCTCTGATCCAGTTCACCGTTACGATTTTCCAGGAATACTTCCTGGGCCTCTTCCATATCCGAGGCCTGTCCCAGGCTCCACATCAGTTTGACGTATGCCAGTTCCGGATGCATGTCTTCTGCACCGATTACACCGGCTTCCTGAATCTTCAGGCCTGCCGAGTAGACGTCCATATCTACACGGCCGTTTAGGCACTGAGATGTCATAACCACTACTGCTTTTTCAGCGATTTCCTCCAGCTTCTCCAGTATCTCCTCGTGGTGCTCTGTATTTTCATCGAATGCGTTGACCGGCATATGTCCGAGGCCTGTTCCTTCAATTATGACACCGCTGTAGTCCTGTTCTTCCACGAACTCCAGTTCTTCAGGCCTCATTCCAGGCCTGACACGTATCCATCCGACTTCTGCATCCATTTCCGTATTCTTTTCGTATTCTCTACTGGAGGACTCGAATCTCTTCTCTATTTCTCCTGTTTCGTAGTTCACGTGTCCAAGAGGCTCTGCGTTTACAGGTGAGAAAGCGTCTCTTCTTGAAGTATGCATCTTTCTTACTTTCTGTGGAGGAAGAATACTGCATCTTTCATCGCTTGATTCCTCGTGCATGCAGATACCGAGGCCTGTGAAATCTGTTTCCGTCAGGAACTTTGATGCACAGTACATGTTCATAGCGGCATCACTGGAAGGCCTGTCGCTGCTTCTCTGTGATCCGACAAGCAGGACTCCGGTGTCAAGGCCTTTCAGCATAAGGGACAGTGCTGCGCCAGTGTAGCTCATCGTATCTGTTCCATGGCCTACGATCACTCCGTCGTACTCGTTTTTGACTTCGTCGATCTTCTCCGCGATCTGTATCCAGTGAGCCGGCTCCATGTCCTCTGAGAGCATCTGCGCGATTACTTCACTGTGGATATTGACTTCGGAAGCCAGTTCCGGATACATCTCCACTAGGTCCTCCGGATCGAAGGCTGGCTCCACTCCTCCTTTCTCGTACGATACTCTGGAAGCGATCGTTCCACCCGTATGGAGGACGAGTATGTCAGGCCTTTCTTTATCGTGCTGGACTTCTTCTCTCTGTTTCTCTGTGGAGGCCTTTTTCTCGACTAGTTCGATGTTTTCAGGTTCTACGCCGATGTTGTATCCTGAGTCATCTTTCAGTACAAGTATTTCAGGGTCTCCGGACTCCGGTTTAGGCATCAGTTCGCCTGTCCTGCCTGAGGCCTTTACTTTGTCGCCGGTTTCAATATTGTTTTCTTCCAGTTCGTCTAGAATTTTCTGGGAATACATAGTTCGTGGTTTTTGGAGGAAAGCTTAAGAAATTTGGAGAATTTCGGATACCGTTTATAAAAGTCGGCGTGGAATCCGTATTTGTAACACTTTAAAACAAGGTGAATTTCTAAGTATGAAAGTTTACACATTAGGTGGATATGAAGAAGTTGGTATGAACATGACCGCAGTTGAAGTTGACGGAGAAGTCGTCATCTTTGACATGGGTTACAACATGGAAAACGTCATAAACGCCGAAGGACACGTCGACGAAATGACAACAAATCAAAGCCTCGAGATCGGGGCAGTACCGGAAGACGAACCGGTTCTAGACAAAAACGTAGTAGCAATCGTCATCGGACACGGACACCTCGACCACGT
>JALDAN010000020.1 GCA_022729355.1 Candidatus Nanohalarchaeota archaeon | reverse complement strand
TGAAGTCATGTTTTCAGCTTCGTTCATGACTTCTTCGATTCTTTCAGATCTGTTCTCGGCGTCCTCGTCGCTG
This sequence comes from Candidatus Nanohalarchaeota archaeon, assembly GCA_022729355.1. Lineage (GTDB taxonomy): Archaea > Nanohalarchaeota > Nanosalinia > Nanosalinales > Nanosalinaceae > Nanosalina. The sequence goes on along the minus strand of JALDAN010000020.1, from coordinate 20,206 downwards.
ATTGTCTTGTGGAAGATTTCATCCTGTACATCAATCTTTCTGTGCTGGAACTCTGGAAGTGACTCCATGATACGGACTTTTACACCGATTGCTCCAGGCTTTGTACGTGCAAGTTCATAGGCCTTGCTGACGTTCTTCTTTGATGTGTTTCCACATCTCTTCACGTATCCGTATGAGAATTTCTCTGTTCTTCCACGGTTACCGGAAAGCTTCCCTGTGATCTCCAGTTCTGCTCCTATTACTCCTGCTTCCTTCATACGTCTAAGGTATGTATATCCGACACGTTTTGCGTGCCCTCCTTTTTCAAGCCAGTCTGCAATGCTTTTCGCAACTATTTCTGCATTAGCGTCAGCATTATCGATCTCATTTACCTCGATTTGAGGGTTCTCGAAATCAAATGCCTCCTCCATATCAGCCGTAAGTTCCTTGATACGGGAACCTCCACGGCCGATGACAAGTCCTGGCCTTTGAGAATAGATAACTACTTTTGTACTTGTTGGAGTACGCACGATATCGCTGTGACTGTAACCTGCTCCCTCAAGTTCGTCTTCAAGGAACTCGTCAAGCCTTACTTTCCGTGCGCCTTTCTGGATGAACTGTTTCTCTTTCATTCGAAACTCACCTTGTGAGTTTCTGTGTGATCAGAAAATCTTTGATTATCGCTCATTATTAATTTTCACTCCGAAACGAAAATTTTAACGTGTGCAGCTTTTGTAGTCCTTCCACGATGACGAGAAGGAGTTGCAATTTGAGGGCCTTGATTAGTTATAACGTTGGAAACCTTCATTGCTGTTTCGTTGAGGCCCTGATCCTCTCCGTTAGACTTTGCGGATTTCAAGAGCTCGAGGATTTCTTTGGAGGCCTTTACCGGGTATCCTCCGGCTTCTCCTCCGCTTCTGTGGCCTGCGTCGCTATCGTATTTTGTGTACGGGACGTGGAGTTCTTTTTCGATTACTTTCTCAAGTTTTCGTTCCGCTTTCTCTACCGAATCGCCTTTGATGAAGCGGCCGATTTCGGTGCAGTCCTTCCATGATACAGGAAGGTTGTTTCCTACTGCTTTGGCTACTGTCACTGTTTCTTACACCTTTACTTGAGTGGTACGTGCTGGCTGGAACGCGTTGCTCCAAGTCCTGGTGCACTGTGTGATACTTCTTTACGGGTTTTAGCGAACTCTCCTAGGTGATGTCCCAGCATTTCCGGTTCAATCTCTACATCGATGAATCTCTGACCGTTGTATACCCGGACAGTTTTTTCTATCATTTGAGGTACTACAATCATATCTCTCTCATGTGTCTTGACTGTATCTTTTTCTTCAAGATCATTGAGAATCTTTTTCTCTCCGTCTGTAAGGCCTCTCCTGATTTTCCTTCTTCCATCAGAGTTGAGGAGATCTGCAAAGCTTTCAAGATTCATTTCCTTGAGTTCCTCAACCGTTTTTCCTCTGTATGTGAAATCATCTGACATATTACCGAAGCACCTCTGTGCTTCTGTTAAAGCTGAAAATCTTCGATTTTCGCATTTTAATCACTCCTTCTTGTTTCCACTTCTTTTTGCACCTACGTTTCCTACCTTGCTTCCTGGTGAAGCATGTCTTGAAGTGGTCTTAGGCATTCCTGGTTTTGCTGATCCACCGAATGGGTGGTCTACTGCGTTCATGGCTACTGCAGATACCTTTGGATAAGGCTTTCCACGTGCCTTCATAGCCTTGAACTTGTTGCCAGCTTTGACGAATGGCTTGTCTTTTCTTCCACCGCCTGCTACTTTTCCTACTGTTGCACGGCATTTTCTGCTTAGTTTCTTGAAGCTCTTGCTTGGCAGCCTGATTCTCGTTCCATCTGCCTCATGAGTTACTACAAATGCGTATGTTCCTGAGCTTCTGACAAGTTTTCCGCCGTCTCCCGGCTGTGTTTCAATATTATGAATTGGTACTCCTTCAGGGATCTCTCCCAGTGGCAGAGTGTTTCCTTCCTTTATCTCTGCTTCTACGCCGATCTGGATTTCATCGCCTACAGCAAGGTTCTCCGGTGCAAGAATGAATCTTTCTTCATCATCCTCAAATTCTACAAGAGCAATAGGTGCGTTTCTTGAAGCGTCGTGCTGTATATCAACGACTGTTCCTGTGAGCTCAGAATTCTTATGCTCTACAGTTCCTTTACCGTTCTTGGCCGCCCTGTAGTTCGGCGAGCCCTTACCTCTTCTCTGCTGTATTAGTGGAGATCCCATTATTGTATCACGTCTAAATCATTCCAAGCTCTGTCGCAACATCCATTGCGTCGTCGCTCGGACCTAGTTTTACGTATGCTTTTTTCTCGTTCTGTGGAGTAATGGATGTGTTTACTTTTTTAACCGTCACATTAAACAGCAGTTCAACAGCATCCTCAATCTGATTCTTGTCCGCATCAACGTCTACGATGAGAACAACCTTGTTCTCCTCATCAACCATATCCATGGCCTGCTCTGTAATATGCGGATTCTGAATTATTTCTAGTGCTTTCTCTTCATTCATAACAAATCACCTACCGGAAGAGGCCCTCCTCATCAAGCCTTTCCAAGGATTTTTCAGACCAGACAACAAGCCTTCCTGGCTGTGCGCCCGGTGCAAGCTTCTCAGCGTTCAACTGATCAACGACTGAGACCTCTACTCCCGGAAGATTTGCAGCTGCCTGGCTGACGCCTTCGTCTTCTGCAACTACCAGTAGTGGGCCTGTCTTTCTGACGTATTTGCGGCCTCTGTTTGATCCTTTTCCTCCACGGACCTTCTTTTCGCTTACTCTTTCAAGTTCTTCTTCGAGGCCTAGTTCTTCAAGTCTGTCTTTCAGCTCTGCAGTTCTTTCAATGCTTGATAGGCCTTCAGCTTTCAATGGTAGTTCTCCTTCGTAGCTGTGCTTCTGGCTTACAAGTTCTTGGTCGGCTGTTGCTGCGATCGCTGATCTGATTGCTTTTCTTCTTTCTTTATTGTTTATGTCTTCGGAGAAGTCTTTCTCTGCCTTCGGAGGATGTGCTCTTCGTCCTCCTCTTGTGTTCGGAGACTCTGCTCCGACGGAGTAGAACTGTTCTCCTCTTCCAAGCAGAATCTTTCTCGGAATCCTTGAGATTCCTTTTCCTTTCCTTGTTCTGAAGGCATTGTTTCTTTGTCTCCATCTTGTGACGTGTTTGAGGCCTGCTTCTGGGTCTGCTCCATAGGCCTGTCTATTGTTGGCATGAATTGAGTGTACTGCTCTTTTGACGATGTCAGGCCTTACACGTTCGTCGAACTGTTCTGGTAAAGTCATTTAGTTTTTCACTTCTCCACGTAGGTGACTTCTGGGTTTCCTGGTTTTCCGTCTTTTCTTAGTGCGGTTCTCATCCTGACCAGTCTCTTTGATGGTCCTGGGACGGATCCTTTGACGATTATGTATTCGGAGTTGAGTTCTCCGTAGTTCTTGAATCCTCCTTCTCTCTGTACTTCTTCTATGTCGTCTCCTTGCTGGAGGATTCTCTTGTTGTATTCTGTACGATTGTTGAATCCTTGCTGTCCTGGAAGTGGAATCTTCCATGATAGTGTGTCTGGGTGCCATGGGCCGACGTTTCCTGCCTTTCTTCTCTTCTTCTGTGTCTTGTGGCCTAGCTTTTTGATTCCGTATCTCTGTACAGGGCCTTCTACTCCTTTTCCTTTGGTTACTGCTACTGCGTCGAAGTAGTCTCCTTCTTCAAATACGTCTGAGAAATTGATTTCCTTTCCGATCATTTCTTCTGCGTATTCAAGCTGGTCTTCGACTGAGCCTCCGATTCCAAGTTCAAAGTTTTCAGGCGTCTTCTTTGAGATGCCTGCTCTGGAGGGCTGTGTGTGTACTAGGAGTCTTACGTCTTCGATTCTGTCACTGTTTTCTTTGGCCTTCTCTAGGTTGTCCATGTTTCCTTCTTTCGGGATGTCTGTTGCTCTCTGGAGCTCCTTTGCTGGAGATTCCGTCCAGGCCTCTGTGAATACCTGTTTTCCAGTATTCGGATCTGAGACGTAGAAGCGTGCTCCGTATACTCTTAGAGGCGGTGCTTCTAGTATTGTTACTGCTTCAGCTACCTCCTGTCCCTGTGTGGCTCCTTCTGTATCATCTACCATCATTACTCGGGACATTCCTACCTTGTAACCGGCGTAGCCGAGTGGCTTTTGTTCATCTGTATCTTCGTATTTATCGATCTCCGGATACATACGTTCAGCTCTTACCTTCGGCTTGTATCCAAGCGATCCGCTCCTAGGCCTGTTTTTCTTTGGCATAGATTATCATCTCTCCTTGTTTAAACTGGTTTAACGTAACTTGCCCTTACAAAGCCGATAAAAAGGCCTTTCAAAGCATTCCCATTGACCTCTCAACCAAGAGGTTTGTCCCGTCGAGAAACTCAACGAGTATAGTGGAAAGCGACATCAACTTTTATAAACAGGGTGTTCCTGTAAAGAGAATCGAAAGAGTGTTCGGAAAACACCCGCACAGTTGTTGTTACTTTTCAGTAAATATTTAAAATTGGTGTGTTGTTTTTGATATATGAAAAGACGCAAATTCCTCACAGTCGCTGGTGCAACAGGGGCAGCAACCCTATCAGGATGCACAAGCCTACTGGAAGACGATGTGGAATCAGAACCTCTGGAATGTGACTCCACCGATTCATTTGCCGTAGAAACACACGAATACAAGAAGTTCGAAGAAAATGAATGGGTATCAAATCTTGAAGGCGGTGCCGAGGCTGGAGCTATAACAGTCAACTACGACGGCGATACCGCATTAGTTGAATACGGTGAAGGAGCTAAATCCGTAGTCGGAGTAATAGATGACACAGGATACGCAGGAGGAGGAATTGTTCACGTCGGAAACTACAATCATGAAGGAGAAGAGAAAGAAGTATTCAGATACTTCATGGCAGAAGAAATGGACGACGACAGCATTACAGTAGAGACAGGCCTTGACATGGATGTAGGTGTAGGAGAGGCAAGCTTCGGACACTACGAAGACGTATGCAGACCTTGAAATAGAAAAAACTGCCGTTCCTACATAACTTGTTATGAAGGCCTTTCTTATCCGGCATGGAGAAACACAGCATAATAATGACGGAACTATCACAGGACAGATAGACATCTCTCTTAATGATAGAGGCCTTGAGCAGGCCGAGCTTCTGGCTGAAAGACTTTCTGATATCGACTTTATGGAAGCCTACTCAAGTGACTTGGAAAGGACTTTCAGGACGACTGAGATAGTGGCTGAAAAGCATGGTTTGAGGCCTAAGAAGAGTAAAGAGCTGCGTGAAATGGGTTTTGGTGTTTTCGAGGATAGACACAAGTCCGAGTTTCGTCAGGCGATCAGTGACTTCGATGGAGATAGTCATTTCTTCACACCTGAAGGTGGAGAAAGTTCAAATGATGCGGCTGAGAGATTCCTGGAGAAAATGAATGAGATAAAAGATAATCACAGTGGAGATAATGTCCTCATTGGTGGCCACGGCGTTGTTCTTAAATCCGTCTTGATGAATATCTTCGGTCTCACAGGCAGGGACTACAACAGGATCACTCTTGGTAATGCCAGTGTTTCAGTTCTTGAGTGGGACAGCGAATTGGGCTGGAAACTGGTGACGTGGAATGATACAGCACATATGAAATAGGATTGAAACTTTTCAAGGTATTTTACAAATAGTTAACTGTGCTTGAGGCAGAAAATCTTTCGAAAAAGTTTGGAAAAGAACTAGCTGTAGAAGATCTTAGTCTCGAAATTAAGAAAGGTGAGACCGTAGGCCTACTGGGGCCTAATGGTGCAGGGAAAACGACTACGATGCAGATGCTTTCAGGACTGTTAAAGCCTGACAGTGGCACAGTGAAAGTAGATAATGGAAATGTGAAGGACATTGTATCTGTAGTATTTCAGGAAGTGGATTACAGTTCAAAACTGAAAGTTGAGGAGTTCCTAAGAATGATGGCAGTACTCAATGAAAACACTGAAATGCTTGAGAGAGTCATCAGAAGAGTAGGTCTTGAAGATTACAGAGAAACTCTTGTACCAGATCTTTCTGGAGGAAATAAGAAGAAAGTGAATATTGCCTCAGGCCTCTTGAAGAATCCTGAGTATCTTCTGCTTGATGAGCCTACTTCAGGTCTAGATCCAAGAGCCAGAAAAGATGTTAGAGACATGATAGAGGTCTTTACAGACGATATAGGTATTTTAGTGACAACTCATTCAATGGAGGAGGCAGAAAAACTCTGTGACAGAGTGATTATTATAGAGGATGGAGCTGAAGTTGTGTCCGGATCACCGGATGCTCTTATATCAAGTATTGATGCAGAGTTCATCCTGAAAGCTGAGGGAGACATACCGAACGGATTCAAAGATAGAGGTGTTGAAAGCAGCGGATTCTTCGAGATACGGACTGATAAACCTCATATCCTGATCCGAGAACTTGTTGAATCAGGTGCTATAGACAGTCTAGAAAACCTTTCAATAGAGAAACCCGGACTTGAAGATGTCTTCTTCGAGGTGACAGGCAGACGATATGAAGAAGATAATTGAACTGCTGAAAGCTGATATACTTGACACATTAAGGAGACCTGCAAACATATTCTTCACACTTGTAATGACCATAGGCATTCTTCTTGTAACCGGATTCGTCCTGAACTCAGGTACTACAGCAGACATAATAGCATCTTACTCTGTCTTCCTGGCAGCCTATATAGGATTTATCATGACCTCAATGGCCATACTTACAGACAAAGACACAGGCCTCTACAGAATGTACAGAAGCTCAAAGCTTTCAAAGAAGGATTACATCACAGCAAAAATGGCGTACAGCTCTTTAGGCCTTGTACTTTCCCTACTAATCATACTGATAGGATACTACACTACAGAACTCTTTTTAACTCCTCTGATAACCGTAATACTGTGCCTATCCCTTATTTCACATCTCGGGATAGGCCTCTTAATCCCTATGTTTGTTGAAACAGCTGAGGAAGCACAGCGAGTAGTAAGCATAATATTCTTCGCCATGGTATTTATCTCCCCTGTTTTTTATGCCGGAGACGTAGGCCCTCCAATACTTAATTCTATACAGCAACTTATCCCTCTAACATACGGAATAGAAGCCATGAGATCAGTTATAGTGGAAGGAAACGGTCTTTCAACTGTCTACAGACAACTAAGCATACTGCTAGGACTTACAGCACTGAGTTTCTCAGTAGGATACAGAAAACTCGAATTCTAAATTTCAACCCTTTACATTAACCACAGGCCTTAATTTTGCTACTTTGTGGCCTATGCCGAGTTCGTCGCTGACTTTTATGACTTCATCAACGTCTTTGTAGCTGCCCGGTGCTTCCTCTGCGATTGTTGAACCAGAAGCTGCTCTCACGTATATTCCTTCTCTTTTCAAGTCGTCCTGTACGTCCCGTCCGTAGTAGTCCTGTTTGGCTTGTGTTCTTGACTTGAGGCGTCCTGCTCCATGAGCTGTAGATCCAAAAGATAGTTCAAGAGAATTCTCTCCTCCTGAAAGTATATAGCTTGATGTACCCATACTTCCTGGCAGTAGCACAGGCTGCCCGACATCACTGTAAACGTCCGGAACTTCCTCTCTCCCTGACGGCATAGCTCTTGTAGCCCCCTTCCTGTGTACAATAACATCTTTTTCTTCACCGTCTACTTCATGTGTTTCTTCCTTGGCGATGTTGTGACAGACATCGTAGAGAAGCTCAGTCTCAACATCATCAAATAAAGTATCCAGACAGCCTCTGACGCCTTCCATGATAGCCTGTCTGTTCGCCCAGGCAAAGTTAGCTGCGGCATACATCGCCTCCTTGTAATCCTGTCCGAGATCATCCTGAATAGGGGCGTAAATCAGTTCTTTTTCGGGAATCTCCTCAACTATATCCGGATAATTCTTCTCGAACTCTCTGAGATAGTAAGTACACGTCTGATGACCGAGGCCTCTACTGCCTGTATGAATCATGACGACCATCTGATCTTCCTCCAGTCCGTAGGCCTCTGCTTTACTTTCATCGAATACTTCTTCCACTTTCTGCATCTCCAGGAAGTGATTTCCTGATCCGAGTGAGCCTAACTGTTTGAGGCCTCTCTTCTTCGCTTTCTTAGGGACTTTATCAGCGTTTCCCGGGAGTCGTCCGTTTTCCTCACATCTCTCCAGATCAGATTCTCTGGCGTGTCCGTTCTCCAGCATCCATTCAACGCCTTTCTCAAGTACTTCCTCTAACTCGTCTTTATCGACGTCGATGTATCCTCCTTTCCCGAGGCCGCATGGCACTTTATTGAATAATATATTGGCGATCTGCTCCTCTCTGCCTTTTACATCTTCATACATGAGGGATGTCTTGAGTACTCTTACGCCGCAGTTGATGTCGTAGCCTATTCCTCCAGGGCTTATTACTCCCTTGTCTGCGTCTATGGCTGCTACTCCTCCGATTGGGAATCCGTAACCTTGATGGCCGTCAGGCATCACTATTGAATGCTTCTGAAGGCCTGGAAGCGCTGCCACGTTCTTTATCTGCTCCAGTGTGTCGTCCTGCTTTATTTCTTCGAGTAAGGCCTCGTTGGCGTAGATTCTTGCCGGTTTCTTCATAGGGCCTTCTTCAGGTATCTCGTAGATGTTCTCGGAAATTTTATTCAATTCCATATTATTGGATTTAGTACGAGAATTTTTACAAGTCACATGGAGAACTTCCGGAAAAAAGGCTTTAGATAGATCGAGTTTATATGTCGAGTACGGCCTGTGCGTACCATTCGCCGTCTTCAAATCCTACGTCCATTTCACTGTATGTAGGTGCTTTGACATCTGTAAAACCTGTTTCAGAAGTTATATTATCTACTTTGATCTCTGCCTGTAACCTCCAGCCCTCTCCAAGTTCCTCAACCTTCATCTCTGGTGCATACGATACTACAACTCCACGTGTATCCTGAAGGAAGATGAGCTCATCGAGGAAATCGAACAGGAGGGCATCAAGATTCTCTGACTCAATCTTTATTTCGTGAGTGTACATCCCTGCGTCACCCCCCACTATTTCAGAAAACGCCTTGACAGAGGCCTTGAAGGCTTCTTCCAGTGATTCTCCTTGTGCTCTGAACTTGGCGTCTGCAGTATGTTCCAGTATCTCAAAATCAGTTGTCATGAATTTCTTTGAGGCCTCTGAATTAGTCGAATCTTTCCTGAAAGCGTTTTCTGAGTTCGCTTTCGATAAGCTGTTCCTGTCTTTCAATGCTTATATCGGTGTTATCTATTACGAGATCGTAGTTCTGGATATTGCTTATATCTATGCCGTAGTACTCCCTGTAGCGTTCTCTGTTATCTTTGTCTCTTTTCTCAACTCTTTCAACTGCTTCATCAATGCTTTCTGCTTCTTTTTCTGCCTCACGTCCTTTATCTTCTATATCATGCTGTATGCGCCTTGCTCTCTCCTCCAGATCTGCCTTTATGTATATAGTAAGATCTGAGTAGTCTCCGAGCACCCAGGAAGCGATACGTGACTCTATGACGCAGTCCTCTTTGAGGCCTTTCTCCAGTGTACGTTTATCGACTTTTACGTCAGTTTCTTTATCTGCGTTTTCGCTTAATTCCTCTACTGTAAGGCCTTTTTCACTTGCTATCTCTCTGAAGAAATCTCCGGCAGAATAGGCCTCCAGATCAAGCTTTTCTGCTATGAAGTTAGCTAAAGTTCCTTTTCCTGCTCCAGAAGGCCCATCAATCGCGATTACCAGATCAGATTTTTTCTCGTGGTCATCCTGAAACTCCTCTATCAAGCTTCCCATAAAAACATTATTTAGGCCTCTCCACTTTAAGACTATCGGATTAGTTACGAAACAGTAATAAATCTTGTTGTCGCTTTTCTGATTATTATGGTTGATATTGAAGGACACATTCAGAAGGATCCGCTTTTCCGAGAGCAGGCACAAATATACTCAAGTTTGGGAGGTGATCTTCCGATAAAGATTTTCTCCAGTATCTCTGGCGGAGAAAACATGAACGAGCTCGCCAGTAAATTAATCGACTTCAATGATAGATGGCGTGAAGAAGGCAACTTCCAAACGTTCGAGATGCAAGCACGAGACATAATAGAAGATCTGGATGAAGAGAATCTTGTCCAGCTTGAGGATAATGGATGGGCCTTGACAGAGTACGGTCAGCAGTGGAGAGCGCAGCTTGACTCTGCCAACCAGACACTATTAGGCCTAGTAGCAGATGGAGAACTAGCTGCCTCACGATTTGAAGCAGAGGACAGACAAGTCATATACAATGGAGAGGAGACTCTGGGAGACTTTTACCATGCACTGGGATTCAACGTCGGACAGGACGCCTATCCAGAGGCCTTGCCAGCCCTGTATATTCTAGCTGAAGGTGTCAACGATGGAGTTATACCCGCGGATTATGAAGATGGAGTTGAACAGCTTCATATCATGGGCATGGTAAAGAACATGAATGAAGACGGAAGCTATGAGCAACAAGGCGACTCGATAGATCCTGAGATAACTGAAGTCGGACAGAGAGTATACGATGAAGTAGTGCTTGATGATAGGGAGTTCGTGGCCGAACACTACGGCCTTAACTAGATTCTCCGATCACTTCCAGAAAATGACTTCTCAGTACTTCTTCCTCATCTTCCTTTAATTCTTCTATGTCCCAGTAGCGTGCATCATCTGCATCACTTCCTGATGAGATATTTTCTGAGGCCTTTTCAGCTTCTGCTTCGTAGACCAATGCAACGAGTCTCTGGCCTTCGAATCTTTCGATATTCAGAGCTTCTATAAGATTGAGATCTTCTTTTCCTACTTTGAGGCCTGTTTCTTCCTCCAGTTCTCGAACAGCAGCTTTTGCAGGTTCCTCCTCGTATTCAAGGAATCCTGCCGGCAGACTCCATTCTCCTTTACCGGGCTCTATTCCTCTCTTTACCAGCAAGATTTTCTCTTCTTTCTTCACTATTATTGCTGATACGGGTGAGGCATTTCTCCAGACAATCCTGTCACAGGCCTCACAGTAAAGGCGTTCACGTTCCTCCTCTAAAACAGCGGAGAGGTCTTCACCGCAGTACGGACAGTGACTCGGCTTGAACTCCATAAAAACAAGATAGTATCTGGCCTTTATTTGTGTTTTTCGACTTCAATCTCTGCAGAGAATTCGCGTTTCACAAGGGAAAAATGTTGGACGCGGAGCCCGGGATTTGAACCCGGGTCTTCACCGTGACAGGGTGAAATGATGGGCCGGACTACACCAGCTCCGCATACAGTAACAGGATGTGTAAGAAAGGATTACATTGGTAATTATTATAAATCCAATATCATGTTGAAGCCTGTAAAACAGTTTCTCCAGTTGTTAACCGATCAGCAGTCTCAGGCCTATCAGAAGGATTGTAGCCAGTGAAACCTGCTCAATCAAGTTATCCGATATCCTTCCTGCAAGCCTCTTCCCCACAGCAACAGAGAGAACGGCAGGCACTGCAAATCCTGCTGAGATCAGGATATTTTCTGGAGCAGTAAAGAGACCTAGCTGCTGCGCCAGGGCAACTCTGTAGATGGATATTCCAAGTATTATAGCTGCCAGCGTTGCAACAAATTTCTCACGTTCTATACCCATAGACTTCAGATATGCGACCGTTGCAACACCTACATTCGACGCACCGTATATGATTCCTGAGAAAAGGCCTATCAACGGCTCCCATGTCCTGAAACATACGTCTTTGAGCCTCTCGAAATGATTGGAGGCGAAAGGTGTTCTTGAAAGCACGAAAAGTACCGATATGAGGCCTACTGCCATCTCCATTGGACGTACAGGCATCCAGGACAGGAGAAGCATCGCAACTGTTACGCCAGCCATCATTGATGCTATGAGGCCTCTGAATTCTGTTAGGCAGTGCTTCAGTTCTTCTCTGTCGGCTTCTGCGACAAGTTCAACGTTGGCAGCCATCAACGGAATTATCATGAAAGCCACTGCTTCCTGCACAGGCATTATCAATGCAAGCAGTGGAGTGGAGACTACTGCGTAGCCGAATCCGCTGAGGCCTTTGATAAGGCCTCCCAGTGTTACAGCCATGGCGATGAATATGATTTCGTTCAATAGCACATCCATGTAATTGGGGAAGTTTGTTTAAAGTTACAGCGGCCCTCTACAAAGTATGAGTGAAAGAAAATTTGTCATAATCGGAGATGGAAACGCAGGAGCCACAGCCGCACAGAAAATTAGAGAGGAAGATGAGGAGGCCTCTATAACAGTTTTGACAGATGAGTCCGAGCCTCTGTACAACCGTATAATGCTGAAGAACTTCATGAAAGGGACTTTGCCGAAAAAATTCACACGCGTACACGACGAGGCCTGGTACGAGAAAAGAGACATAGATCTCCATCTTGAGACACGGGCAGAAAACGTTGATACCGATGAACAGATAGTGGAAACGGATTCAGAAAGCTTCGAGTACGATCATCTGCTTGTGGCTACAGGAGGATCACCCAGAGAGTTCCCTGTAGAGGCAGAGAACCTGCATTACATGTGGACGATGGATGATGCAGAGACGATCAAAGAAGAAGCCGAGACCTCCGAAAAAGCCGTTGTGATCGGAGGAGGCCTTCTAGGGATCGATCTGGCTGTGGCTTACGCCGAGAATGATGCAGAAACATACTACCTGATCAGGGAAAGCAACTGGTGGTGCAGAGGCCTGGAAGAAGAAGGTGCTGATATCATCCACAGGAAGCTGGAGGAAAAAGGTGTCAACGTTATGACAGAGACAGAGGCCTCCAAATTCAATACTGAAGACGGTGAAGTCGTCTCCGTTACTCTTGATTCAGGTGAAGAATTAAATTGTGATTCTGTGGCTGTAGCTATTGGTCAGACTCCTAACTCGGAAATAGTGGACGTGGAGAAGAACGATTATGATATGATCAAGACGGATAAGTTCCTTGAGACTTCTGAAGAAGGTGTCTTCGCAGCTGGGAACATGGTAGAGTACCAGTCCCCGGTTTTTGAAAGACGTGTAGTGAACGGTTCATGGGATCACTCAGAGGAGATGGGAGAAACAGCAGCAAAGAATATGCTGGCTGAGTCACAGGATGAGAAGGAGGCCTTTGACTACGTGAATACGTACGGCGTTGGACATTTCGATGTGCAGTTCCTTTCCATCGGTGACTGTACTGGAGAGGCCCTGCAGAGAAAATATTCGGAAGATGAATTCAGGAGGCTGTTCTTCGACGGTGATAGACTGGTAGGTGCAGTGATGATTGGATATACAAAAGGTCAGGAGAAGATAAAAGAGCTGATAAGCGAGAAAGAACGTTTTGAGGATAGAGAGGCCTTGCTGGATAAGAGTTTCTGGGAGTGAATTTTTGGAGGGGTTCTAAAAGCCGCGTCTAAATCCTCCATCGCTCTCGGCTTCTTCCAATATAACGGCCTCGCCTTCAGTACTGAATTGATTCCTGTAAGCCTTCCTGAGATCGCTCTCAGATATATCTTTTGAAGTAATATACTCATCTTTTCCCATAATACCGTAGTCAATATTTTTTACGTTGCCATTGAATACACCGTATTCAGGTGGCTCACCAGCATAGCTCCAATCTTGAGGTAGCTGTACAGGATTTTTGCCTTCACAGTCCATCGTTTCGGCCTGTTCCATCAGTAACCAGCCAAAGTCATCATTTCTGTATGCATGTATTGGAGCGAACTTTTCGCTGATACCTTCAATCTTTGATTCTATCCATGTACGAACTTCTGTTGGATTCTGAGAAGTATATCCTTCAGGATCTTCAAATTTAACTACCACACCTTGGTCTGGAAACACACCTACTGAACCTCTAGTACCTAAATTAGATGGGAAGAAATTGAAATCATCTCTTTCACCTTCAACCTCCTGTTGGTTGAACCCTTCAGACCTAAGACTCTGATAAATTTCCTCCGCAGATTCAGCCAGAATCTCAGATGAAATAGTCATATATGTTACTGTATAGTGACTACATTTTTATATATGTTTTGTCCGTTCTAGAAAAGAAATCAAATACAACAGTTAATCATGCTTTATGTCGACTTCATCAAGCATGTCCAAGGCCTTTGGTGATACGAACGCCATGTCCTGCCAGTCCTTTGTCATACGTGGACAGGCGCAGTTGACGAAGATATCGATTCCGAAGCCTTTGTAGTCAGGCTCGAAGATACGATCCTCGACAAAGATATAGACGTCTTTTCCATGCTTCTCCAGCTTCTCCTTTGAGATCTTGACGGCCTGAAGATAGTTCTGTCCTTTCTTGCTTGAAGTAACGATTCCCCACTTCTTCTTGTTCTTGTGCTTGATAACACGGGCGTACTCCGCCTGCATCTCATCCTCCAGAGAGTTAGCTGGCTCAACCCAGATATGCTCCTCATAAGGATCAACAACGTAGACGTCCTTACCTGTCTCCGATACCTGTGATGGATGGAAGTGACCTGAACCAAGGAATACGAAGGCCTCTACTTTTTCTGCGATGTTGTGTGCTGCTCCTGCGTCACATCCCAGTACTTGGCCGACTTCTGTCGTCCTGAGGCCTGTCTTTCCCTCTACGACTTCGAATTCTTTGCTTTCAAGGAATTCTCGAGCCTTGTCTGCTCTGTCCATGTACTGTGTGACTCCTACGAGGCCTACTTTATCGACATCTATCTCCTCGTAGTGCTCTTTTAGGACACCCATAAGGTCTCTGTCCTCTCTGTACGGCAGATAGTATACGCTGAGGTCATCCATGTCCTGGCCTTCCGGGTGCAGGAATCTTGTGTGGCCTACGTGGATAAGGGCGTCAGCTCCCATTCTTTCAGCTTTTTCGTCGGCGATACCGCATGCTCCGAAAGTTGAAGCACCGATGATAACAGTATCGAATCCTTCTTCTTCAAGCTGATCTGCATAATCAATTAACTGGGGCTTTATTCCGTCAGGGCCTTGAAGACCTACCATGTCGTAGTCCTTGTCCTTTATTTCTTCGAGAACTTCTTCGAACTCTTCATAGTTGAATTTCTGACGTTCCTCAGTCTTCTTTTCACGGGTGTTTTCCGGCGTCATAGAAAAATGATTGACGGACAATCTTTTTTAGTTAATCAAGTTCTCGCAGCCTCTGCATGATGAACCTTTTCTCCTCAGACTCAACAGCATCCTTCAAGGCCTCCAAGTTGTCTTCATCCGCTGCAAATACATCGAAGCCGTTCTCAACTCCATGCCTGACCTGTTCACGAGTCGGCTCATCAACAATCAGAATCTTCAAGTCCGCATCCACGTAACCTATAGCATCCTCTAAACCTTCTCTCTGAAGTCTTCTTACGTCAACAATTACTCTGTCGCTGTTGAAAGTGAAGAAGTCCTGATAAGAAGATATATAGGCCTCCTGCGGAATGCCTACTGCTTCTGTCTCTGTTTCAGTGACGACGTATCCCTGATTCGAATGTCTTTCCACGCATACTCCTCTTCCTACACGTGGATCAACAGGAAGTACTTCTGAAGCCAGTCCTGAGGCCTCTACACTTTCCTGTTTGAATGGATTCACTCCGCTGCCCGTATTTTTTAGTGAGGCTGTGTTTTCTGTGTCTCTGGATACCGTTACATCTTCTGGTCCGAGGTTTATCCTCTGGCCTTTCTCCAGTTCATCTCCTGACTGGAATACAGCCGGTTTCCCGGCCTCCCTTATCTTGAATCCATCTCTTGAAGTGTAGGCTCCTGTTTTGCATACTGCTCCTTCCTGAAACTCTTCCGGAGGAACTGTTTGTTCGCTGAAACTGACTTCTCTTCCCACCGTGCCCTGTATCTCTCCTTTCGAGGCTCTGATTCCTTCCTCAGTTATCACCGGATCTTCGTTAGATGTGTCGTAGGCGTCGATTATGTGGAAGCTTCCTCTCTTGTACACGAACTTGAGATTAACTCCCATCCTGGAGGCCTTTCCCGCCAGAGATTTGATCTCGGAATCATCGAAAGGCCTTTCATCAACAACAATTTTTCTTCTCTGATTATCGCCGTGTACAGGGTTCCTGCTGATTTCAAGCTGTTCATCAGGCGTGAAAACATCTTCAACTCTGCCTTGAGACATCAGATACGTTGAAGGAGTTGTGAGGCCTTCCTCCAGAGAGATTCCGAGGCCTTTAACTGTTTCAACTACTGTACGCATGCCGTGGTTTTCAAGTGTGCCTGTGTATCCTGGCTCCACCATCTTCTGTACTATCACAGATGGATGCTCTGACTCGTGTTTAGTGTAGGATGATACGACCTGTTTCAGTGCGTCAAAGAAGTTTGACGCTCCGACGTTCAGTTTGTAAGTATACTTTTCCTTCTTGGAATTGGAGACACGGATTGATACGAACTGGTTGTTCCTCTGTCCGCCAACAAGGTTACGGGCTTTACCAGAGGCCTTCCTGACTTCAGAGCTCATACCCACGTCCTGATAGGCCTCCTCAATCCTCTCCTCAATCCTCTGATCAAGGGAAGAGTTCAGTACTCTTTCAGGCTGTGTCTCTCCGTTGAATAACTGTTTTACTTCCTCTGAAGTTATCACGAAGAAGTTAGGTACATTGAATGATTCCAGGCGGTCAAGTCTCTGTGCCTTGCCTCCCGCTTTCTCAGTTGTATCGCCTTTCCACTCTACCATAAATAGTTAATTTGTGGAAGGCCTGAATTAAATCTTCGCCTTTCTTCAACAGTGAAATTTAAAGTGAAAGAAAAGGGTTGTAGAATGTTAGATGCCTTACTTAGAGTCCTTATTTCTGGATCTTTACTCTGCATGTGACTGGCATCTTGTGGTTAGCTCTTTCTAGTGCTTTCCGTGCCTCGTCGTTGTTTCCTTCTCCGATGCTGATCTTCATGACTACGTCTCCTTCGTCGACGATTGCGGCTCTTCCGATAGGCCTTCCGAATGGCTTACGCATTCCTTCGTAGTATCGGTCTGCCTGTGCGATTCCCGCCAGTGGGTGGTATCTGAGGATGTGGTGTGGGTAAGGTCTAATCTTCAGTTTGTATTCTTCTTCAGGATTGAATTCCTTTGAGAGGAATGAGTTTGCTGCTACTCGGCCTGCTTCAAGTGCTTCTGAACGGATGCAGCAGTCTTCTTCTGATACAAGTACAACTTCTTTCTCGAACTCTCTGTCTGTTGCTCCCATCTCGTACTGTGTTACTCTCGGGGCTGGAGCTCCGCTTACATAGTTATCTCTCTTGTTCTGTGCCTGCCTTGTATAAGGCTGACCAGGCTGTTCTCTGTAAATGCTTGCAGGTCGATCTCCCATAAATTAATTACCTCGTACAACAAACACTGAAAACGAAATTTTAAATAGGGCCTCATTAAATATCGTGATCCTACTCCCTGTATTCTGAAATAACGGAGCTGAACAGGAAGGCCTCCTGACTGTATCCTTGCTCCTCAAATTCATCAACTATTGAACGAGCTTCTTCGTAGTCTCCCATCTGGGCGTTGTATACTATATCTCTGAACTTATCCAGCATCAAGTCGTAGTCAACAGTTGTCTCATCGACCCATTTCGTATCGAAAACATCTTCTTCAGTCACGAACTGCCTGAAATCTCTTTCATCTCTGTAGAAGGCCTCGTGAAGATCTCTGTAATCTTCATCCTCCTGCATGTTCTCTGCGTGACTGTTCATTATTTCGAGTGGAGAGGCCTCTACTTCTTCGTTTTCATGCAGTTCAAGCAGATTAGAGGCCTGCTGTCGCATTATATCAGCCAGTGAGACATCTATTTCCTGTGCAAATTCCTGTAGTTCTTCTTTATTCAGATCTCCTGTTCTGAAAGTATATTTTTCAGTACCACCCTCATCACTCATTGTTACTAAATAATGACAAAAACACTTAAGTTTGTGTCTTCCAGAGTAAGCGAGATTTTAAACAGGAGCAGCGACAAAAATAGATTTATGGAAAAAGTGAAAATCTACCAGATAGGCCTCGGCAGCTTTGGAAGACACGGATTCGAGAAATTCGTCCACATGGCAAAACACATGGAGGAACTTGATGTGGAGCTAGCCGGGATATGTGACCGTGACGCCGGTAAACTCAAGGCAGCCGAAAAATTCGCTGAACAGCACGGCCTCGATCCGGACACCTTCAGCGACAAAGACAGGATGTACGAGGAGGCCTCCGGAAGCAACGTCTTGGTTTATGATGCAGGACCTTCAGATCTCCATCCCGGAAACATCTACGAGTCACTGCAGAACGGCTTCCACCATTTAACGGAGAAGCCGAGCTCGATGGACAGAGAGGAGCACATCGAAGAGAAACGGATGGCGCAGGACAGAGACGTAACTTTCGCAGTCGACTTCATCGAACGGGAAAACCCTGTAGTGAAGAAAGCCCTGGAGATTATCGAAGGCGAGGAAATCGACAGTATTAAGATCTTCCGTGAAAGCACTATGGCTGTCGAAAAAGCCCTCTATCCAGTAGAGAGAGCAGGAGTTGCAGGAGGAGATATAATGGATAAAATGGTGCACGAGGCGTACGTACTGGACTTTCTGGAGGCCTCTGAAGGAGATTACGGTCTAGAACTGGATGATGTGGAGGCTGAGTTCTTCGTGCCGAAAGATTTTGATTCTGAGAAGCTTCTGAGCCTGAGAGGAGGCTACACACATGAAATTGAAGATGCTGCGACAGGATTGACGCATGCAAAGCTTTCCTTCAACGATGTGGATGTGGAGCTGCATTCCAGCTGGATGGGTGCCAGTAAGGAGGCCCGAACAGCAGCAAAAGATATAGAAGAAGTCACCGGCGCCAGATTCATTGACAAGGATTATTTCCAGGAAGATGGAGAGGCCTTTGTTGATGAAGAGGCTCGCTTCTTCGTGATAGAGGGTTCAAGAAGTATCGCAGGCGATATGCTTGGGAAAAGACTTTATGATCTTGATACTGGGGAAGAGATTGTTACTCGTGACTATCTTCATGATCAGTTATACAGGGTGCTGGAGAACAGTGTGAGAGAGGCTGCAGGCCTTGAGAAAAGGAAGATTACGGATAAGGAGACGGATGTCTTCATGAATGCTCTTTTCGATGTACGTGAGGAAGCTGTTGAAGGTAAAGAGTTCATGGAGGAGCTTGAGAAAGGGAATAATCGTTTGAATAGCCTGAGAATCAGGGATGGAAAGATACTTGAAAATGAGGAGATAGAACGTATAGCAGGATGAAAGCCGTTATACCGTGTGCAGTGAAAAAGGACTCTATGTTCCCCTTCTCAGAGACAAAGCCAACAGGCCTAATGCCAGTTATGGGAAAGCCTCTAACGAGACACCTTGTTGAATCACTCAAAGGAATCGGAGTATCCGAAATATACATCGTAGCGAATCATATGATTGAAAGTTTTGAAGAAGAGTTCTCAGAAGATACCGACGTAAAAATAGTTGAACAGAAGGAGCTAAACGGCACGGCAGGAGCCCTTGAGGCCTGTGGAGATCTGGACGAAGATTTCATGGTGGTGAACGGCGATGTAGCAGTCTCCGAACAGGACATGATTCATCTGGAGAAAAAGTTTAGGCAGACAGATTCAAAGGCCTCCATACTGGCGGCCGGAGAGGACAGGCCTGAGAAGTTTGGAGTATTGAGCATAACGAACGATCAGGTGGACGAGTTGGCTGAAAAGCCTGAAAATCCGGACAATGTTCTTGTCAACACCGGCATCTACATGTTCAAACCGGAGATAATGGATATAATTTCAGATATAGATAATGAGGAGAAAGCTTTGACGGATGCAGTCAGAGATTTCATCGATGAGGAGTCCGCTACATTCGAGCTTGTGGAGAACTATTGGATAGACATCGGGCAGCCATCTAAACTGCTGAAAGCAGATAGAGTAATGAGAGAACACTACATAAAGAGTACAGAAATCGCTGAATCTGCTGAAGTACATGAAGAGGCCTCTATAATAGGAAAAGCAATTATAGAAAGCGACGCCGTTATCAAGCCAAGAGCAGTGCTTGAAGGAGATGTCTTCATCGGATCTGGCTGTGAAATCGGGCCTAATACACATATCAAGAACTCATCTGTATCAAGCAACTCCATCGTAAGGCCTAACTCCCTTATTGATAGTATAGTGTTTGAGGACGGGATCTTGGACTCTGGTGTCTGTGTGGAGGCCTCAATACTTGGAGAGGGATCTGATATACGCTCCGGATCTGTTCTGCGTGAGTCCTTTATCGGTGCGCGGAGCTACGTTGAGATGAATAACTCTATTCGTGGAGTGAAGTTTGTGCCGGATGCGAGGACGGATCTTTCCGAGA
>JALDAN010000030.1 GCA_022729355.1 Candidatus Nanohalarchaeota archaeon | reverse complement strand
GTGAAGACTTCGAGTACGAACAAGCTTTACTTCTCTCAGCATTTTTCACAGAGTGATAACGGTCATCAGGTGGAGAGAATCAGTGATTTCGTGGAGCGTTCTGGAAGAGCAGGATTTCTTGCTGTAGAACTGAAGAGAGGACGTGGAAAAGCTCGAAAGGCCTACATGGTGCCTTGGGAGGTAGTTAGACAGGCGTATAATGCTGGTGAGACAGGCCTTCATCTCGATGAGATAAAAGAGTATCCGGAGATTCTCCGGGATTCAGCGGATTATAGTGTTGCTGAGATGTGTATGGAGATGAAGATATAGTAAGGCTTTTTACAGGAGCCTGAACAACTTCTAACATGTATGGTAGAGGCCCCTGATATAAGTGGAGCACCGGACGCAGAAGATTTGAAGAATTTTGTGATAGCATCTGCTGTCACAGGCCTTGCGTTCGCAGCTTTCTACAATGATTTCAATCTACAGGGCCTAGCATTCTATGCGTTAGGCGCAGGATTGATAATTTTCTCACATGAATTAGGTATCCGGGCAGCGATCAATCAGCTTGATGCCTACGTGGACTTGGAGGTTTCCAGCTCTGGCTCCACCACTACACTTTTCGGCGCTATAATATCTGTAGTAACAGGCCTCGCTGTTATACTGCCTTTCCCTATTTACAATGAAGTCACTCGAAAGCAGTATGAGAACTGGGGGAAGTCAACTGATGTGATATGGGCCAGATACGAATTTTATGTCTCAGCCTTTGCTATAGTCGCATTACTGCTTTCATGGCTTGCAGCATACAGTCTTAGCTTCAATACTCTTGCACAGATGTATGCGATATTCACTTTCTTCCAGATGTTGCCATTTGATTACTCTGGAATACCTACAGGTCCTCTTGACGGCGCCTACATTATAAGATGGAGTGGATTCTACTGGCTATTGTTCACAGGCCTGTCAATACTTGGAATAGTCCTCACAATTTAGTAAAATATCTTTTATAGAAAAAAGAGATGGGTATGGGTGGTTTCAGCGGAGTAGTTCCTCTACGGGATCATCTTCCTTGACTTCATCTACAGGGCCGCCTACCATTCCTGGCTCCTGTTCAGGAAGTTCGTCTTCAAAGCCTTCTTCGTCTGCCTGAATCTCTTCGGCTTCTCTCTCAATCCTTTCCCGCATTGCATCTTCATCCAGTTCCTCATCTTCGTTATCGAAGTTGTCTGGTTCGAAATCATTTGGTTCTTCCATTTTTTTATCGCCTCCGAGTGCACTGAATAAGTTACAATCTCCTGCATGTTTATAAAGACTTCGAAAACTGTGTTCCAAGATAAGTAGCAAACGCTTGAAGGTCTCGGCGGTGTTTTTATTATCAAGCTTGCACATAACTTGAGATATGCCGAAGATCAGTGTAGGTCGAAGTGAAGAAGATCAAGAAGAATACGGTCTAAAAGGCACAGGGGTTGTTGGAAAACATCTCGTAGGTGAAAATCAAGAAGCCCATATGGCAAACCCGATACACTTCGATCTCGCTAAACCACACGTAGTAGGAGTTTTCGGAAAAAGAGGAACAGGGAAATCTTACTCTTTAGGAACAATAGTGGAGGAACTTCAAACGGCTGATATTGCTGAAAATCTTTCAACCATTCTTATTGATCCTATGGGGATCTACTGGTCCATGAAAAGACCAAATGAAAAAGATATTTCTATTCTAGATCAATGGGATCTTAAACCGGAGGCCTTTGAAGCTGAAGTTTATATTCCAAAAGGTAAAGCCGCAGAATTTGATAAAAAAGAGATGCCCTACGATGACACCTTTACACTGAATCCTGCACGTCTTACTGCTGAAGAATGGAAAATGGCTTTCGGCCTGAATACGAACTCTGAACTAAATATTCTTCTTGAAAGAGCAGTACAGGAACTGGACGAACAGTACGGCGATGACTACAGGATCGACCACATACTTGAAGCACTTGAAAAATTCAATTTCGACAGCAAAACAGTCAAAGGCCTCGAAAACAGATTCATGAACGCCAAGGACTGGGGAATATTTGGAGAAGAATCATCTCTTGACAAGTTAACAGAGAGAGGAGAACTTTCAGTAGTCGATGTATCAGTCTTCGGCCAGATGTCAGGAGGCACACGAGTTCAGGCCTTAATCGTTGGAATACTTGGAAAAAGAATACTCAGAAGAAGGATGGCAGCAAGGAGACTGGAAGAACTGGACGAAATGCAAGGCCTAGATGAAAACGAGATGCCGATCGTATGGATGATAATAGACGAGGCCCATGAATTCCTTCCAAGCGATGGAAAAACACCGGCCTCAGAACCCTTACTTAGATGGGTGAAGATTGGAAGAGAGCCAGGAGTATCACTGGTACTCGCCACACAGCAACCGGCAAAACTACATCCAAACGCTCTTTCACAGTGCGACGTACTTCTATCACACAGACTGACGGCACAACAGGATATAGATGCACTTGGAGAGATCATGCAGACATACATGCGCTACGATCTGAAGCACTACATTCAAGCACTTCCGGACAGGAAGGGAACAGGCCTGATACTGGACGATAACTCGGAGAGAATATATCCTGTGCAGATGAGGCCTCGAAAATCGTGGCACGCAGGAGGAACACCGGATGCATTTGGAGATTAATTGAACAGGAGTTGTTGGAAAAGAAATGATCGAGCTGAGCCCTGAACTCATAGAGAGAACACTGATTTTCTTCCGAGAGCCTGTAGATAATCCGGAGATACTGCCTAATGTTCTACCGCTAATTATGGGGCTCGTGATAATGGAGTTATACTTCGGCAAACACAAAGAGGAGTCACTGGGATGGAACACTGCAGTAGGCAACGGAGTACTCTGGACATCTACAGGTATCTCGCTTTATCTTACAGCTGAGCTAACTCAGATGCAACTTTATCTAGTCTATGGCCTCATAGCTATCGGAGGCCTCGTAGTCTATCTCGACTTCTTCCACAAATGGCCTTCCACAGTAGCATTCATGATCTCTTCAGCTGCTGTAATATACAGTGTAGCATACATACTGGTGATAATTGTCAAGTCTCCGATGCCGATGGAGCCACTGACTTATCAGGCAGCAGCACTGGCCTTCATAGCCATAAATGTTGGTTTCATGTTCATCAAAGCTCTTGAGAAAGATGCAGACTCATTCTCCAGTAGGTTCTAAAGCTTTCAGAAAAACAGGTCAGGCTTATCAATTTTCACGTAGAAACAGTTCCTAGATGACTGTTCTACGGAAAGATCGGATTGAGTCAAGAGCCTATCAGGAAGTCATCGCCGCATCAGCCAGTGACAGAAACACACTGGTTGTCCTTCCAACAGGCCTAGGAAAGACTATAATAGCTGTCATGGTGGCATCAATCAAGCTCAGCGATGATTCAAAGGTATTAATGCTGGCTCCGACAAAGCCTCTGGTCGAACAACACTTCAAAACGTTCAACGAATTTCTTGACATCCCTGAAGGAGATATGCAGGTTATGACAGGAGAAATAAAGCCGGAGAAAAGATATGAACACTGGGAGAACAAAAGAGTATTTTTTGCAACTCCTCAGGTCGTTGAAAACGATCTTATATCTGCAGAAGTTCCTGTAGAGGATTTTTCACTGACTATCTTCGACGAGGCTCACAGAGCAACTGGAGAATACAGCTACGTATTCATAAACGAGAAGATGAGGGCTCAGAATCTGGCGCTGACAGCTTCTCCAGGAGGATCCAAGGAACAGATCATGGAGGTAGCGGAAAACCTCGAGATACAGAACTTTGAAGTCAGAACAGAGGACGACCCGGACGTAGAACCGTACATACAGGATACAGATGTCAACTGGCTGAACGTGGAACTTGATGACCGATTCGAGGAAGCCCGGAAAAAGATGGAGTCAGCAAGAAAAACCCAGTTGAAGGAACTGAAAAAACTCGGCCAGCTTGACTCACTCTCAGACGTAAATAAAACAGATTTACTGAAACTGAGAGGAGAGATAAGCTCCAAGCTCTCCAAAAATGATGATCCCAAACTTTACTCGGCGATCTCACGAGTAGCAACTGCATTGAAGATAGCACAGGCAATAGAGCTTCTGGAAACACAGGGAGTAAGTCAGGCCTACGACTATATCAAAGGCCTTGAAAACGATGATTCGAAAGCAGCCTCTCGAGTCCTGCAGGATGATGATATGAGTCAGGCTATCAGTCTAGTAACATATCTGAAGAAAGAGGGCGTGGAGCATCCGAAGACAGGGAAAGTAATCGATATAATATCAGGCTTGGAGGACGACGAAAAGGCTCTAGTCTTCACTGAATACAGGGCCTCTGTAAGAGATATAACGGAGAAGCTTGAAGAGGAGGGCGTCAGTGCTGCACGTTTCGTAGGGCAGTCAGGAGATACAGGGATGACGCAGAGTGAACAGATCGAGAGGCTGGAGGAGTTCGGAGACGGAGATCATCAGGTAGTCGTATCCACAAGCATCGGGGAGGAAGGCCTCGATATTCCTTCTGTGGACTGCGTTGTATTCTACGAGCCGGTGCCTTCATCAGTCCGTGATATCCAGAGGATGGGGAGAACAGGAAGACAGGAATCCGGAGAAGTATACGTACTGATCGCAGAGAACACTAGGGATGAAGGATACTACTGGAGCGCACATCACAAAAAGAAGAAGATGAACAACGTCCTGAACCAGTTGAAGAATGAAGTACCGGATAATCATCAGGAGACACTGGAGACATACAACTCCGGAAATAAAGATTCCGGGCAAGAGGCCTCTGATGACGAGGATGAGCAGAGTTTTGAGGGCGGAGAGATTACTCTTTACGCTGATGACAGGGAGAACGCTGTGGCCAAAAAGCTTTCACGGATGGATCTTGTTGTCCGTAAGCAAAGGCTTGACGTAGCGGATTTCCTCGTCTCTGACAGGACAGCTGTTGAGAGGAAGAAGGCTGAGGACTTTGTTGACTCTGTTATAGATTCCCGCCTTTTCGAACAGGTGCAGGAACTTCAGCAGTTCCCAAGACCTGTCATCATCATAGAAGGCGATAACCTGTATCACCACCGTGACATCCATCCCAACGCCCTGAGAGGAGCACTTGCAACCCTTGCAATCGACTACAGCATACCGGTCATCTGGTCTGACGGTAGAGAAGATACTGCAAGAATATTAGAGGCCCTGGCGAAAAGAGAGCAGGAGGAAAAGAATAGAGAGATAGCTGTAAGAGGAGAAAAATCCGGAAAAAACAGTAAAGAACAACAGGAATTCTTCGTAGCAGGCCTTCCAGGAGTCAACACAAAGATCGCGGAAAGACTTCTCAAACATTTCGGAAACGTAAAAGACATCGTCACCGCCTCTGAAGAAGAACTCAAGGAAGTGGAAGGCATCGGCGAAAAAAAGGCCTCGAGCATCAAGAATCTTCTTGAACGTGATTACACGTGAAACCTTTGATAATCGGAGTAGATCCCGGCAGCACTTCAGCAGTGGCAGGCCTCGGCTTTGAAGGGGAGAAAGTATTCGTTGAGAGCCGGAAAAACTTTCCGCCGCGCGACATGATCGCAGAGATAGTGAAGCACGGAAGACCTGTAGTCGTAGCTTCAGACAAAGAGAAATTTCCTTCAACTGTAGAGAAGATAGCATCATCCTTCGGTGCCTACAGATACGAACTTGAGAGCGACATGAGCTCCGAAAGAAAAAGCGAACTGGGCGAAGGAGAGAACGACCACGAAGAAGATGCCGTGGCCGCTGCTAGAAATGCTTTCAGAGGCCTCAGAGATAACATCGAGACGATTAAGGAGTTGAGTGAGGAAAGGCCTGAAGATACTGCAGAGATCGCTTTGAAGTACTTCCACGACGAACTTACACAGAAAACAGAAGAGACTGAAGATGAAAGTGATGAAGAGGAGGAGTTGGAGGCCTCGGATACTCAGGAAGATGTTTCTGAAGTGGATGTTGAGGCGTTGAGGGAGGAGAACAGTATTCTTGTGAATAAAGTTGAGAACTTGGAAGAGCAGGTCAGTGATTTACAGTCGGAAGTCGAGGGGCTGGAGGATGAGGCCTCTGGCTGGCGTTCAAAGTATGACAGGATGAGAACTGAGAAACGCAAGGAGATAATGAAGGAGAGGATTCTTACGCGTAAGAAAGCTGAGATAAAGGATTTGGAAGATGAAATTAGAGGGCTTGAGGAAGATCTTGAGAAAGCCTTGATAAGAGAGAAACAGTACCAGAAAGCACTACATTTGATCGAGAAAGGAGGTCTGCTGCTTCCACTGGTGGAAAAGGAGGTGGAAGAAGGGCCTGTAGTGACTGCTTCAGAAGAATTGAAAAACAATCTAGTCGATAAAGGTATTACAGCTTTCCACAGAGATGAACTTGAAGGAGTGGAGCTTTCCGAAAGATTCGTTGCCAAGAAGCTCCCGGAAAAAGATCTCAAAGACGTAATCGAGGAGTACCGCGATGCCCGATGACACCATAAAAATAACTTTATCCCGGAAAAAAGCACGGGAAAAATACGAGGCGTTTAAAGAAAGAAGCAGAGAGATTCTGGGGTTTCAAGAACTGACGGATAAGCAGCAGAAACTACTGAAGACCAATGTTTTTATCGGAAAGTTTCTGGCTGTCGGAGCAGTCTTCCATCTCATACTTCATCTTTATCCCGATACTACAGGCATTCAGGAGATTTTCGCAGGCCTTCTAACTTCCACGATGAACGCTATAGGCTACGAGTTCACTCAGAGCGGAATCTACATAATGGACGGCGCCTCAGGCTACAGGATCGTACAGGACTGTCTGGGATGGAAGTCGATGATGGCGTTCACAGGCCTCATAGTAGCATCCGGAAACGTCAGAAAGAATCTACGCTTCCTGTTCGGAGGCCTTGTACTGATAGCTTTCGCCAACTATATTCGTGTCGTAACTACAATTCATCTCTCGGAGATCGGCCTCATCACTTTCGAGGTTATCCATAGCTTCCTGTGGACATGGAGTCTGACAGGTATCGTGCTTGTAATCTGGTTTATCTGGTTCACACGCTACAGGAAATAATTCAGTAGATTGCGAAAAGCACCCAGAAACCGATCTCCGTCAAGTTAGTCAGTAAAAGCGCTACAAGGAAGACAGGGATCAATGGCACACCTGTCCGCACATCCACTTCTTCGCCTTCAAAATCCTCCAGATCTGCTTCAGTAAGTCCTTTGATCTGTTCATCGAATCCCTGACCCTCTGCAGGCACCTCATTCAACGCATCCTCCTTACTGACCGTCTTCACGAGGAAATGCTCCTCCACAACCCGCACCCATTCGTACAGGAGCAATAGGCCTGTCATCACTGCGAAGAAAAGCAATCCATTGCCTCCTGTATGCTGCATGAAGATCGAGAACACTCCCATGCCTATTACGAGGCCTGTCACGATTCTTTTCCGTTCACCGAGCGACTCCTTGAACTTTTCGATGCCTTCTTCCGCTTCCATAAACTTGTATGCTGCGTAGATAACTGTTACAACGACTGCAGCAATCATGAAGTTGAATATCAGATCAAGTACGTGAGTGGAGGAGGCCTCTCCCATGACTGTCAACGGGACTGTTGCTCCCATCATCGTCAGTATCATGGCGTCTGCTCCGCCCCAGAGGCCTTTGTAGTAGGCTGCCCATCCATATACTGCTGCTATAACTGCTCCTCCGACGCTCCAGATCAAAGGTGTGAACGTTCCTGTATAGAAGGATTGTGCTGCGTGAAGCATTAGGCCTCCGATTATCCCGGCTACAGCGAATTCATCCGGCACGTTATGGTTATTGAATACGTCGAACAGTGAGTCTATGAAAAGGACTGCGAATGCCAGGATATGGGAGAAAACTACGAACATACAACTCTTTAAACCACGGAGTTCATAAAAATATATCTGTGACCCGGCAAAAAGAAGAACTCCTGAACGACCCGGCCGCCAGACTGGTGCTCTACAGGACAGGAAAACAGAGAAAAGAACACGTAAAGAAGACAGCAGCAGCTACAGGCCTCCAGGTCCATAGAGTCAAAAAAAGTGCAAGAGCACTGGAGCAACACGGCTTCCTGAAAGTAGAAAAAGGAAAAATGCTTAAAATGCAGGATACGCACGCAAACGCACTCAGAAGATATCATGAAGATCTCCAGTCCTTCGCAGACAACAGACACACAGACTTGAGACAGATGATACAGGAGGCCTCTGAAAAACTGGAACAGGAGAAGGAAAGACTGGAAGAAGAAAAGGCCTCCACAGACTCTGTTAAGAAGGAGAAGCAACTTGAGAAAAAGAAGAAATTTATCGAAAAAGTGGTTGAAGAGCAGGAGGCTCGTAATTCTCTAGACGCATTGAAGACGTATTCACGTCATCACAGAGCTCTGAGCTCGTTCGAGGAAGTTGAGTTACATGGCTCCAACTTTGTCAGAAAGGCCCGTACAGTCACAGTACTGGAAGGCCTATTCAGCGATTCACTGTGATTTTTCTTGATGAAGGTTTGGTTACGGGTTTAAAATTTTCTGTACAGTTGATATATATTATGACTGAATTCGAATTTTCCGGAGAGCTTGATCAGGGCAGGAAAGTAACGAGTTTCCAGAGAACTGTCTCAGGTAACTCAATGAAGCATGCACGTGAAAACCTTTACTCACAGCTCTGCAGCGAGCACTCCGTAGTAAGAAGCAGAATAAGTATTGAAGAGGAAAACGAGGTATAACTTGAAAATGGATCAACAGCAGGCACAGAAATATCAGCAACTTCAGCAGCAGCTAGAGGGAGTCCAGCAATCCATCCAGCAGATGGAGGAACGTATTTCAAACGTAGAAGATGCTGTAGAAGGAGTAGAAGGTCTTGAAGACGCAGAGGAAGGTGATGAAATACTGGCTTCAATCGGGGCAGGAGCATTCGCAATCGCAGAGATAAAGGAGACGGAAGAAGTAGTTACAAACATAGGAGGAGAGGCCTATGAGAGAAAAGAACTTGATGAGGCATCTGAACTTCTCAACAATCACATTGAGGAGCTCCGCAGTACGAAGGATACTCTTGAAGAGGATGCTGAAGAAATGTATTCACAGATACAGCAGATTCAGATGCAGCTACAGCAGGGAATGCAGGGCGAACATTAAACCATGCTTGGAGGCCTCAAGGACTCGGTAAAAGAATTTTCTTCGAACGTCAAGTCAGCAGTAGCGGAGAAAGAGATAGAGGAAGACGACATTGATCCCTTACTCGATGATCTCAGACTGAAGCTTCTGAAGAACAATGTATCGCTTGAAGTCGCTGAAGAAATCGAGCAAGGCCTCCGTGAAAGCCTTACAGGCAGGACAGTGAAGAGAGGAAATGTAGAGGACGCAGTCGAGGAGGCGTTCCGTGAAAGCCTTGAACAAGTACTTGACGACAGTTTTGACTTTCAACAGGCGCTTGAAGAGGCCTCTGATCCGGCAACGGTTTTTATGATAGGTTTCAATGGTTCAGGAAAGACTACTACAGCCGCCAAACTGGCTGAGATGATTGATGAAGAAGTTGTACTTGGAGCCGGCGATACTTTCAGAGCAGCCTCTATAGAGCAGCTTGAAGAGCATGGAGAGAATCTCGGCGTTAAAGTTGTTTCACATGAGTACGAGTCAGATCCTGCAGCAGTAGCTTACGATGCAGTTGAGCACGCTGACAAGCATGGAAAAGTGGCGCTCGTTGATACTGCTGGGCGTTCACATGCTGACAGAAATCTCATGGATGAACTTGAGAAAATGATCGACGTCAACAATCCGGACATCACTTTCCTGGTAGTCGATGCCCTTTCAGGAAATGATATACTGGAACAGGCAGAGGCCTATGAAGGCATGTTCGACGCTATAATCGCAACGAAGATGGATATAGACGATAAAGGCGGAGGAATCGTCTCAATCAGTCACAGAAGCGGAAAGCCTGTAGCTTTCCTCGGAACAGGCCAGAAATACAGCGATATACAGGAATTCGATAAAGACGAATTCATCGACAGAATACTTGAACAATAACTTTTTGATCTCTGAATATTAGACAACAAGTACTCTTAATTCCACCAACAACTATCAAAAAGTAGAAATTCAACTTTGTCTAGGAGAAGGCATTAATTTCTAGCTGTAGGCCTTCTGTTCTTCCAGTCTTTCCTTCATGGATTCTTCCAGTTCTTCAAGCTTGGATTTCAATGGGTCGATATCTTTCTCAAAGCGATCCATCTTGATCTGTCCTTCCTCACTTCTTTCCTGAATTCTGTTCTTCCGCATCACTGTGAGCAGATGGTTCACTTCTGCTACAAGACGTTCATACTGTTTCAGCTCTGCCTCGATGTATGAGATTTCCTCACCAAGCTCTTCTCGAAGCTCTTCAACTACTTCCTGCTTCATCTGCTGCTTGTCAACACCGAACTTCTTTCTCACCGTCCTGTAGAACTTCTCCATACCCATTTTCAGATCAACCTGTAATTACCAATTCATCGTAAAAACCTTATAAGCTTTTTCCAGAACTACTCTCCTTCCAGAGTATCCGGGACTACAACTCCCATCTCGTGGGCCTGTCCCTGATCGTAGAAACGCGCTGTCACAGCTCCAAGCACGGCGTCAAACTCTCTGGAGGACTCTATATTTGAGGCCTCCACTCCAAGACTTTCCAGGGCGTCGTCGCTGTCAAGAGCCAGTTCCCTGCCTGTGATCGCTGGATCGAAACGGATGAACTCCGGAACATCTTCGCCAGCCAGTCCCTGTTGCACCCTCATCTTCAAGTCCTGGAAACGTCGGACACGCTGAGTATCATGCGATGCCGGTGTGAATATCTTTCCCTCTTCCTGAAGCTCTTCCTCTTCATCACTAAGGCCTCTACGCTCCTGAAGGCCTGTATTCACGGCTACGATTCCCGGCTTGTTTTCGATTATCTTTTCTGCCAGCTCCTTGTTCGTGGTGAATGAGAAGCTTTCGACTGTGTCTCCTAGAAAAGCTACTGTTGAATCAATTTCTTCGTCCTCTGTAAGGTCGAGGCCGCAGTACTTCATACTTTCACCTTCTTCTTGATGGTCTCCGTGTTCTTTTCGATACTTCCTTTCTTTTTCTCACCTGTTGCAAACTCCATAAGAGAGCGATTCTTCTCCTGTATCTCCAGAAGCTCCTCTGACTCAAGATGATCCTCCAGGACCTGCATGAAGTCAAGTAAGGCCTTGTTGTACTCCTGTGGCTTCTCGAAGAAGCTGAAAGTACCTGCGTTCTCCAGTACACTGATGGAGATATTCGGCTTCAACTCCTCTGCAAAGCTCCTGCTTGAAAGACGATCATCCTCTGCATGGATCGCAAGAGAACTCTTTTCAGGCCTTGAAACACTGTACTCATCAAGGAAGCTTCTGAAATCATCAACTTCAGGTCTCTCAACGGTATCAAGGAAATCCTTCACAACTCTGTACTCCGTTCTCTCCGAGAAAAACGTTTTCTGCAGGATTTTCGGCACAGAACTGGCTTTGAAGAAGGCCTTCACAAATTTTCTTCTCGGTACTTTACTGAATCTTCTTCTCGGGCCTGTAATCACTGTCGATACAACGCTATCGTGATCCTCGAACTCCTGCATAAGAGAGTTGCCGAACACATGTGAAACCAGTACAACGTTTTCAAATCCGTCCTGTTCAAGTATGTTTTCAAGTGACTTCTTCTCACCCTGGTAGTCACGAAAACTCACTGTAGGCCTGTAACTTGCTGTCTTGTAGCTCTTAGAGAAGTAGCGCAGCTGCTGCTTCCATACCTCGGGATTCAGGCCTCCAGGTATAAACACTATCTGGATG
>JALDAN010000041.1 GCA_022729355.1 Candidatus Nanohalarchaeota archaeon | reverse complement strand
AATCCATGTACTCCGTGAAGTTGAGATCGTTGGAAATTCCCAGTATAGATACTTTAGTGTTGTGTAGATCGTCGTTGATCCTTGTAAGATTGTACAGAAATTCATCTCCCACCTTCTTGACTAGTGCATCGATCTCGTCTAAAGCTATTATTACGACACCTGTCATGTCCTGTAAGGCCTCAAAGAATCTGTTATAGATCTCCTCTGTTGCTAGGCCTGTACTAGGTACATCTTCTCCAAGCTGCTCTGCCAGTTTAGCCAGTAGTCTGTACTCTGTGTCTGCTACCTTCTTCATCTTGCAGTTGATGTATAGTATATTGAGATCTACTTCCTCGTTGTGTGCCACGGTCTTGAGCTCCTGTGTAACGTGTTTCACGATCAGTGACTTTCCTGTTCCTACTGATCCGTACAGGAATACGTTGCTTGGATCATTGCCTTTCAGTGCCGGTGCAAGTATTGATGCAAGGTCGTCGATCTGTTGATCCCTGTGAAGTATTTCATCCGGCTTCCAGTGAGGTGTTAGAGCATCCTTGTTTTTGAATACTGATTCCTGTTCCAGGTAGTTCGAAAACATTGACTTCAAGTCCCCCTGAGACATGAGCTATAGCACCCCCCGAAACAGATTGCCGAAAGATGAATCGGCTTCAAACCTGGAGTTAGATTTAGTCATTGACATCAGTATTACTTCTACTCGAAACCAAGGTTTATAATCCTTTTTCACGTGAAACCTTGGTCGGCCTAACCCCCACCCCTTGATTTCAACTGGAACTGTCTTGAGAGTTCAAAGATGCTGATATAACAGTGTTATTATAGTATAACAGTATTATATTATTATAGTGGTGTTATATTCGGAAATCTCCGCTCAGAAACTCTGTTCCACCTGAAATCAGGGGGTGAGGTGCTGATCTAGGTAGTAGTGAATCCGACGCATAGGCCTTGACTGGACGGTTCGTGGTTCGGGGCCTTTCTGACCTCCGGTTCATTTGCACTCGCAGCCTACTTCCCAGGACTCGGATCTGGTTCGATTATTCTCTGAATTTTACTGTTCGGATGGAATTTTCAGAACTGTTTCCAGATTCGTGAGTCACTTCTCTGATTGGGCATGATTCTCTTCTCGATTCTAAGAACTTCTTTCAATTTGTAGTGTCGAAAACAGACAAAACAACCCCTTGATTTCAAGTGGAACTGTTCTATAAAAGTAGTAAATTAGAGGCCTCAGGTAATGTTGATAAGTATTCTGTTCCAGACCAAATATAGTGAGTGGATCAGGACATTCCGACCTACCCAGATCAAGGGCGAAGGATTCATATCAGATGATGGCGAATCTTGTTGCTGCAGTCATCATGGGAATCGGGCGATTCATCGAAGGCGTCTTCCGATTTATATACAGTCTTCTACTATCACTGACGTAACAAACTTCAAGCTTCCTCACATACTGTAATTATGGACCTGGCGATCTACCATGCATGGATCCACTGCAAAGGCGGAGGAGAAAAAGTACTTCTCAAACTCCTCGAGAACTCGGAGCACGACATAACAGTATATACTAACAAGTACGTGCCGGAGGATACTTACAGTGAATTCGAGGAGTACGATGTAGTGGAAGTAGGAGGCCTTCCGATTGTGGGAGAGATCTTCAGAGGCCTGACATTTACAGTCGGTGCAGCTCTTACGAAGCTGCCTATGGACAAGCATGATGCATTAGTTGTTTCAACAGGCGGAGTTGCGGAAGTCATCAACTACAGGAATCACTCGAAGCCGTTAATCGGATTCTGTCACACTCCTTTACGTCCTGTGCATGATGAAGATATTTACAGGCATAAGATCGAGAACTCAGGCCTGTTG
Organism: Candidatus Nanohalarchaeota archaeon; assembly: GCA_022729355.1. Taxonomy (GTDB): domain Archaea; phylum Nanohalarchaeota; class Nanosalinia; order Nanosalinales; family Nanosalinaceae; genus Nanosalina. Next base: position 3,898 of record JALDAN010000041.1, on the reverse strand, counting down.
AAAAGGAATTTTTATCGTCTAGCTACTAAAGTATATGAGATGATTGAGAGGCCTGCGTGGAAGCTGTTTGATCACGTAGTCTTTAATTCACGTACTACGCAGGAGAGAGCGACTAGCGATCATTTGATTCATATGGATAAGACTTCGATTAATCATCCTGGAGCGGATACATCCGATAACTCCGGGAATCGATACGACAACTACTTCTTCTACCCTTCCAGATTTGCTTACTACAAACGCCAGGATCTGGCACTGGATGCGTACGAAAAATTCAAGGAAAACAATCCGGACAGTGATTTCAGACTAGTTATAGCAGGAGGCGTCAACGAGGAGAAACAGGAATACTTTGAGGAGATCAAAGAAAGGGCCTCTAGTATAGAAGGAGTTGAAGTCAAAAGCGATGTTCCGGGCGAAGAATGGGAAGAGCTGTACAGGAATGCTTACTCGATTCTTTTCTGCGCCATCAACGAGGACTGGGGAATCATCCCGATCGAAGCCGGAAGCTACGAAAAGCCGATCATCTCAGTGAACGAAGGAGGGCCGACAGAATCAGTCCTACAGGACGAGACAGGCATCTTAGTCGATAACTCAGATGAGATGGCGGAAGCGATGGAGCGTTTGGTGGGTGACGAAGAACTCGTCAAGGAGATGGGTCAGAAAGGCAAAAAGAGAAGCAAAGAGTTTACGTGGGACAAATTCGTAACAAAGTTCGATGACCAGATAAATGAAGTGGTAGAGGAAGAAAACTGAGTTTGTATTATTTTCCTGACACTTGTAATAATTTTCTGACAACTGTAAGCAGTACTTTCGGGATATCTGGTGATGAAATGAACTCGGTTCTTTGACACCGATAGATTTTTATGTCTTAATTAATAATTAATGTGTATGAGTACTCGTGCAAGCTTCAGTCTTTCGGAAAGAGACAAGATGGAGATAGATAGTCTGGCGGCTTCAGACAAGTTTACAAGCAAGAGCGATGTCGTGAAGACGGCTTTGAGATTGATGAAGGAGAGAAATCCAGAGTACAAGATAGATATTGCAGTAGAAATGTACAGCAATGATGAAGCCTCTCTGGGAAGAGCAGCTGAAATAGCATCAACAGACAGAGAAAGCTTCAAGGAAATACTTGAGGAAAGAGGAGTTGACAGAATCCTGAAGTGCAGAAAGGGATCGGAGGAACGAGTAGAAGAAGTGATGGAAGATGACCAAAATACTGTGTGACACAGATATCCTTTCAGTCTTCGCCAAGATAGACAGGCTCGATTTGCTTGAGGACGCATTTCCAAATGCAGAAATGATAATAGTCGAAGCTGTATATGATGAACTTGAAAAAGCCGAAGAAAACGGATACAGCTTCCCTGAGAAGATATTCAACTCCACAGATACAACCACTCTAAAAGATCAAGAACTCGAAAAATATAGGCAGAAAAGAGACAGACCTGAGTTTCTGCCGCTTTCAAAAGCAGACCTTAAAACCTTCATAGCAGCCGAAGAAAGAGAAATACTTCTCCTGTCTAACGACAGCCACCTCCTAGAAGTCTCAGACCAAAAACACGTGCTTGCCCTCGACATATACAACATACTGGAAGTACTCTACCAGAAAAACAAACTAGACAGGAGCCAGATAAAGGAGATAGGAAAACAAGTCAAACGGAAAGACAACCTAGATCTACCAGACCTTGACAAAATAGGAAGATAGAATAATTTAGAAACGACATAGACTACAGAGGAAAGTTCCTTGACAAAGACCACATCAATAGAAACCAAGAAAAAATAACAGAAAAACTAAAACAAAAACTGAAAGAAGAACTGAAATGAAAATACTACTAGTAAACGACCACCACTCCTTCGGAGGAGCGGAGAACTACGTGAGAGGCCTCCAATCCTGTCTTGAAGTTGAAGAACCGTTACTTCTTCAACAGGAAGATACTCTGGAGATACGTATCGGAGAAAGTGGAGGAGTTCGATCCTGACATCATACACCTGAACAAGAATATTATTGCTCCAGTAGCTGTACTGAAAGGCCTGGAGGGGAGGAGAGTTGTGAAGACTGTCCACGACTTCGGATACGTTTCGTTAGAGGACAAGTACGCATACGAGATGAATGATTTCGAGCGAAAACTGAGGAAAACACTCGATAAAGGCACACAGAGATACCTGAAAAAACTCAGGAGCCAAGTGATAGATGAATACACAGCTCCTTCAAAAGCTTTGACAAAGGAGTTGAGAAAAAATGATTACAAGCCCGCAACACATCTTCCAAACTTCGTAACAGATAGAGAATCAAGTCCTGGAGGAGGACACTTCCTGTTCGTCGGACGACTTGAAGACGGGAAAGCACCTGACCTCTTAATGGAGGCCTACAGCGAGGAGATGCCGCCTCTGGAGATAGCAGGAAAAGGAAAGATGAAGGAAAAACTGGAAAAAGAAAGTCCGGAGAACGTGACAGTACACGGCTACGTATCTGAAGAAAAACTGGAAGAACTTTACCTCGGTGCAAAAGCAGTAATCATTCCCTCACGCTGGAGAGAAAACAACCCATTAGTCGCACTGGAAGCAAAGGCCCATGGAAGTGCGTTAATCGTCTCGAATAGTGGAGGCCTTCCGGAACTGGTTGAGGAAAAAGAGACAGGATTTATATTCGAATCAGAAAAAGTGGAAGAACTCCGGGATAAGCTATCAAAGAATGTAGACTGGGAAAAACTGGGAGTGAACTCTAAGAAAGATTTTGAGGAGAAATACAGGCCTGAAGCATATACAAAGATACTTTCAGAAAGTCTACGAATCCTGAATCAAGTACTCTATATCAGGATGTTTTCTGTACTTTTGATCTAATTCTTCCAGGTTATTTACTGCTTTTTCTCTTTTCTCCTGCCATTCCTTATGTCTAATGAGGACTACTACAGGTATTTCTTCTATTCCCAATAGTTTTGAGGCTATCAATCTATGCCTGCCGTCCTGAAAAATAAATTCTCCTTTTCTTCCAATAGCTACTCGAACTTCTTCTCTTTCGGGAGGGAACAGAGGCCTCCTGATTCCTATATCACGCATTGATCTGTAGCCTTCATCCTTAATCTTGTCGTAAAGTCTGGCTACTTTTTGTATTTTCTGTTTTTTATGATTTATTCTATCGGTGTCTTCAAAATCTATTGATTCCCAGTCTCTATCGTCCTCTATATATTGTTTCGATCTCTGATATCGACTGTATTCTTCAAAAGGCTTCACCCCACGTCCGTCTGTTTCCTCTAGAGGCCTATCCCAGTCTCCTCCCAGCACATGAGTGGAGTCACGGTAAGTAGCTCTTCCTCCCACAAAGGAACTCACCTGCAGGTGTCTGATTTCATCAGGATTTATATACAGTACCTTGAAAGGTTCAGGAACAGCTTGCCTGTAAGAAAATCCTAACTTGAGACGTTGATACTCGCTGTAAATCCTTCTCCTAAAGTAATCAACCCCCCTATAAACGGTGGAGAGTAAACCATCTGAACGGAATTTCTTCACAACATCATCCAACCAGTCAAGGAACAACATTGTATTACAACTAAAAACTGAGCATATAAAAAAACCAAAGCATTTCTGATTTAAGTCCTAAGTTCAAAAACAGATAATATAGATGAAGATAGCAGTATTCACCAGAAGGCAGGATTTGCCGGGCGGAGCAGAAGAATCGATGGAAGCATTGAAGCAGCATCTAGAGCAGGAACATGAAGTCCAGCTTTTCTCACTTATTGATGAAGAGGCCTCAGGCTCAAAAGCATTCCATCTACCTCTTCCCCGACAACTGAAGATACTGGCAGGATTCAGAGAAGGCCTCTCCAGGAAAGAAGAACTGGAGGCCTTTGATCCGGATCTGATACTGGCACAGCACGAACTCGCGTACCTGGGAGCCAAGTACGTT
>JALDAN010000047.1 GCA_022729355.1 Candidatus Nanohalarchaeota archaeon | reverse complement strand
TCAACCTGAGTCATGAGAACCTGCTCCTCATATCCCCAAGGCTTGTCAATACGTCCCATACCTCAAAATTAGGGTTAAAACTTCTTATACGTGTTCACTGTAGAACTCCACAGTCTTCTCCAAGCCTTCCTCAAAGCTGTAGGAAGGCGTCCATCCCAGGACTTCACGGGCCTTGGAGTTATCTGCTTTGTGCTCGTGGACGTAGTTATCGAGAGGGTTCTCAACTTTTTCCGCATCGATACTTTTGCCTAGAGCGTCGTTCAGCTTTTCAACAACTTCATTGAATGTAACGGGATTGCCTCTTCCGATATTGAACACTTCTCCATCCAGTTCTTCACGCGTCTCTGAGGCCTTGATGTTGGCATCCACAACGTCTTCAACGAAGACAAAATCTCTCTCCTGAGTTCCATCCCCCCATATCACAGGCCTTTCGTCATCCATCATCTTCCAGAGGAACTGCGTAACTACGTTAGCGTATTTTTCCTTCCCTTTCTCGTGAGGCCCAAAAACAGAGAAATATCTGAGGCCTGTGGTCTCAATCCTGTCACTGTATGAATAGCAACGCGCATACATCTCACGAGATAATTTAGAGGCGGTGTAAAGATTTACAGGTTCAACACTCATATCCTCTCTATGTGGCGGTGCAACGCTTCCGTACATCGAGCTTGTGGATGCATAAACTATTTTTTCAACTTCCTCTTCTATAGAGGCCTCCGCCACATTCACAAAGCCTTCTACGTTTACTCTCGCTCCTTCAGCAGGATCTTCTTTATGCATAGGGGAAGAACTTCTGGCAGCTTGGTGAAATACGACGTCTACTCCCTGTACTGCTTCTTTTACTTTTTCGACTTCGAGTACTGATCCTTCTATGAACTCTATTTCGTCTCTTACTTCTGATAGATTGTCTTCTGTTCCCAGGTAGAGATCATCGAGTACAACTACTTCTACATCGTTCTCTACAAGTCTTTCAACTATATTTGATCCTATGAATCCTGCTCCTCCTGTTACCAGTGCTCTTTCCATATTTTATACCTCATAGCCAATCATTTTTAGTCTGATGCTGGAACTGCGTTCATCCTATCTCTATCTGAGGAGGCCCATGGATCCACTCTCCTGCCATCGAGCCCATACTTTCCTATATCACCGTCTTTTCTAAGGCTGTACTTTGCTACGACTAAATCCGGATTGCCGTACTGATCGATGACCTGATGCGGGACCCCTGGAGGAACAGCTACTATCTCTCCTTCAGAGGCCTCTACTTGCTTCTTGTTTCCTTTTTCGTACCATGATTCTTCTGCATGTGCGAAGTCGAAATTGATATCTCCTACTTCCAGCGTTGCCTCTCCTCCGTGGAAGTAGTAAAGCTCCCAGGCCTGTGAATGTATATGCGGGGCCTCGTTCTCAGGTATCTCGTAGGACTGTTCAAGCTTGAGCTCGAACCAGGGGACTCCTTTTGACTGTCCGACGTAAAAATTGGCTTCGTTAATATCTTCGACCGTCATGAAGCTCTGATCAACTATATCCCGCACCCCGTCAACTATCTTCTCCGGGAACAACATGTAATCACCTCTCACCGCATCTATATCAGAAACAGCGAAGCCGTACTGCGGGACAGGCCTTCTAGAACCGTTAAAAACCTCTGTATCCTCTTCAAGAGCGAATACACCGATCTCTTCACCGCTTTCATCAAGCAGTTCATCCACGTCCCGCCATTCACCGGAGCTCCCGGAAACAACATCAAACATCGTAATACAACATATTACGTTTCTCGTTTATAACTCCTTTCATACATCTATCTGCAGAAGATCTTCCGCCACCACAATCTCTCCTTCAAACTTCTGAGAGGCTTGTTTTTTGAGATCATGAGACTCTGCCTCAGGATACAGATGGGATAAAACAAGTTTACCGACATCCGCTTTCTCAGCTAACTCAGCACATTCATCAACGTTCATATGGCCTTCAACATCCACGCCTGAAGGCCTGGAGCAGTCAGTTACAAGCAGATCAGCTTCTCCAGCAAACTCCACGAGTTCAGGATTAAAATCTGTGTCACCAGTGAAAACAATCGTTTTGTTCTCAAAACAGAACTTTAGGGAAAGACAACTGAAGGATTCCGGGCCGTGCAAAGCCTCCAAAGCCTCTAAACTGAATTTTTCAAAGCTATTATAGGCCTGTAACTCATTGACTTTAAGATCGAAGCCGAACTTTTCCTGGAATACCTCCGGAGTATCAACCATCTCATGCCGCATCCTGTCAAAAACATAGTCTCTGTGGCCTTCAGGCCCGTAGACTTCGAGATCGGATTCATCCTCACTAAAGGATCGGACCACCTTATCCTGAATCAATGGGATGAGATCTGATACGTGATCAGGATGACGATGCGTGCTGAAGACTTTATCGACATCTTTTACATCAAAACCTGCTTTAACGAGATTACGTAGAGAACCTGTACCCGTATCAATCAATAATTTTCCGTTAGAGGCCTCTAAAATATATGCTGAAGAGGCTCTGTGAGTCTGTTCTGCGACACATGATCCCGAGCCCAGGACAGTCAATCGCATATAATCACTCCGGGAATTCCTTCCATTCTCCGCCGTAAATATATCCGGCGAGCTGTCTCTCAGCAGCAAGTTTTTCGAATACTTCCTCGATACTGTCCCTATCTATCTCCTCAAAGATTTCAGGCTCAACGATATACGTGCCTGCGTTAATCAGTCGTGACGGCTCCTCTCCCGGAGACGGCTTCTCCTCAAAACCCAGTATACTCCTTCCTTTAAGACGAGCTACACCGTAGCTTGAAGGATCATTCACTGTCGTGAGCGCCATTGAAGCCATAACATCTTCCTCTCTATGGACTTCAAGCATCTCATCAATGTCAACATCACTCAAGACATGGCCGTTAAGAACAAGAAACGTGCCTGCAATCCTGTCCTTGATGATCTCAAGTGCACGAGCCGTTCCCTCAGGATCCTCCTCCGAAACAGTTACAAGCTCAAGGCCTCTGTAAACATCACCGAAATAGGATTCTATCCTTTCTCTGTTCTCTCCAGAAAGCAAAAACACTCTTTCCACAGTAGTATCCGCCAGATTATCAAGTACATGCGATAGGACCGGCTTCCCATCGTAATCATTCATTGAACGAGCTTCAGAACCCCCACAGAACACTACAGCAGTCCCTATAGACCTTGAAACAAAGTAGTCATCCAGAAGATCTTCCACCTGCTGGGAGCGATTAAGATTATTTCTTGAGGCCTCTGCATCAATCCTGTCGACAAGTCCTTCCTC
>JALDAN010000035.1 GCA_022729355.1 Candidatus Nanohalarchaeota archaeon | reverse complement strand
CACTTTTTTTCTTTAAGCGCGGTCATGGTGTAGTCCGGCCAATCATGTCGGCCTTTCGAGCCGACGACCCGGGTTCAAATCCCGGTGACCGCAAATACTTATCTGTTTCTAAAAATATCAGTTTGTTGCTGCAGATATTTTTAAATCAGTTCGTCTATAATTAAAGATTATGTCTGTTATAGTTGAATCAGACGAGGTACTGGGAGGTAAGGCCCGTATTAAGGGAAGCAGAGTATCCGTAGAACAGATTTCTGAGATGTATTCTAAGAGAGGTATGTCCGTTTCAGATATATCAGAGGCTCTGCCTACGGTTGATGAAGATGAGGTAGCTGCCGCTATTGAATTTGTTCGAGATAAAGAAAAATCGAGCGGGGATATTGTTGCTTAGAATCTTCCATAGAAATTTGAAATGAAAATGATATTGTTGTTTAGATGATCTCGATGTTTTTCATTTATTGAAGATATAGTGTGTGCTACGAGCTTTCTATCACGCAGATGTAACTGTTTATCTACTAGAATGCCATAGTGATCTAGAAGAGTATCAAGTTCGATGAAATCTCCCTGATCTCTAGTGACTAAGGGAGCCTGTTTTTCTAATTGCATATTCTTAGAACCTCTCTGTCAGAGAGACCTGATTCGGGTCTATAAACCTTCAATTTGTTATCTAATCTTCGTTCAACCTTCACATCCACACTTTCATCTAAAACGACACTATTGTTATTTTCTTTATCCACATTCATAAACCGGAACTAGTGGTTGAAAAACTTTTCCAGAGAATTCTATCTACTGGTAGGCCTGTCTGTATGTTGCTATCCGGTCTTTGAGTTCTTTGAAGATTTCTTTGTATGGGTCTCCTATTGAGAAGAACATTTTCTTATCTTCGCCGTTGCCGAGTTCGAATTCGATGTATGGATATGTTGATCCTTCTGTGTATGTGACTTGTTTGATGTTGGAGAAGTGTACTTCGTCTGCTATTCTTTCCTGTGGGAAGTTTTTCTCCAGTAGCTCCCAGTCATCAGGGCTGTCACGTTCTCTTTCTATGTGTGAGACAGTAAGTGCTACATCGCCCAGTCTTGAATGGTAAACTCCGTGGCTATCTTTATTCAATAAAACTTCAACCCCGTGCAGTACAGTTGGTTGGAAAAAGTATTAAACAGCTTGACTTGAAAAATTATTGATACAAAGATGGAAGATCCTAACTGGCTTACACTTGAGGAAGACGAAGAGATTAAATGGCAGGGAAGGCCTATGATGAAAAGCATCATCCCGGCCGTAATAATAGGAATACCTTTCGCAGTAGTCGGAGTAGGCCTACTGATAATCGCAGCTGCTTATCTAAGCGTCAAGAATACTTTCTACGTCGTAACTACAAGCGGAGTCTACGTGAAGAAAGGTGTACTTTCAAGGAATGTGAAGAAGATCGGATTCGGCAAGATCCAGAACATCAGTTTCTCACAGGGAGTATTCGGAAACATGTTCGACTACGGAAACGTTAATATCTCAACAGCAGGAAGTGAAGGCGTGGAGATGCGTTTCAGAAGCATCCGTGAACCGAAGAAAGTGCAGGAACTCATCAACAGAAGCATCTCCGACAGAGACAAAGAGGATGAAGCCGAGGCCTCCAAGAAAGACTTACTGAATGATATACTGGAAGAATTGAAGGAAATCAACTCAAAGCTTTAAATTATCTGAAAGGGATTTCCGCGGCCTCTGAGGCCTCCTGGTATACTGCGGTGTCTTCAGGTACTTCTCCTTCGTATGTTCTGGTGTTGGCTGTGTGGCGTGTATCTGTTTCTCCTCCTGTTTTCTTGCCCCAGTCCTGTTCGTCGTGATCCTGTACTTTCAACCGGTAGAAGAAGCTGTCGCCGTTTCTGTAGACTTCGAGAGATGCCGAGTAACTTTCCCTGTCCAGTGCTTTCCCGTTATCTGTCTCAGTCAGCAGATCCTTCACTTCCTCTGACGTTACTTCCTCTGCGAACATATCGTCCTCTCTCACGCTCACTGAGAAGACCAGATCCATCGAGTTGTAGTTTCTACGGACCATCGTACTCACCGTCTTCACGTCTGAAGTCAGGCCTATCCATCTCCTCTCTGACATGCGCCACAAGGCCTGGAGTCCTTGCGATTATGAAGAATCCTTTACCAAGTTCAGGCTCAAATCCGAGGTCACTCATCACTGCTGCGATCCCTGCGTCAACGTTCATGACAAGCCTTACTTTTTCATCTGCGAAGGCCTCCTGAATCCCTCTCATCTTTTCCACGTGTTCTCCTGAGAGGCCTAGCTCCTCTGCCTTGTCAAGTAGTTTTTCTGTGCGTGGATCTGTGTCGTCGTATACTTTATGGCCGAGGCCTGGTATCTTGTCTCTGTTCTTCATGTACTTTCTTACTATTTCCTCAGGTGTATCGCTTGACTGGAGGATCTCCATGCATTCCTGTATTGCTCCTCCGTGGCTGTCTCCGAGTGCCATTACTCCTGCGGCTACGGATGTGTTCATGTCGTTTCCTCCGCTCTGTACTGTTCTAGAGGATACGGTGCTTGGATTTCCTATGCCATGGTCTATAGAGCTTGATAGAACGGTATTGAAAAGTTCTGATTCCTGTTCGGATGGTTTCTCTCCTTTAAGAAGTAGGTATATCGCATCGGAGAAATCCATATCCATAACGTCTTCTAGAGGTTCTCCACGTATCACTGCGTCCTCTCCAGAGGACGATATCTCAGTCTTCCACTCGTTTCCCATACCTGACTACTTTATCTTCAGGAATTATAATTCTTGTTCGCCGTAAGCCTCTTCAGACATCTGCCACACCAGGTCAAGAAAATGCTCCATATAAGCCTGATTTCTTTCTTTCAGGCCTTCAGAAGTCGCGGAGCCGCGTGTCGCCTCACCATAATTCATATCGCCTTCTTCCACAGGAGTGGACTCCATGTTCTCCAGTAGAGGCCTCAACAGCTTGGAATCTCGTTCAAGGCCTTCACTGTAGTACGCATCTACTATCCTTTCGATGTAGGCTCCATCTTCCTGAAACTCGTCGTCTCCGATCATTAGACGCATTTCGCGTTTCAGGGCCTCCATCTCATCTATCTCCGAGTCCCAGCGATCTCTGTAATGCCGTACACGTTCAGGGAGCTCTTCCTCTACAGCTTCTACTGCTGCATCCCAGATTTTGTATCCTCTTTGCCGCATTTTCAAGGGCTCTGATTCCCAGATTGTATCGACGTAGCTTTCTCTGTTCCTGTTTGAGAATATATCTTCCTCTGAAAGTACTTCCTTACCGTCCATTTCAAGGCCTCTGAATACCTGATTTAGCCATGTTGAGGTCTTTTCGTCCGTGTTGTAGAATCCTATCCATTTTTGCTTTGTACCGTCTTTAGAAGTGTTTCGGGCTGCAAGCCCTCTCATTTCCGGGTCTTCATAGGGAAAGATGTCGTAGTCCTGTCTGTCGACGTGTTCCCATGCGATGAAGGTCGGGATTATAGGCGCCTGGAAATCGCCGTATTCGCGATGCTGATCTTCTTCCACTCTTCTGACTCCTGTTCCTTCTCCTAGCTCAAGATCTTCTGCATCTAAGTCCTGAAGACTCTGCATCTCAACATCTGTATCAATCTGGAAGAGATTAGTGCTCTGCTCTTCAACTATCTCAAGACTCTCGTCGAGATGGAAGAGGCCTAAAGCTTTCCAGAAATAGTGTTTGGAGGCCTCGTCTGTGAGCATGTTCCAGTTGTCTACGGCCTGATTCAGTGGCAGTGGCTCTCCTTCTTTGTTTACTGCGGCGTAAGCCTTTTTCAGGTATTCTTCCCTGTTCTCCTGCCATCCTCTCGCCGTTGTATCCATTATTTATTTTACCTGTAGTTCTGTGAGTGCTTCTCTTGTTGCTTTTTCACGTGAATCATAGATCTCGAAGTATTCTGACTGTAGATCCCTCAGTTCGTTGATAAGTTCCACTGCTGTATCTCTTGAGCTGTATACATCGAAAGCGTATTCTCTTGGATCAAAGTCGTTTTCTTCTGCTTCGGGATCGAATTCCAGTCTTTCATCCATTAAAGGATACTCCAAGACAACTTCAGGATCTCCCTCATCTATAAGCCAGTATGCTGAGGCCTGGAACTGATCTTCCTCATCTTTATTTTCCTTCATCTTTATTTCTCTTATCTGGCCTGGCTCCCTCATTCGGAGATCTATTCTTCCGGAAAGGCCTTGTCCAAAGACAGGTACTTCTGGATTTATTCTGTCAAATCCTGCTGTATCTTCCTGCCAGTTTTCTGCTCTGTACTCTGCGAAGTCTGCAAGCATTCCATGAACTGTTGTATCTCCAAATCTGTATTCAAGTAGTTCATCAGGACTTAAACCATATTTTTTCTCCAGTGTATCTACTCTGTTTCTCAGTGCTGGAGTAGCAGTTCCTGTTCCATCTATACTGCCTTCCAGTAAATCAAGTATCTCTTCCTCGGAAGGCTGGGCTCCAAGCTGCCTGAAAACTTGTTCACGAGCATACTGATTTACCGCAGCATCATGTATTAGGCCTTTCACCGCAAAGGCCTCCGAAAAAGGACCGAAAACTGTGTCAGAATTGGATTCTACCGGAGGCTCCTGATCCAGATCTATTTCAAGGCCTTTATCCACTATCGACTGTTTTACGATATCAGGCCGCCCTCTTCTCTGCCCTTTGAATACTTGCTTAGCCAGTGATACGGGTATGTTGCCGCGGAACTGCTGTGTCATAATTATTTATCCACCCTAGAAAACATGCGGGAGAAAATTTTTTATCACTGTTCACTCATCAAGAAGTTTCTGGAGCTTGTCACCTATCTTGTGGTGCACATCTACGACGTGTACTCCTGCTTCTTTCAGAATCTTTTTCTTGTGTGAAGGCCTGTCTTGATCTCCTCTGATGACTGCTCCTGCATGGCCGTATTGCTGTGTAGGCATTCCTTCAGTGAACTCTCCCGTGATGAAAGCGATTACAGGGATTGAAAGCTCGTCAACTATCTCTGCTACCTGATTCTCGTACGTGCCTCCAAGCTCTCCGAACATGACTGCTGCGTCAGTCTGATCATCTTCTTCAAACATCTTCAGGGCCTCTACAAAGTTGGTGCCTGCGATCTTGTCTCCTCCGATATCCATAGCTGTACTGACGCCGAACCCTGCGTTCTGCACTACCTGTGCAGTCTCCGTAGTCATACCTCCGGACTTGGAGATTATACCGACCTGTCCCGCAGAGTAGGCCTCTTCAGCTCTATTTCCTCCTATAGGCCCTATCTTCGCTTTATCAGGGCTTATGACTCCCACGCTTGTAGGGCCTACAAGTGTGGCGTTCTTCCTGTCTACTTCTTTCATGACTTCCCACATATCTTTTGTAGGGATTCTCTCTGTTGTGACGTTGATCTTTTCGATTCCGGAGTTCAGGGCCTCCAGTATGGCATCTTTCGCCGCGAAGTGCGGTACGTAGATCAGGGAAGTGTTTATCTCAGGATGTTCTTCTACAGCTTCCGCTACTGTATCGTATACAGGTACTCCTGCGACTTCCTGTCCTCCTTTGCCGGGAGTTACTCCTGCAACTACGTCGGTACCGTAATCTATCATGTGCGGTGTTTTCTCACTTGCTGCTCTCCCTGTGATACCCTGAATAAGTAGCTTGGTATCTTCATCTGCGAATACACTCATTGACTCTCACCTCGTTCCTGAATCATCTGCATCAAGTCTTTAGCTGATTCTGTCATCGGCTTGTCGTTCCTGAAAAGCTTCATATCAAGATCAAGCTCTTCACGTACTTCACGAAGCTTATCAAAGGCCTCATCCGCGTGAGGCCCGTCTCTCCTGACAACTATCGGATAATCCGGCTTCTCCTCTCTTAAGGCCTGTATGAAGCCGTCCATCGTTCTTTCTACGTCCGTGTTATTGGCTGTTCCTCCTACGTGCCAGAGGCCTCTGATTTCTTTGGACATTATGACTTTGGATAGTTTGTATACTTTTTCTGTCGGCGGATTGCCTCCGTATTCTGTGTAGTTTGCTGGTTTTCCGCCGTACTGGATCAGTGCGTCCATGTTGGTGAGTGATGCTCCTCCTCCTGCCAGCATCATTCCGATGTCGCCGTCCAGCTCTGTATATTTTCCTGCTACTCCCCTGTGATCATTTTTATCGATTTTCTCGGCTCTTCTTTCCCTCTCCGTTTTTTCTCCTCCTTCAGCGTTTCTTTCCGGGAAGTCTCTGCTGTGTCTGTAAGATGCGTCGTCTTCAAGATCCATCATTGCGTCAAGTGCAACGTATCCTTCACTTGTCTTTGCGAGCGGATTGATTTCGAGAAGCCGTGCGTCTTCCTCCAGGAAGGCCTGGAAAAGCTTCTGTAGAGTTATTCCTAGCTTGATTATTTCCTTTCCCTCGAAGCCTTGTTCTTTGAGGAATCTTCGGAATCTGAACTGTGAGTCGTCTTCGAGAACGAGTTGTGAGGCCTCTCTGTCTTCTATTCCTGTTCCTCCTTCTTTTGAGAATATCATTACTGGTGTTCTGGAGTCTGTGCTGTACATGAATGATACGTAGTATTCTTCTTCGAAATCGATTTTTTCCTCTATAAGTGCTTCTTCTGCTTCCTGTCCGTCGAATTCTGCACCCAGTAGTTCCTTTTTGATTACTTCTGCTTCTTCAGGGCCTGCTGCGAACTTTATGGCCTCCATCTCTTTTCTGTTGTTGGCGAGTATCTGGGCCTTGACAACGTATTCCTTGCCTTCTTCAAGTTCTGTGGAAGGTGTTTCGATACCGTGTTTCCTCAGAAGCTGTTTGGCCTCGTGTTCTCTAAGTTTCACAGTAAAACTTGTTTACGTTCCTGAAACTTATATCTAGATGTCCTTCCCGAGGTGTTCTTCCTCAATAGTTTTCATCGTTTCCTCCGCTTTCTCCATACGTTTTCTGGCTATCTTCTTTGAACACTCGTAGTTGAGTTCGTCAAATCTCTCTTTTTTCTGTTCACGGCCTTCACCCCAGAAGTACTCTATCGAATCTTCCAGAGGCCTCTCCTTGTCGGATGCGTAATGTATCATCCTCCATAGATTCAGTGGGCCAAAAAGGCCTAGTCTGTCTGCATCTCTCACGATACGTGTCTCAACTTTTTCAGGACGGGAGTGGTGGTTTCCGATGACCTGTTTCACTTCCTCTACCTGTTCTTCACTAAGTATATCGTCGATGAACTGTTCCACTATTTCCCTTCCTGTCTCTGCATGGCCTTCATGAGCCTCTATCGGATCGAGGTAGCCATCTTCAATATCTTCCGTTCTTCCGATGTCGTGGAAAAGTGCAGCCACTTCCAGGACCTTCAAATTAAATTCAAGGTCTCTGATCTCCGGCTTCTCTACAAGCTTCTTGACGTATCTGTGTGTCCTGACAAGATGATGGTATCTGTAGTTCTTGCCTCCCGCCAACTCATAGTACTCCGAGAACTCCTCTTCAAGACGCTCCAGCAAAGTAGTATACTCCTGTTCCGTGAGGCCTTCCATACAAATAATTCTGACTGGAAATGTTATTTATTCTTCTGTAATCTGTATCATAGGTGTCCGAT